>JBDHHA010000359.1:0-4698 GCA_039589615.1 Gemmatimonadota bacterium
TCAGGCGGCCCTGTCCGACCGATACATCTTCGACCGCGTGTTGGGACGCGGGGGGATGGGGACCGTTTACTTGGCCCGGGACGTGAAGCACGGGCGGCAGGTGGCCATCAAGGCGCTGTCGCCGGACGTCGTGGCCGATGTGGGGGAGCGGCAGTTCTCCCGTGAGATTCGGGTGACGGCACAGTTGCAGCATCCCCACATCCTCCAGCTCATCGATTCCGGCAAGGGCGCCGACACCCTGTACTACGTCATGCCCTATCTCAAAGAGGGATCTCTGCGGGATCTCCTCAATGAGCAAAAACGCCTCCCCGCCATCGAGGCCCTCAACATCGTGAGCGATCTGGCGGAGGCGCTGGAGTATGCCCACGAGAGCGGGCTGGTCCACTGCGACATCAAGCCGGAGAACATCCTCATGTCGGCGGGGCACGCCATCCTCGCCGATTTCGGAATCGCTCGGGCCCAGCACGTGCAGGGACGTCCGTGGCGCGCCATGGTCGATTCTTCGGGGGGAACGCCGGCCTACATGAGTCCGGAGCAGGCGACGGGAGACCACACGGACGCCAGGAGCGACGTGTACAGCCTGGGGTGCTGACCGGGCAGGCGCCGTTCGCCGCGGAGTCGGATCAGAAGATGATCGCTCACCGGTTCACCCGGCCCGTGCCACGCATCGACGAGCTCGTGCGCAACGTGCCGGCAGGAATCTCCCTGGCCGTGGCGAAGGCGATGTCGGTGAACCCCCAGATGCGGTTTCGGTCCGTCGCACGGTTCATGAGAGCCGTGGAGTCTGAGTATGCGACGCCCACGTCGGTGATGACGCGATCGAGCCGGCGCTGGTCGGAGCGGCTCGGCATTCTCGGCTTCCGGCTGGCACACCGCTTCAGGGGCGGGCTGAGCAAGTCCGTCGAGGAGTCCAAAGAGGGAATGAAGGCCGCCGCCGCCGGCACCACGGGAAACGGGTGGGGGCAGCGACACGCCGGATAGCGCCGGCCCCGCTCCACCCTGGTACAAACCCACCTCAGATCTCCAGACACTGCCAGCTGCAAACGCAGTAGCTGAAGGCAAGCGCTGCCCAAAAGTGATACATTGGCCGCAGTGGTGTTGGGTCTTCCGGCCGCGCCGAGGTCCGCCAGATAACTGGACTTGCTTCGAGAGGAGGTCAGCATGACCTCGTGGCGCAGAGGGTCCGTTTGGGCGGTTCGCCGCAGCCTGGCCGTTGCAGCCTTCCTGCTGGTGGCCGCCCCCGTCGCTCTTTCCGCTCAAGAACGTCCTACAACGCGCCCCGCGGCGGCAGAGTCCGTCACGGTTGTTGCAGGTGCGCGGTACGGCGCCAGCTGGTTGCGAGGGACGATGGCCGGTCGGGGGTACCGGGAGCTTTGGGTGTCACCTGTGCGGGTGGAGGTGGCGGATCTCTCCCGCCTCGGGGGCGGCGTCACGCCCATGCGTGTGGGAGGTGGGATGACCACCAGGACCCTGCACGTGCGGGGAGCCGATGGAAAGCGATACGTCTTCCGGTCCGTCGACAAGAACACGGCGCAGGGCCTTGCCGAGGAATTTCGCGGCACACCGGTGGAGTCGATTCTCCAAGATCAGATCAGTGCGTTCCACCCCAGTGGAGCTCTCGTCGTGGCGCCGCTGTTGCGCGCGGCCGGCGTGCTCCACGTCGAGCCACGGCTCTTCGTGCTCCCCGACGATCCACGGCTCGGCGAGTTCCGCGAGGATTTCGCAAACCTGCTGGTGCTGTTCGAGGAGCGGCCTGATGATGGTCCCGAGGGCGCGACCGGATTTGCGGACTCGCGAAGGATCGTCGACAGCCCGGGCATGATGGACGACTTCGATGACAGCCCGCGCAATCGCATGGACAACGAGGCCCTGCTCACTGCTCGTCTCGTCGACCTGCTCGTGGGAGACAGAGATCGCAGCGTGAACAACTGGTGGTGGGCTCGGTTCGACGAGGGCGAGAATTACGTATGGCGGCCCATTCCCAGGGATCGAGACCAGGCGTTCGTCAAACTCGATGGCTTCCTGAAAAGCGTGTATCGCATCTACGAACCGCGGATGGTGGCTTTCAGTGAGGAGTATCCCAGCATCGTCGGTCTGACCGTCAACTGCTGGGACATAGACCGGCGTTTTCTGGTGGAACTGGACAAACCGGCGTGGGATTCGGTGGTTGCGGATCTCCAGGGCAGGCTGACGGACGCGGTGATCGACGATGCGGTTCTGCAGATGCCTCCCCAACATTACGAGTTGATCGGCGCGGAGATGGCGAGCCAGCTCAAGGTGCGTCGCGATAGTCTGAAACTGGCCGCGGACAAGCTCTACGAGCTCGTGTCGCCGTTTGGAGGTTCGGCTGTACGACCGGGATGACGAAGATGCCCAGGTTCGACCTGCTCCGTTCTTCCATCGGGTATTCGATCCCCGGGAAACACGAGAGGTACGACTCTATCTACTTCACGGCACGGACAAGGCGGTGGTCCGGGGTCGGATTCCTCGAGGCATGCACTTGCGAATGATCGGGGGCGACGAGCGAGACGAGTTCGTGGATTCGACGCAGGCGGGTGGTGGCTCACTGTCCGTTTACGATCGGGGAGGTGCGACGGGGGTGACCGGCAGGTCCGCCGACTTCGTCCACAGGCGCGTTGATCCGCCGGTTCACTGGGAGGACAAGGCGATCCCGCCGGATTGGGGGCACGCGTGGGTACCGATGCCGGCCTTTGCCATTAACGGCGACGTGGGGCTGTTCGTGGCTTTTGGCGGCAGTTACATGCGGTACGGTTTTCTCAAGGATCCGTACAGTTCTCGAATACAATTCAGAGCCGGGTACGCCAACGGCGCAGGGCGTCTGGGACGCTTTGACTTTCGGTACCGGCATGAATTCGAAGACGTCAGGCGCAACTTCGACGCGTCCCTCGACGCCTCGTTCACCGGGATGGAGATCCTCCACTTTCATGGGTTTGGCAATGAGATCCCGGCCGAGGGGTCACGTTCGTACTACACGATCAAGTTGAAGCAGCTGAGGCTTGCACCGGCATTGTCATTTGTTCCCGGACGGACCTTGGAGGTGGAAGTGGGCCCGGTATTGAAGTCGTCCGCTTCCGACACGACGGAGGACCCCACCGCGATCATTTCGGACCCTGCGAACCCCGAGAGCAGTCCGTACGGCTCGGGGCGCTTCGACCAGGTCGGAGTCCGGGCGTCGTTCAACGTGGATCGGCGCGACGAGGCGGTGGCCACCAGAAAGGGATTCCTGTTTACCGGAGGGGCCAGCTACTACCCGTCGTGGCTTGACATCGAAGAGCCGTTCGGCGAAGTGCATGGGGCGGTGTCGGCGTACCTATCTCCCACGCCCAATCAAACGCTGGCGCTCCGGGTGGGGGGTAAGAAGGTGTGGGGTCGTGTGCCGTTCTACGAAGCCGCGTTCATCGGTGCCCGCACGGTGCGCGGATTTCGACAGCAGCGGTACGCCGGTGAGGCGTCGATCTATGCCAATGCAGAGCTACGGCTCTTTATCACGCGGTTCTTCGTGCTCTTCCCGGGAGAGCTAGGTGTCTTCGGGTTGAGCGACGTGGGTCGTGTCTTTCACGAAGGCGAAGTGTCGACGGCTGACTGTACCCTCTCGCTTTCACAAGCATGCACGTGGCACGCTTCTGTGGGAGGCGGAATCTGGATCGCCCCCATCTCCCGCGCTGCTACCATGAGCATAGCGCTCGCGAAGGGTGCCGAGGGCACCGGGTTCTACATCGGGTCGGGGTTTCATTATTGAAAAACCCCCGCGTGTGACCACGCGGGGGTCTCGACGCTGGCGGAACTCGATCAGTTGATCGATTGCGCCGCCTGCATCTCCAGAAAATCAATCAACAGGTTCGCCATCGCCCGCATGCCAACTGGGACTGAGCCGTCGTCGGCCTGAAAGTCCGGTGTATGGTGTCCGCCGGACGTCGTGCCGGGTGCCACCATGCCGAGGCGGAAGAAGAACCCGGGGATCTCGTTGGCGTAGTAGGCAAAGTCTTCGCCACCCATGGTGGGGTCGAGGATCTCCACCTTGTCGATCCCCACGACCCGCTCCAAGGATGGGGCCATCTGACGGGTGAGGGAGATATCGTTGATGGTAGCCGGGGTTCCCCGGTCGTAGTCCAGCTCGTGGGTCCCGCCACCCGCCGCGGTGATCCCGTCGAGGATCTCCCCCATGCGGCGCTCGACGGCGTCACGGACGTCGGGGTTGTAGGTCCGGACGGTGCCTTCGAGATGCACACCGTCGGGAATGATGTTGAACCGCGTACCGCCGCGGACGATGCCCACCGTCACGACGCTCGGCTCGAGGGGGTTCAAATTGCGCGACCGGATGGTCTGAAAAGCCATGATCGCCTGTGAGGCCATGACAACCGGGTCCACGCTCAAGTGTGGCGACGCGCCGTGGGCTTGTTTTCCCTTGATCTCGATTCGGAAGTGGTCCACTGCGGCGAGCGCCGGTCCCTCGGTGTACCCGACCTTGCCCACCTCCATTTCCGCAAAGGAGTGCAGCCCGAAGATGGCAATCGGTCGGGGGTTCTCCAGAACACCTTCCTGGACCATTAGATCCGCACCGCCCTCCTCGCCCTGGGGCGGTCCTTCTTCGGCCGGCTGAAAGATGAACTTGATCGTTCCCGGAATCTGGTCCCGCATCGACGCGAGGACCGACGCAACGCCGAGCTGCACTGACGT
>JBDHHA010000360.1:0-3911 GCA_039589615.1 Gemmatimonadota bacterium
TCATACCAGCCGGTCTACCACGTTTTCGATCAGGGCGGCGCCAACCCAAGTCAACGGTGGGATTATCAGGTAGAGAAAGAGTCGACTGACGGCGCCCACGTCCACCGGCCAATCCGGCACGCGCTGGATGTGGTCCCGGTAATCGAGAAGCTCATTGCATGCCCGGATCTGGTCCTCGCGTACACCGTGCGGGGGATCTCCCAATGCCGCGACCCGTTCATCGATCGCGGCTAGCTCGGCGGCCTTGCGGGTCCGGATGGCCTGGTGGACGTGCCACACTGGAAAAAGCAGCAGCGCGACGAGGGGCGCCGAAGCGGCCACGAGCCCGGGACTAGCGGCCATGAACGTGATGTCCCGGTCTACTGATTGCAGGGGAAACAGGGCTAAAGAGCCGACAATGGATAGAGTTGAGGCAATGGCTACCCGTGCGAAGGGCAGTAATCGGTGGGTTCGAAACAGGTCGAGGGGGCGCAGTTGCTTGCCAAGCAGGCCGATGCGTACTCCGTTTTCCACCAGCGCGTAGATGGTCGTTGTCATGACGATCCAGACGATGAGGGTACCGATATGTTCGAGACGTTCTCCACGGTCCTCCAGTCCAAGCCGCCAAACGTCGGTGAGACTGCCGCGCATGATATATATGTGGAACAGGCCCCCGGTAACACCCAGGACACAGACCATGGCGTTCCACCACGCTGGACGATGACTGATGGAGGAGCGAACCTCCAGGAACTCCGCTCTAGTCAGCTGCAGCAGCTCCTCCAGATCGCTCACCGCCCGCACGGAGCTCTTGATGCTGTAGCTGAACACCGGCACGATATACGCCGTGATGGCGCTGATGAACAGCGCCGCTGATCCGGAGATGGAGTGATCGGCGTCGCCGAGGAGAAACAGTGCGAACATCCCGACGAACAGCAGGGCGCCAGTGAGCAAACGCCCAAACGGGCCCGGGATCACGAGTCCCAGCAGCCAGATCGGATAACCCACGGATGCTCCTCTATCGCAAATCCTCGCTCATTCTCCCACCGTCGAGCAGATCCGGTCAAGATCCATGCAATTCCGCCTTGTCCTTACCAAATAGTCCATCCCCCCAAATTCGACATCTAGGCCGCCTCCTGGTAGTAGCGGTGATGCAACCCGCCGACCGCTTGAGGACCTGGACCTGGTGTCGGAGGGCGATGTTCTCGAGGATCAGGGGGCTCTGGCGGGATCGTAATGATGCGCGGGCTAGGTCTTGTCCAGTAGTCCGCGAACACGCTTTAGCAGCACGGTTGGGCTGAACGGCTTTTGCAGGAAGTCCTTTCCTTCACTTCGGGAGACCCCACCGTCGAGCACATCATCCGTATATCCCGAAACGAACAAGACCCTCATCTCCGGATAGCTCCCGGCCATCGCCTCGGCGAGGTCTTTGCCGTTCATCTCCGGCATGACGACGTCACTCAGCAGCAGGTCAATCTTACCGTCGTAATCTGCTGCTACGTCCAAGGCGTGCTTTCCGTTCACCGCCTCGAGGGCCGTGTACCCGCCCGCCCGCAGGCCCTGGCAAGCCACTCGGCGGACGTCTTCTTCGTCCTCGCACACCAGGATCACCTCATCTCCGCCCTGTTCGTCAAGTGAGGCCGCCGTTTCCGGCTTCGCTACCTCTTCTTCAGCCGCCGGGAAGTACACCGTAAACGTTGAGCCTTTGTCCAACTCGCTCTCGACTGAGATATGCGCACCCGCCTGCTTCACGATTTCATAGACCGTCGTGAGGCCGAGTCCGGTCCCTTTTCCAGTGGGTTTTGTCGTGAAGAACGGCTCGAACATGCGCTCCATCGTTTCGTTACTCATCCCGACGCCCGGGTCGCTGACGGCAAGCATGACGTGGGGTCCGGGCCTCGCGCCGATGTGAGCGGCGGCGTGGGCTTCGTTCAAGTCTGCGTTGGCGCATGTCACGGTCAGCGTTCCGCCTTTCGGCATGGCATCGCGAGCGTTGACGACGAGATTGATCATGACCTGCTCGAACTGCCCTGCGTCGGCGTGAATGCGACGAGTGTCCGACGCGACGTCCACATCAAACACGATGTCCTCGCGGAGCAACTGCCGGACCATCTTCTCGGCGTCGCGGATCACGGGGTCCGGATCGAGCACCTCCACGCTTGCCATTTCTCTTTGCCCGAATGCTAGCAGTTGCCGCGTCAGTGCCGCCGCTCGATGGCCTGCGAACTTGATCGCCTCCAGCCCGCTCTTCACCACGTTGGTGAAGTGCTCATCTGGGCCTCGCTCCGCCGTCGAGAGCAGCAATTCCGCGTTCCCGAGGACCACCGTCAAGATGTTGTTGAAGTCGTGCGCGACGCCACCGGCAAGTTGGCCTACGGCCTCCATCTTCTGTGCCTGACGGAGCTGAGCCTCGAGCCGCTCCTTTTCCTGTTCGGCTCGCTTGCGGTCGGTTATGTCTATCCAGCTGCCAATGATATCCCGCGGGTTCCCCTCCGCGTCGCGTGTGAGCCTCAACTCGTCGAGCATCCAGCGGTAGCTCCCGTCCTTGTGCAAGAATCGGCTCGAGCAGTCTCGATATCTCGGAAAGGACACGCGGCGCGTCATCCCGGTGAATGTGACGCGTCCAGAAGCGTGGATCGTCCGTGAATTCGTGTGCTTCGTAGCCGAGCTGGTCCTTGACGTTCTCGCTTATAAAGGTGGCCGGGTAGTCAGCTCTTGGCTCACACCTGTAAATCGCCATGGGGCCGGTCTTCAGGAGGTGCTCCAGCTGTTCCGCGGTTTCGGTGAGCCTCTCCTGTGCCCGTTTGCGCTCGCTGACATCACGAACGATGCCTAGCACACAAGGCTCTCCACCCAGATCAACGCGATCGAGCTTGACTTCCGCATCAAAGGGGGTTCCGTCGAGACGGCAGTGTTGCCACTCGAAGAACTGAGGTTCTCCGGACAACGCCGCACGGACCCTGCGCACGCCGGCTTCGCGCGATGGCCTTCCGTTAGGCTGTGCCGCCGGAGAAAACTCGAAGGGAGTTCTTCCGATAAGTTCTTCGCGGGCCGCCCCGAACATCTCGAGCGCACGCGGGTTACAGTCTGTAAAGTGGAGGTCTTCACCACTGGGTCTCGTCAGGAAGATGGCATCACCGGCGGCGTCAAACAGAGATCGGTATTTGGCCTCGCTCTCGTGTAGCGCCTCCAGTATCTGCTCTCGTTCAGCCCGGGCACGCTCAAGCTCTGCTATGCGGGCACGTAAGGCGTCCAGCTCGCTCTGAAACTCGTCGCGGGTCTTTGCAGTGCTACCCATCGCGCACCTCCAGGAATCTGCGACGCGGTCAATCCTGACTCCAGCGACCAGCGGGTGGTGGGAAGGGTAGCGGGCCGGAGGCGGAGCGCTCCTTCCTGTGAACGGCGTCGCCTTCCGCCGCGGGTTTCAGGGAGCGACGAACACGCTGCCGCCGGGGTGGAAGGCGTTCCACGCGAACCAGAACCCCTCGACGACCTCGATCGGACTGGGGGCCTCCACGGTGAAGACTTCCGACTCGGGGTCGAGACGGATCTTCACCGGATGGCCCGCGAACGTCTCCTCCACGCGCCCGCCGGCCCGCCGCACCTCCTCGAGGGGATAGCCGCGCGCCGTTCCATCGGGAAGCCGCAGCCCTACGGTTCGCATCTTGGGGTGGTAGCGGGGGTCCGTCCCGACCGGGAACAGCAGACGCTCCGACGTGTCGTAGCCAGCGTAGGGAGGGTGGCCGTAGCGGCGGAGATGGCCGGTCTCCGCGGACAGCACCGTCGTCTCGGGGTGGGCGCGCTTCCACTCGCCCCACCGCCGCAGCTTCGACCGCACGAGCGTCAGGCGCTGCTCGACCGAGGGACCGGTCACGGACTCGGCGGCGATCTGCGACCACAGGCTCTCGGTCTCGCGGTCGAACATCAGCAGATCG
>JBDHHA010000361.1:0-2517 GCA_039589615.1 Gemmatimonadota bacterium
GTCACGTTCACCATCCCGTGCGCCTCGTGGCACTGGGCGCAGTCCAGCCTGGTGAACACCGCCTCCAGCCGGTCCGTATACCCCGCGTTGCCGCGGGAGTTGACGCTCTTCTTCGTCGCAGGGCTTGCCCCCGCCGTCGTGTGGCACGCCTCGCAAAGGCCGGTCACCGTGCCCCCCGTGGCGATCCCGTTCACCGCCGAAAGCAGGCGGTTCCCCGCATACGTGTTGTCGTTCCCGTTGTTGATGTGCCTGATATTTTCATCGTGGCACGAGGTGCAGGGCTGGTTCGCAGCCGGGTTGCCGGTCACCGGATATGCGCCGTCGCCCGTCGGGCGGTTGTGGCCTCGTATCTCCGCGCCGAACGTGTTGTCGTTCCCCAGCATGTCCGGGGCCGTCCATCCCGTGCCGTCGAGGTAGTTCGTCGCCGGGACGACCCCGTTGTGACACGCCAGACAGTCCAGCTTGTACACGTTGTTGTCCCAGTTCGTCTTCGCCAGGGCCGCCCCCACTGCCCCGTTCACCGTCGCCGTCGAGTGGCAGTTGTTGCACCGGTCGGTGCTGTCCGGCGGTGGATCCGCCCCCGGCGCCGTCGCGCCCAACGTCGAGGTAACGTTGGGAGTGTTGTCGTTGTTCGTGAAGTCCACCTGAAGGTTGACGTGGGTGGGAGACTGGACGATCAGCACACCCGGAGCGCCGTCATGGCAGTCGTTGCAGCCGACCGGCGTGGGCACGTCGAAGGGATGGCAGGCGGCGCAAGACCGGTTCAACTCGCCGGGCGGCCAGGAACTTGGCGTCCCGACGGGATGCTGCATCATATCCTGCGGCCCGGTCACATTGTCCGATGTATGTGTGCCCAAGTGCACCCGGTGGTTGCCCGACCACAGGTCCGCACCGGAAGCTTGCGGATCATGGCACGATCCGCAATACGTTGTCGTGTCGTCTGCCCATACGGGCGTGGTGTCCACGCCGGCCGACGCCAGCCCCGTCCCGTGGCAGTACAGGTTCGAGCAGACATTCGTCGTATTGTCGAACGACGTGGAGTCCCGCGTCGTGTCCGCCGGGTTGGAGATCGCGGGGTTCCATGTGTTGTCGAACCGCACCTGCACGTGGTTGTTCACATCCACGGTGTTATCCCATTGCGTCGGTCCAGAGATCCCCGCGTCGTTGTGGCTGGCGTTGTTGTGGCACTGACTGCAGTCGTACCCCTTGTTCGCCACCGCAGGCGCATCGCTTGGCACCCCCACGTGCACGTCGTGGCTCTGCTGACTTATTCGGTGCGCCCCGTTAGTAGGCAACCCCGGGTACGTGTGGCACCCGTTGCACTCCAGGGGGAGGAACCCGAACTTGGCCGCGTTGTCCGTCGCGCCGTGCTGGTGGCAGGTGATGCAGTTCGTCCCCTGGTTGTGGCTCCCCGCGGTGTTTTCTGTGCGGTAGTTGTGGCTTATCGGCGGGCTGTTATGGCAGGTGGCGCACAGGTCGTCGAGGTTCGACTCGACAGGGGTGTCTAACTCGTCGTAGGAATCCGCACCCGTCTTGGCGGTGAAAGAGACCGGATTCTGGGTGGCGCTGTCCCGGCCCACCGTCTCCCGTATCATGAAGATATTCGGTGTCAAGCCCCCGCCGTGCGTGTCGTGGCACTCGAGGCAATCCTTGGCAAAGATGTTATTGCTGCCAACCTGCACGCCGTCCCCTTCGTGGGTGTGCGCCTGGTTCGTGGTGCTGTCCGTGCCGCCGTTGGCCCTGCCCGCGAACCGGTGGCAGGCGTCGCACAATCCCGTCTGCGCCCCCGCCGGGGCCTTCTGGTCCCCCGGGTCGCCCGCCGTGCCGAACCCCTTCCCCGATACGGGATTCGAGTAATCGGTGAAGTCGATGTCCCGGGCCAGAAGCGTACTACCCCCGCTGCGGAACGTCTTCTCCGGCATCGCCGCCGGGATCGTAAAATTCCCGCCCGCGTCTTTCTTCGCGGGCAGAAGTTGCGCGTGGTTGGACCCGTGCATCTCGTGGCAGGCTGTGCATTTCAGGTACGCCGGGTTGTTCCCCGACGTGGGGTAGGCCCCCGACGCCTGCGGGCGGCCGTGCCCCGAGGTCGTCCAGTTCGCGGCGACGTTCGGGGGAACCTCCCCGCCGATCTCCACATCCCCCGCCGCACCGTTGCCGTCGTGGCAGGTAAGGCAGAAGTCGTTCGCGTTCTCGATCCCGGACGCCGTGTTGTCCTGCATCCCAACGGCCGGGTCGTAGACGTAGGAGTCCCCGCCCCCCGTATCCGCGTCGATCAGACGGTATGTATTGTTGTGCCGGTCGCCGTGGCACTTGAAGCAGTCGTTCAAGGCCTTGGTGTTGTAGGGAGACGTGTAGAGGAAGTTCGCCGCACTTCCCGTGAACCCGCCGTGCTGGCTCCAGGAAAGGGGGAGCGAATCGGCAGGCTTGCTCCCGTTGTCCACGAACCCCACGCCCTTGAACAGCGCGTCGATGTAGTCATACGTGGACCCCGCCGCGCCTCCGGCAGTGTGACACGTG
>JBDHHA010000362.1:0-2512 GCA_039589615.1 Gemmatimonadota bacterium
GCAATGGCGCTGACCGGAAACTGGGGGAAGCCTGGCACCGGCTTCAACCAATTCCTGATTCCCATCGATCACATCGAGCTGCTGATTGGCCTCGAGAAACCGGCAACCACGTGGGAGCTGCTACGCCTGCGGAGAACCCAGCGGAAGCTGGCAAAGGAGCTCAGAGAGAAGGACCCGGAGATCACTGACGAACTCGTCGCCACCGAGTTCCATTCGCGGCTGACCCAGCTGGCGGGCATCGTGCCACCGGTGTTCTGGATGTACAACCAGGTCGGGTACCGGAAGCTGTGGGATCGCAAAGAGTGGAACGATCCGAGCCAAGACCGGACTTTCGGCGAGTATCTCCGGGAGTCCGTCGAGCGGCAGTACTGGAACCAGCATCAGGCCAAGCCGACGGCCGCTCAGGAGCCGAAGGTCCTGATGCTGATGGCCCACAATCCGCTGCGCCGCGAACGCAGCGGGCGGCAGATGTATCTGGAAGAGCTCTTTCCGAAGCTCGATCTGATCTTCGGCATCGAAACCCGCATGTCGTCCTCGGCGGCCTTCGCCGATATCCTGCTCCCGGCGGCCTGGTACTACGAGAAGGCCGACCTCACGATCACTTTCGCGCTCAACCGCTACGTCGCCCTGATCGAGCAGGCCGTGGAGCCCCGTGGCGAAGCGCGGCCGGAGTGGGAGATCTGGGTACTGCTCGCGGAGAAGATCGGTGAGCGGGCGCAGGCCCGGGGAATGACCTCATTTCGGGACCGCACGGGCGCCGTTCGGCAGTACGCCGATCTTCGCAAGCGTTTCACCATCGACGGCCACTTGAGCACTCAAGAAGACGTCGTCGAGGAGTTCGTTCGAATCAACGAGAAGGTCGGGACCTTCCCGAACGGAACCACCCTCAAAGAGCTGAAGAGAAGGGGCCAGGTGCCGTTTGCGAGCTTCGGCGCGGGGTACCAGAAGCACGCCGCCGCCGCCGATCTGAAGCCAACGGAGCCCTACACCTGCCTCAAGTGGCATCTGGACCAGCACTTGCCCTATCCGACCTACGCGCGGCGGGCGCAGTTCTATATCGAGCACGAATGGTATCTCGAGGCCGGCGAGGCACTTCCGACACACAAGGAGACGCCGCCCGTGGGAGGAATGCATCCGTTCCGGATCGTGAGCGGTCATGTCCGCGGGAGCATCCACTCGCTCCACATCGCGACTCCAGAGCTGGCGAGGCTCCACCGCGGCCAGCCCGTCCTGTTCGTGAATGACCGCGTGGCCGAGGAGAAGGGCATCGCCGACGGCGACATGGTGCGGGTCTTCAACGACGTCGGAGACTTCGAAGTGATGACCTCCACCTCCGCAGCAGTAGGCCCCGACCAGGTGGTCATCTACATGTGGGAGCCATACCAGTTCGTCGGCTGGAAGTCGCACGACTCCCTGCTCGTCGGCATGCCGAAGGGCATCCACATGGCGGGGAGCTACGGCCAGCTGAGGCACTTCTTCGGTAGCGGCACCCCAACCCCCGCGAGCGATCGCGGCCTGCGGGTCGACTTCGAAAGGGTGTGAGTCCGCGTGGATGGCGACCACGAGAGCAGAGAGGAGCCGATGCGATGAAGACGGGCGTCTCGAAGGAGCAGCTGAAGGCGTCTAGCCGCCAGCTAGCCACGGTGATCGATCTGAGCAAATGCATGGGCTGCCAGACCTGCGTGGTGGCCTGTAAGAGCTTGTGGACCCAGCGGCCCGGGAGCGAGCACATGCGCTGGGCGAGCGTTTCTACCTGTCCCGGCCGCGGGTATCCGCGCGACTTCGAGCAAAAGGGCGGAGGCTTCGACGAAAACGGCCTGCCGCGGAGGGGCGAGCTCACGAACCTGGTCGATTGCGGCGAGCACTTCCAGTTCAACCACGCGGAGGTGCTCTTCGGGGGCGCAGGCCAGGGACGGAAGCTCCAGCCCCGGACGTCGACCGACGAGACACCCGTCTGGGGCTACAACTGGGACGAAGACCAGGGCAAGGGAGAGTGGCCGAATCCCTATTTCTTCTACCTGCCGCGGCTGTGCAATCACTGCTCGAATCCCGCCTGTGTCATGGCCTGCTCGCGAAACGCGATCCACAAGCGCGACGACGGCATCGTCGTGATCGATCAGGACCAGTGCAGGGGACATCGTCACTGTGTCGAGGCGTGCCCCTACAAGATGACCTACTTCAACCCGGCGGCCGACCGGAGCGAGAAGTGCATCGGCTGCTTTCCGCGCGTGGAGCGAGGGATCGCCCCGGCCTGCAATCGCCAGTGCGTGGGGAGGACCCGGGCGTACGGCTACCTCGATGACGAGACGGGACAGGTCTTCATGCTGGTTCGCAAGTGGAAGGTGGCCCTGCCGCTGCACCCAGAATACGGGACCGAACCCAATGTCTATTACGTCCCGCCCATGTCGCCTCTGGCCTATGACGAAGCGGGAGACCTGACCGAGCGCATGCGTATCCCGGGAGAGGTCTTGCAGGCGTACTTCGGCGATGAGGTTCATCGCGCACTCGAGAC
>JBDHHA010000363.1:0-2502 GCA_039589615.1 Gemmatimonadota bacterium
GTTGCTGGCCACCCGAGATCGGGCCGCCAGGACCACGTCTTCCCACGTGCCGTCTCGGCATGGGAAGCCCAGGTCCTTTGCCAGCGGTCGGTGTGGCCCGCAGACCAGGTCGTGTTCCTGCAAGCCGAGCCGCTCCAACCACGCCCGCACGACCGCCACCTGGTACTCCTCCGAGTTATGCGATCCACATGCGACGGCCAGCTCCTCGCTCTCAATACCGAGCGCCTCCAACACACCATCCTCCACCAGGGGAAGTGCTTGGAACGGTTTCGCCACCGACCGAAGAGGCGTGACGAGGTTCGCATCGCCGTAGGAGCAGCGCACTGCTCCAGCGTGATCCACCACCACCGCAGCAACCTCATGTTTGGTTTCGGTGTCACCGCCTCGGACGGCTCGGACGAAGAAATTCGGCATCCAGCGAGTATAGTATGATGAGGGTGTTTCACCCAGCCATCGGAAACCCATGAGCGCCCGGCGACATTTTTTACTGACGAGCGGTTGTCATGACTGATGATTATCCATCCGCACCATGGTGGGTGCGGCTCACCTCACCGGTCGTGTCCAGGCTTCCACTCGGGAGGTATCGCGCTGCGAACCTCCTGGGACGACCAATCAAGCCGTTTGCCATGCGATCACCGGCACGAATCGGCGGCTTCTGGTTCGTGTGTGACCTGCGCGACAGCATTTCCCGCGAGGTGTGCTTCACCGGAGGCTACGAGCCGCAAGAGACGGTCCTGGTCGGCGAAATTCTCCAGCCGGGCATGACGTTCGTGGATGTCGGCGCCAACTGGGGATACTTCACGCTGCTAGGCGCCAGTCGTGTGGGACCTGCGGGGCGTGTGGTAGCTCTCGAACCCGACCCGCGCATGTACCGGTTGTTGACCGAAAACGTCGAGCGCAACCGCTGGGATCACGTGACATGCCTTCCGGTGGCGGCGTCAGGACAGGCGGGCACGGTCCGGCTCAGCGGCTTTCTGGAATCGGACGGCAATTTCGGGTTGTCTCGCGTCGTGGCGTCGGACCCGGACGCCCACGTGATGGAGGCCGAGGCCAAATCTCTCGATGCCATCCTGGACAACCTCGAAATCGCGTCAGTCGACCTGTTGAAGATGGACATCGAAGGGGCCGAGGGATTCGCCGTCGCGGGCCTGGCGCACGCACTCGAGGCTCATCGCGTCAAGCGGATCCTCCTCGAGCTGCATCCCAGCTATTTGGGCGAGCACGACATGACGGTCGAGTCGGTCCTCACTCCGCTGATCAAAGCAGGTTACGGCGGGATGATCATCGACCACTCACCCCAGGCAACCCGAGACGCCGCGTACGGTCGAACAAGACGGAGCGCCCGGCTGCTTCGGCCGTATTCTCCGGACCAGCATCTCGACGAATGGCCCCACCTGCTGTGGGTGGCACCGCAAATAGTTGACTAACCGTTTTGGCGCCTCTAGCTTCGGGAATCCAAGAACAAATTGTTGCAGTCGGTAGCGCGGTACGGTTCCGGGACTCCGACACAACAACGAACAAGGAGTACGGAATGCGTACGGTTGGCAAGGTGAAGTGGTTCAACAATTCCAAGGGGTTTGGGTTCATCACTCCGGAAGACGGCGAGCGGGATTGCTTCGTACACCATTCGGCCATTCAGGGCGAAGGCTTCAAGTCCCTGGCCGAGGGTGAGCGCGTGGAGTTCGATCTCGTGGACGGCCAGAAGGGTCCCGCCGCGGAGAACGTGACGAAAGTGGGCGACTGAGCGACGCTGGCACGGATGTTTTTCGGGCCGCCTTGATGGCAATCGGGGCGGCCCTCGCTTTCTCGGGAACAACGAAACACATTAGCGTATGACCGAAGTCACCGTGGGAGAGGGCGACCGCTTGGACGCCGCGCTCAAGGCGTTCAAGAGAAAGGTGATGCGCTCCGGAATCCTCAAGGACCTCCGGAAAAAGCGGTTCTACGTCAAACCCAGCACCGCCAAGCGCCTCAAGGCCGCCGCCGCCCGGCGCCGGGTTCGGTCCGATCTGCGCCGGCAGAAGCGCCCGTAAGCTGCGGGTTTTCTAGCCGACCTTCGTCACCGCCCCCAGCACGTCACCGATCGGCTCCAACGCCCACTCCAGATCCGCCTTCTCCACCACCAGCGGCGGCGCAAACCGCACGACTTGCTCGTGGGTTTCCTTGGCGAGGATGCCCTTCTCCATGAGTCCTTCGCAGAAGGGCCGGGCCGGGCCACTCTCGTCCTTGATCACAACCCCGATCATGAGACCTTTCCCCCGCACGTCCGCCACGTGCGGTGACTCCATCGCCCGGAGCTCACCCATGAACCACTCGCCCAACTCGAGGGCCCGCTCCGCGAGATTCTCGTCCACCAGCACCTTGAGGGCGGCCCGGGCCACCGCCGCACCGAGGGGGTTGCCACCGAACGTCGAGCCGTGGTCGCCGGGGCCGAAGACACCCATGACCTCGTCGTCCGCCAGCATCGCCGACACGGGATAGAACCCGCCGCTCAACGCCTTC
>JBDHHA010000364.1:0-2490 GCA_039589615.1 Gemmatimonadota bacterium
CGGCGCGCGGTCGTGCAGCGCGGTGGGCTCCCTACCGCTGCGCGACGGATTGGAGACGGCGAGCACCGTCATCTTGTTGCCGAAACCATCTTCGTAGTCACCCGTGTACCGCGCTGCGTTTTCTTGCCCGTTGGCACCCGGCTGCGGCGGGTACCAGCGCCTGGGCCAGAAGTTGGCGACGGACGGGACGCAGAGCGCGAATCCGGCGTCACGCCAATCATCGATGCCGTACTGTATCGTGCTGCCGAGGTGTTGGTCACCGGAGAGATGCACGGCAAAGCCCTTGCGCATCGCTCGCAACGCTCGATCGCGACCCGTCTGCGGCCATCCGTTCGAGTCCATGTCACTCACCATGTGCTCATCCTCGGCGTACTCACCTTCCGCGAGGATCTCCAGGCTGGGGATGACCGCTCCCGTGCGCTCGCCGGCCGGTAACGTGGCAACGTTGGCGAACAGCGTCTGCGACAACACGACCTTCATCCAGGTACCGTCGCTCCAGTCAGCGGCCCACTGCTCCAGGAAGGAGAGTTGTCGGTCGCCGAGTAGAACTGCACCCGGAACGTCTGCCTGCGACTTCGCATCGAACCGTGGGTTGAGCGACCACCCGTTCCAGACATCGGCCGCCGGCAGCAGTGTCGCCGGCGCTGACTTGAACTTGCGATCCTCCAGCACCGCGAAGCTCACACCACCGTACAACACGTCGGTGTAGTAGACCCCAATTCCCTGCTCGACCGGAGTGGCATCGTACGGATCGGGCAGGTGACTGGTCTGCGTCCGCTGTACCATGTTGACCCATTCGGCCGGCAGCTTGTAACCGCCGGCATCCTGCGCCGCGGCTCCGGTCAGCCCGGCCGGAGTGGCACGGCCGCCGGCACCCCACACGTTGCCGTGAAACACGTCGTGGTCGTCGGGGATCGTCACCGCAGGTAGCTCGGCCGTGAGTTCGCCGAACGCCCAGAGCCAGAGATACCACTTGTACAGATAGTCCTCATACGGATGCTCGAAGTCCGCACGCGTCGGGCTCGCACCCTCGTACACTTGGTCGCCACTGAAGAAGAGGAACTGCACATCGTGGGCCCGCACGTGCTCCACGAGGTCGCCGTGAGGGAACCACACCCCCTGGTCCCAAGGGAACCACTCCCGATCCACCCCCATCTGCACGTTGTGATTGCCGGTGAACGCGGCAACGACAATCTCCTCACGATCCAGCGGATCACGCCGAATCGTGCCTCCCGTGAAATGAGTCTCGCTGGTCCCGTCTTGCGCCACGAGATTGTAGGCAACCCGGAACGGAGTGTCGCGAGTGTCATCCCAGTCACGCACAGTGAAAGTGGCGGTATATCCCGGCACCACTACGGGCGCCGTAGCGACCGTGCCCCAGTCGTCGTCAACTCGGGTTTGCAGTACCGCGATTTGGCCCGCGGCATTGTCGATGGGCATGAACTGCGCCGTGAGCTTGAGTGTGCCACGGCTCAGCGTGTGTTGCGTGCCGAGCACTGGACCGGCGGCGCGGTCAGGGTGCCGCGTGAGCTTCGAGCCGTCGGCAGTGAAACGGGAAAACCAGAACGTGGTACCGCCATCGCCCCGTGCGTCCGACACCAGAGCGATGTTGCCGGCGAGTCGATCTGGTGATATTCCGCCCGTGGTTATCCGAACGGTGTCTCGCTCCGCATTCCACAGTGCGGCCCGTAGCGAAATCTCATAGCCCGCGTCGCTGCGCCGTGCCGTAAGCAATAGGGACACGGAGTCTACCGGTCCGCGTGGCGTTTCCGTCTCGAGTATGACGAGATCCCGCTGCTCGATATCTCTCAGGAACAACCTGCCATCGGTGTCGACGCCGGCGTAGAGCCCCGCACCGGGACCATAGCCGTGATGGATCAGCGAGGCAGCGCGGTAATCGAGATCGCGACCAGCGCCGATCAAGAAGCCGGCCGAACTTTCGCTCCCGTCAGCCGTGACTTCGTCCCTCGGTCCCAATACCACTGAGAGCGCAAACTCGCCTGCTTCGTCGCCCAGCCGCCAAGTGAGGAGATGCGCCGTGCGCATCGGCAACGGCGCGACCGCTTCCAAACGACCGGATGCAACACGCCAGTCCTGCAATCGGTTGGCCCAGAAATCCGCGCCGACCCAGCGACGGTCGGGACTCGAGTCCCATTCGCTATTGAATGACACATCCGGCGCGCAACCGGCGTAGATCACAACCAGCAGACTGCCCGGCACACCGATATGGGCACCGAGCAACCGACGGCGAGTCACTTGACGCATCAGGATCGCGTCACGAGAGGGAACAACTCCGACTCGGTTCTATCGTTCTGCATGATCTCCTCGATGCGCGCCACGACATCAGGATGCTGGGCCGCTACGTTGTTCTCTTCGGCGATGTCGGTCGAGAGATCGTAGAGTTCGATTTCATCCGTGACGCTGTTGCGGAACCCCTTCCAGTCCCCCAGGCGAACACCCTGGGCCCCCCTGTACTCCCAATACAGGTGC
>JBDHHA010000365.1:0-2475 GCA_039589615.1 Gemmatimonadota bacterium
GACTTGGCGAGCATTCCTCGACAATCATCTTAAGGACCTCATCTCCATCGACTTCTTCACGGTGCCCACAATCGCTTTCCGTGTCCTCTTCGTGTTTCTGGTGCTGTCTCATGAACGAAGGCGAGTTCTCCACTTCAATGCAACGGAGCATCCCTCGGCGGAGTGGGCGGGGCGTCAATTGCTCGAAGCCTTCCCCTGGGATACGGCCCCTCGCTTTCTGATTCGCGATCGGGATGGAATCTACGGCAATGACTTCAACCGATCCGTCTATGCCCTCCAGATCGAGCAGGTTCTCACAGCGCCTCGCTCGCCCTGGCAGAATCCGTATGTCGAGCGCGTAATCGGTTCGATCCGCCGGGAATGCCTGGACCACATCATCGTTTTCGGCGAGAGTCACCTGCGGAGGGTCCTGAGAAGCTACCTGCACTACTACCACGGCTCTCGAACCCATCTCGCGCTCGGCAAGGATGCGCCCCAACCACGTCTTATCGAACCGCCAGCGATGGGGCGAATCGTGGAGTTTCCGAAAGTCGACGGGCTCCATCACCGTTACTCCCGACAAGCTGCGTAGCCTTGGTCTTCATCCCGCAGCTTTGATCCGAGCGGCTCGGTGCATCTGTGCCCCAAGGCATCCCGCCTTCCCGAGGCACTTCAAATGCAAAACGCGGTTCCCGACGACTGTCTACCAGCCCATGACCGATGCATTTGCCATCTCGACGCACCTAATCAGGGCGGATCGAGTTTTCAGCAACGACAACGAAGAATTCTGAAACCGCTCGCCTCGCTCGCAGAACAGATTAAACGAGGGACGCGTGTTTCGACTCTCGTCAAGCGGTAAAAGGGCAAGATATCGACAGATGTTGTTGGTTGCGGCCAGACCACAAAGAGCCGCTTATGTCGGGGAGGTGGAAGACATAAGAACTCTTTCCGTCCTTAGAATACTCACCCTCGGAGCCGTTCTTGCGTCTTACCCGATCGCCATCAACACAGGGAAGAGCAGAACCGATGGTTTCATCGACCGGGCCGAAACCCCCAACACCACCTGTCCGGTTTTTGACGTTCTCAAGTTCACCGAGGAGGTGGCCGTGCTCCCTCCGGGCTTCATCGACTGCAATGCCAACTCGATTCCCGATGACTGCGATATCGAATGGGGCACCAGCCTCGACTGCAATTTCGACGTCATTCCCGATGAGTGCCAAGTCGTCGGTTGCGAGCTCGAGGACGGCGTGCACCTGATCGAGTTTCCCGAGCGGGATCGCATCGCGTGGTTTCCCGAACGCGGCTTCAACACGTTCAATCTCTACCGCGGTGATCTGGAACTGCTTAAGATGTTAGAGCTTTACACTCAGGACCCCGCGACCATCCCGCTCGCCGCACGCAGCTGCCATCTCGCGGCCGTTTCTCTGGCCGACGGCATCGTTCCCGAGGTAGGACAAGCTGTTTATTACCTTCTCACCGGCGACACCGGGTCCCCGGAGGGCTCACTCGGTGCCGACAGCAACGGGATCGTACGCAGGAATGACAATCCCTGCCCGCCGCCGCCGGCACTCTCCGTCTCGGTCCGGACGGACAAGGCGGTCTACGCTCCTGGTGAGGTGGTGCTGGTCGAGATTGACCTTGCCAACCTGACAGCTACCGAAGTCATCACTCTGCACTTTCCCACGACCTGCCAGGCCAGCTTCCGTGTCGAAGACCTCTCGGGAGCTCCGGTCTACAATAATCCGCAGAACTGCTTCTTCATATTCACGCAGCTCGTGCTGCAGCCGGACCAGACGGCCACCTATACGGACGCATGGCCCCAAATCGATGACTCCGGTGAGCCGCTCACACTGTCGGGCGAACTCGTCATCCGCGGCGTCGTGCTCGATCAGGTTCCCGAGCCCTCGGGGATCACAGGAATCTCGATCAGGCCCTGAGGGACGGAGAGCACGGTGACCTGACCTGCCCCCCTTAGAACGGATCAGCTTGGGAGTTAGCCTACGATAGGGTGGACCGTTCCTGAGGTCCCCTCAGAAAGTGTGTAAATAGAGAAATGGCGGTGTAGCCTTTCGGGTGACGAAACCCACCGGCCGAAGAGCCGGAATGAAAGGAGCACACCGCCATGAAGAAGACCACCGAACCGGTCTCCGAGTCAAGAGCAACATGGGAGAACCTGGAAAGGGCGTTGCGGAGCCGGGTTCAAGGGTGGTGTTCACCTGCGGCGCGGTGCGTGCAAAGGACAGGCAAGTGTTCGACCTCGACGACAAGGTTCTCGTGTACTACGGGGACGCCGACATCGCCATCGGCGTGGCCACGGGCCGGGTGTGCGACCTGGTGCTGATCTTCGACCAGCGCCCACTCCGCTAATCTCGATGAACGGCACCGTGTGTGAACGCGGGGAGGCAGACGGCGATGTACTCAGCGCCCTCGTCGGGGGTGCTGTACTGCACCCACTCATTCGCCGGGGCGATGATCGCCTGTCCCGCGCAGACCTCG
>JBDHHA010000366.1:0-2450 GCA_039589615.1 Gemmatimonadota bacterium
CCGTGATCGTGGCCGGCGTCGTGCCATCCGCCGGCACCACACTTGGCGTCGCGGTCACCGTCGAGGTGCCGGGATCGGTGGGAAGCCCCCCAAAGGTCACTTGGGCAGTCTGCGTGATGGTCACCCCGTCGGTGTCATCCGTCGCGGTGTAGGTCACCGTCTCGGCGGTGCTGTTGGTCACGGTAAAGGTGACGTGCCCGGTGGCATCGGAGGGACCACTCGGCCCGGTGATGACGGAGCTGCTGGACTGCGCTAAGCTCACGGTATGCCCCACCACCGGCGCGTTTGCACCATCCAACAGCGTCACCGTGATCGTGGCAGTGCTGGTGCCGTCAGCGGGCACATTGCTCGCATTCGTCGTGACCGTCGACGTGCCCGCATCCACGGTCGGGGGGCTCGGCGAGCCGGTTTGGAACGCTACGTGCAGCAACGGCGCGGTGGCCGAAACGCCGTCATAGGACTCCGCTACGCGCTTCCCCGTGCCAGTGACAATGATCACCAGGGAGTTGCCACTCGCCCAGCCGGGCCGATTCACAAGCTCTTGAATGACCGAGGCGATATTCGGGGTCTGCTGGTCGGGGCCCGCCTCTCCCACCGTCGTCCAGGGCACCGGGGACCACGACACGGCGCTCGCCGTCCTGTTCCTCGATGAAATGTTCCCAGTCGAATTCGAAAACGTGGTCGCATGGTCCGTGGCCTCTCCCTCGATGGTGAGCGACGTGGCTACAGAGTGGGTCTCATCCACCTGAAACTGAATAAACGCATTCGTAATGGTCGCCCCTGGCGGGATCGTCACCCCGTTGAAACGCATGCCCACCGTTTGATCACTGCCAGCCAAGACCAACTCCAAATCACTGCTCCCGAGCGACACGCTGCCGGAAGCCGCTTCTTCCGCATCATCGGAACTGGCCGCCACCCGCACGTCGATGACGTCGCTGCCGCCGAGCACCGGGTCAAACGTCACCACGGCCGTGTTGAGGATGACTACCCCGTCGGTGTCATCCGTGGCCGTGTACGTCACCGTCTCGGCGGTGGCGTTGGTCACGGCAAAGCTGACGTGCCCGGTGGCATCGGAGGTGCCACTAGGCCCGCTGATGACCGAGCTGCCGGTCTGCGCCAAGCTCACGGTATGCCCCTCCACCGGCGCGCTTGAAGCATCTAACAAGGTCACCGTGATCGTGGCCGGCGTCGTGCCATCCGCCGGCACCACACTTGGCGTCGCGGTCACCGTCGAGGTGCCGGGATCGGTGGGCAAGGCGTCAAAGGTCACTTGGGCAGTCTGCGTGATGGTCACCCCGTCGGTGTCATCCGTCGCGGTGTAGGTCACCGGCTCCGCGGTGGTGTTGGTCACGGTAAAGGTGACGTGCCCGGTGGCATCGGAGGCGCCGCTCGGCCCGGTGATGACGGAGCTGCTGGACTGCGCCAAGCTCACGGTATGCCCCACCACCGGCGCGCTCAAACCATCCAACAAGGTCACCGTGATCGTGGCACTGCTGGTGCCGTCAGCGGGCACATTGCTCGCATTGGTCGTGACCGTCGATGTGCCCGCATCCACGGTCGGGGGGCTCGGCGCCGTGCTGCCCGACCAGGCGGTGAACTGATCTATTACCTCGCCGAAGACGTTCTTGAAGTAGCCCCGTGCCTTCCTCGGATCACCGTCCACGTAGAACTCAATGAACAGGGCGCCGTGCTGCGCATTCTGGTTCGTCGTGTAGATGTTGGCCCACTCGCCGTTGCACCCGTACGGATAGGTCGTGGGCAGGCAGCGTTCCTGATTGCGAATGCTCGCACCACCCAGGCCCGAGACGAAAACGAAGGTGGCCCCCGGCCGCACCCTCAGATTATTCGGGTCCGGCCAGTCGGGATCCACGATTTGGAATTCGGTGCTCGTCAGGGTCTTCGTGCGCGAATACGAGTGCTCGTGACCGGTCGCGATGATGGCACCATGCTCGAGACACGCCTCGTACGGTCCCCACCCCGTCGAGCTTCCCTTGCCGCCCACCTGCATCTCCCTCTGGTTCTTGTGCCAGGAACAGATCCGCCAGTCCGAGGCGTCCGCTTCGAGCGCACTCCGGATATACGCCTCGTGACCAGAGCCGAGGGTGCCAACCCCTGACAGAATGAAGAACAAACCCTGATAGGTGCATGAAGAGTTCACGCCCAGATCGCCGGTACAGGTGGCGTCGGGAATCAGTGCCAAACGCTGCTGCAGTTTTTCCTGATATCCCCCCGGGCCATACCAGGGTCCGGTGTCGTGGTTTCCCACAGAGACGAAGTAGGGGTAGTCGGCGCCCAACACGCTGGTGACGTTGGCGTCGAATTCATCCGGATTGTCGTTGTAGTCCAGGTCGCCGGAATGAATGACCATGTCCG
Source organism: Gemmatimonadota bacterium (assembly GCA_039589615.1). Lineage (GTDB taxonomy): Bacteria > Gemmatimonadota > Gemmatimonadetes > Gemmatimonadales > GWC2-71-9 > B3T1B10. The sequence goes on from JBDHHA010000366.1 coordinate 2,374, forward strand.
TGCCCTCGTCCGCGATGCGCTGGAGCACATCGATGGCATCCTGGCCGCTGCCCTGATCGCCAATGAAGGCCACCTTG
>JBDHHA010000367.1:0-2448 GCA_039589615.1 Gemmatimonadota bacterium
GGCCCGAATGGAAGGCTGATCGGCACCTATCGCAAGAAGTTCCTCTGGGGTGACGAGGCGGAGATGTACACGGCCGGGACTACATTCCCGACGTTCGACACTCGATATGGGAGGGTCGGCATCATGATCTGCGCTGATCGCCAGCAGCCGGCCGCCATCGAGGAGCTGGCTGCCAACGGCGCGGAGCTCGTATTTGTTCCCGCGGGTGGAGGTTATGGCGCGGAGAGTGACGAGATCATGCGGCAGCGATCCATCGAAGGCAAGGTGCCGATCGTCTTTGTTCACCCGGTCGAGTTTCTGGTCACGGCTGCGGATGGCTCCATCCTGACCAGCGAGCTCGACGGCTCGTCCCTCGATGACTATGACGGTATCGACGCCGGTGTGGTGGGCTACTACGACCTGCCTCTCGACCCCGGGCCATGAAACCCCATTTCGTGGTTCTTGCCCGGCTGCTTGCTGTCCTGATTGTTCTGAACGGGTGCATGAGGAGAGCTGATTCTCCCGGCATGAAAGGTCCCTACCTCGGTCAAGTGCCGCCGAGCGTGACGCCGGAGGTCTTTGCGCCGGAGACCATCTCCACCCGGGATGACGAGATCAATGCCGTGTTTTCAGTTGACGGAAAGGAGTTCTATTTCTCCAGAGACACATATCGAGATGTCTCCAGAGCTGGAAGGGATTACACCATCATGTTCATGAAAGAGAACATGAACGGATGGACCGAACCTCGAGTTGCGTCTTTCGCCGGGGACTACATGAATGCCGATATGTTCATGACTCGAGGTGACAGATACCTGCTTTACTGTTCGGACAGACCTGTCGATATAGGCGGGCCCCGAAATGAAGATGCGGACATCTGGGTTGTGGAGAGAATCGAGGATAGCTGGTCGGAACCGAGGAATCTGGGACCGGCTGTGAATTCGGAGAGTAACGAGTGGTATCCGACGACAACATTAGATGGAACGCTGTATTTCTCTTCGCCCCGGGAAGGGGGATTCGGCGGGCCGGACGTCTATCGCTCGAGGTTTGAGGATGGGCGATACCTTGATGCGGAGAACATCGGGGCGCCTGTCAACACGCAATACAATGAAGGGGATGTATTCATCGCCCCCGACGAGCGTTACCTGATCGTCGTGTCCAGCAATCGTCCCGATGGCCTGGGCAGTGGCGACCTCTATGTCGCGTTCAGGAAACGTGACGGAACGTGGACCGAGCCGCGCAACATCGGTGCACCGGTGAACAGTGATGCGCTGGAGTACTGCCCCATGGTCTCGCCCGATGGGAAATATCTCTTCTTCACCAGCAGGCGCAGTGGCAACGACGACCTCTATTGGGTTGATGCGGGAGTCATCGAAGAATCGAAGCCTGATGAACTGAAATAGAGGCACGTCGTGCAGCCGCAGTATCCCTCGAACACGCCTGACTCGCAAGGTAATATCAATCCACAGAATCACATTTACATATTTTTACAGGCCTTTGACAACTCTTGACAACCGCCACGGCCGTCGGAGCGTAGCATGGTCATGCGGCTCGCGATTCAGATGACAAGACTTGCTAGCTTGGTAAACCGGAGTACGGGACAACCCCATCGATCGGAGGCTGTCAATGAAGCACCCGCGACTACAGGGAATTGCATGGCCAATCGTCGTCTTCACTTTTGGATTCATTTCCCCGATTGCCGGACAGGTCGAGCGTGTCCCCTTCGATTCCCCGGCATGGAATCTCGACGAGGCCGAGGTGGTCGAGCATCTCGGCCGGACGAGCCTCAAGGGAACCACCCTGCTCGACGAGGTCGTGTTCGAAGACGGCGTGATCGAGGTCGATATCGCTGTCACAGGGGCACGCTCCTATCCGGGGATTCTCTTCCGGCGGCAGTCGGCTGAGAACCTGGAACGCTTCTACATACGGCCACACCGGGCGGGGTTCTACTCGGACGCGCTGCAGTACACGCCGGTGATCAACGGCATCGCGGGATGGCAGCTGTACAGCGGCCCGGGCTTCACCGCGTCGTCGGAGATTCCGAGCGAACAGTGGGTTCATCTCCGCCTCGAGGTGCAGGGGCGTCGGGCACGCATCTTCATTGACGATCGTCCCGAGCCGGCCCTCACCATCGACGATCTGCAGCATGGCCGTAGCCGGGGTGCGATCGGTCTGCTCGGCCCGCAGGACGGTTCAGCCTACTTCTCCAACTTCGGGCTCGACGTGAATGCGGAGCTGGCATTCGGACCACTTCCCGACTACGAGAAACGGCCTGGCATGCTGACCGGTTGGGAGCTGTCGAACGCCTTCGGCTTCAGCCGTATCGATGTCGAGCGGACTCCGCAACAACAGGGACTCGACGACCCCGGATGGCGCAAGGTGAGCAGCGATCGCTCGGGGCTCGTCGATATTGCGCGCTTTCTGGAGAGGCCGGGCCGTGAATCGAGTTGGGCGTGGGCCAGGACCGTCATT
>JBDHHA010000368.1:0-2436 GCA_039589615.1 Gemmatimonadota bacterium
GGGGCGCTCACGATGGAGCTGGTCCGGCTGCCCGAGTTCATCCCGGAGACGCTCCTGGGCCCGTCGTCCGTGCTGCACAGTTGAACGCCGACGCCGGCCGACCCGATCGAGTTCCATCGAAGCTCTCGATCCCACCCCGAATGATGCGCGTCGACGATGCCGCCCACGTTTCTGGGGGGGGGACCACCACGCATCAAATATCTTTCGTTCGTGTTGAAAATGCGTCGGGATGATGGCTTACGTTTCGAACACGGAGGTCAACTCGAAGAGGTTTCGAATCATGAGGTGGATTCACGCAGGTACTTTCTTCGCTGGTGTCGCCCGCGCCATGGCGATGGTCACATTGGTGGCACTATCGCCTGTTCGCGCTGCCACCCTCGCCGGCGTGGAGTTGCCGGATCAAGCAACGGTGGGTGGCAAGACCCTTGCGCTCAACGGTCTAGGGCTGCGAACGGCCACCTTTCTCAAGGTCGAGGTTTATGTCATCGGGCTCTACCTCGAGCGCAAGAGCAGTGATGCCAAGGCCATCATCGAATCGAGCGAGTCCAGACGCATCCAGATGCATTTCGTCCGCGACGTGACCGCCAAAGAGCTTCGAGACGCCTGGAAGGATGGTTTCGAGGACAACTACGAGGATGTGTCGAGCATCAAAGGCGAAATTGCGTCATTCGACGCTAGTATGCGGGACGTGAAGACTGGCGACACTATGGTGCTGGATTTCACGGGAGATACGGTCGACGTACTGATCAACGGCACCAAGATCGACGCTGTCGAAGGGAAACCCTTTCAACAGGCGTTGTTGGGCGTCTGGCTCGGTCCAAAGCCGCCCGACGATGACCTGAAGGAAGGTATTCTCGGCCGTTGACACCTGGTGATGAAGAAGGAACTGGCACATATGCGTAGGCCAGGGGACGATTCGCCCGAATGAGATGGCTCGGGCTCTCAGTTGCAGTCGAAAGCCTAGCCGCATTGCTCGCGGCTCTGCGCCGGTGGCGCGATCTCACAGGGTCGAGTTACGGCGGGTTTGCACTGTGGCTGATAAGCCTGACCGTTTTCCTGCAGCTCCCCGCATTGGCGGAGGGCGAGGCCCCGGTGGCCTCGCTTCACGAGTTCCACGCCCCGGAGGCCCGCCAGGGCGTGGCGACGGACGGCGAGCACTTCTACGTGATTGGCAATCGCACGGTGGCGAAGTACGACAAGCAGAGCGGCGAGCGCATCTCGCGCTGGGAGGGTCCCGAGAACGGGCCCATCGTGCACCTCAATAGCGGTGTGGTCGTGGACGGACGGCTCTACTGCGGCCACTCCAATTATCCCTCGATTCCCATGACGAGCTCCGTGGAGATCTGGGACACGGAGACCCTGGAGCACGTGGGCTCCCACAGCTTCGGCTTGGTCGGGGGCTCCCTCACCTGGGTGGATTGGCGCAACGGGTACTGGTGGGTGGGCCTCGCGATGTACACGGGCGAGAAGGCGGAGCAGGGAAAGGATCCCAGCTGGACTACGGTGGTCCAGTACGATCGCGCCTGGCAGCGACACCAGTCCTGGGTCTTCCCACGCGAGGTGGTGGCGAAGTTTCGGCCCATGAGCAACTCGGGGGCCTCCTGGGGGCCCGACGGCTTGCTCTACTGCACGGGGCACAACCGCTACGAGCTCTACGCCATGCGCCTACCGCAGGCGGGTTCTACCCTGGAGCTCGTGAGAACCGTTCCCGTGGCGAGCTTCGGCCAGGGGATCTCCTTCGACCGCACTTCCGGGCGGGAGTGGGATCTGTGGGGCATCGGGAAGCAGCCCGGCTTGGTGCGCGTCACCCGCCTCACGCCCCCGGGCCCCCAGTAGCTCAGCGAACGCGATAGACGCGGACCCAGCGGTCCTCGTGCTCCGCGGCCGAGGGCCCCCGCTGCGGCCAGGAGGTCACGCGGTCCCACTCGTCCCCTGCGAGCGAGATGCCCCGACCTTCGGGCCAAATCAGAACGTGATCAAGACGGGCCGGACCGAGGACTTACCCTCAAGCGGGGGGGGTCTGGCCGTCGTTCTCCCTCACAACGGGTTGCACACCGGCACGCCACCAGAGTCGGGGTGGTCGTCGGTGCGGTAGGGCTGGCCGTCGCAGACGTCGATCACCAGGCCCCAGTGGAGGAACGCGTCCTTCTGGAGCGCCCCGCCCGGCTCGCGTCGCGGATCCTCGTGCGGGTCGCCGTTGTGGTCGGCCGGGATGTTGGCGTTCGGCGGCGTCGCATTGCCGCTGTCCCAGTACACCATCGCGGAGCCCCACAGCGGATAGTCGGCGGTCGGCATGAAGTAGGGGTCGGCCTCCCAGTGCTTTCCCTCTTCCAGCGGCGGCCGCATCAGCTTGGCGCCGATCGTGCGCGCTTCCACCTCGGCGGAGACATTGGCCACCTGGTGGTCGCCGAAGGCGGTGTGCATCAGGATGGCGTG
>JBDHHA010000369.1:0-2434 GCA_039589615.1 Gemmatimonadota bacterium
CACCTCAGAAACCATCGCGGTCGCCAGGTTGCTCTCAAGAGCCCAGTATCCGACCAGCTGGTCGTCTATTCCGACACCTTGGCCGAGACCGGCGAGTGTCATCGAGCCGAACGATCCACCCAGCGTACCCACACGGGCAGCTTCCAGGGCGTACTCCACTTCGGCGGCGAAATCGCAGGACCAGACGCACCGCTGATTCCCGTCCCGAGCCGACAAGGACGGGTGCTGGGTGGCCATGAGCATCAACATCCGGATCCCCGAGGTGGAAGACAAGGAGCTCGTCAGGAGGGTGTCCTGCACCTTGACCAGATCCCGGTAGATCGTGTTCATCACAGCCATCGGGCCGTCGAAGTCGGTCGGGTCTCCCCGGACCACCACCTGCAGCTTGGGGTGTTCGTAGTGCAACCCTGCGGACCCGAAGTGAACCATCGGAGGCTTGCCCGCGTACCGTTGGACCGTGATCACCTTGTTCGGAGAATTCGGCATCTCTCCCCGAGTCACGGTGTAGCCTGAGATGCCGTTGGCGACCAACGTCGCCTCGATCCGGGCCTTGATCTCGGTCAGGAGGGTTGTGAGGGCCACCAGCTACTCCTTCGCAGCGATCTTGCCGCCGCGAAACACAGACTCCCTGACGATCTCTGCTGAGGGCTTGTAAGCGTCAGCGAAGTCAATACGTTCGATGAGCTCGCCCGCAGCGCGGTAGTCGCCGCGCTCCAAAGCGTCCTCCAACTCGGCCATCGGGAGCTTCTGCTTCAGCCTCTCGGCGGCCAACCGTATGGCGCGGGCCATGCGTGGCTCGATCTTGTCCTCAGCGGTGTGAAGGGCGGTGTACGCGCGGTCAGCAGCTGTCGCCATGAATCACCTCTGGGTCATGGTCCTCTCGGATGCCCAGGTATTCCTCCGGGGTCCTGCGCCGCTTCACCACGGCGAGGCATTCCTTGCCTCCCGGCACGAGCAGCGCGCAAGCCAGAGGCCTGTCGTCGTACACCTTGCATCGTCCCCTGCGGCTCAGGTGCGGACACCGGGAGGACACAGCGTACACGCCTGGTTCGACAAGGGTTCCGCGAACTTCCATGAATTCCCTGTCGGCCTCCGGGAAATCCGCCCCGGTGGTGCTGGAGCAGATAACGAGCTCCTCACAGCACGCGCCGTGACATGCCTTACAGTCCATCGTCTTGCTCCTCCCCGGTGGGCCGGTAGAGCCACGTGGGGCGCAGGATATCGAGCCGCATCCGCAACTCCGGGTCGATTTCCTCTCGGCTGATGTGGTACTTCTTCAGGGCTTCGTGCAGGGCCAGGGCTGCCGGGATGTCGTCGCTCATCGGAACGCTCCCGGGGTGCGGGCACGGCATGTGAATGTGGTGGACTTCTCTATGATGGTGAACCCGTAGTCCGGGCCGATAGGCTCCAGGAACTCCACATCGAAGATGGCCCGCTCACCTGCCTTGATCCGAAAGCGAGGCGACCATGACTCGTCCAGCAGCTGCTCCACCATGTTGATGCGAGCGCGGACAGGCCCCCGGCCGGTCACCCGAGCGAGGAGCTGGAAATCGCATCCACCCTTCTTGTCCTCGTAACTGTCCATCCAGGGAGCTGTAGTGACGGTGTAGGTGATGGCGGTGGGCTTCATGCCCTGCGGGCGAGCCACCCGATCCGCCGCTGGCCACCCCTGCGTGGCGACCGTATGGCCGTGCGCGAACCCGAAGAGTGCGATGAAGACCCAAGCAATTGGTGGCATCAGATTGCGGCCCCCTCAACCGGAACATCACCTTCCACGTTCTGTTCGAACTGATTGAGGGCAGCCTCCAGGGCGTCCACCCACTCGATGCCGGGCACCGTGACCCCGGCGGGAGCCGGGAACCGGCGAGCCAGATCCTGTTTCTCCTCGGAGGCGATGAGAGCCCCGAGGCAGATGTTCATGGCAGCGTACTCCGGAGTGGGATCTTCGCTCACTGAATCGAGCAGCCGCTCCCGAGCAGCCTTGTAGCGATCTTCCCGGGCGCAGATCTTCTCAAACCGCTTCCAGGTCTGTCGGAGATTCCGGAGCCTCTGGCGCTCACCCGTATGGGGAGTCCAGCACTTCCCTTGCGGGAGGCGAGTTGTGCCTCCGCAGGAGCCGCGTCCAAAATCGGGGGTGATTCCCTCGTTCAGCTGCTTGACTCGAGCTTCGAGGGTGTGAGCAGGATGCTTCAGGTGGTCGTTCAGACCTAGAGCTTCACGTCGCAAGGACCGGTTCATGTCCTCCACCTCCTGGTGGTAAAGAATTTGGCGGGTGGGTCGCAGTCGGCCCTTTCACAGCCTTGACCCGTCGGTCTTCTGTGCCCACCCGCCCTGGTTTAGAGGACAGTCTACGCCTTTTCAGCCACCAGAGTCAAGTTACGCAGGCCTGGTCTGATCCTCTGTGACGCTGACCACGCCCGTGAGGAGTGTGACG
>JBDHHA010000370.1:0-2417 GCA_039589615.1 Gemmatimonadota bacterium
GACAAGGCGGGCTCCATGATGAACCTGCTGCGCTGGGTATCCGCCCGGGCCATCAAGGAGACGTTCGTGCCGCCCACCGACTACCGCTACCCCTACATGGGAGAGGAGTAGGTCGGGCGCGCGGGCCCTCTTCCGGCCCGGCATTTCAGCGAAGTGGCGTGATGCGACGGGCGGCGGCTCCAGGCGAGCTGTCGCCCGTCGACTCATGCGCCCAGCCTGCGTGGAGTCTTCTCCCGGAATCGGGTCTGCTCGCCCGCCCCTGCCTCGTAACCTCAATCCCTCCAAGCCATTGCGGTCGCCAGCGAGACTGAGAACCCGGCGCCGCACCGCTCGTGGCGCCGCACCGCGCGGCGCACCTGGAACGCACCAATTCCCGCCTGCCTGACCCCCCATGTGCCCCAGATCACGGCCCCCCATGTGATGTAGGTACTTGTTTGGAACCTGGGGCTGTAAAACATTGGCGTATCTTGCGATAGGAATGTTGAAGCCGTGCGCAACGCCGTACCTGTCACCTGTCTACTATCCCTCGGCGTAACACTGGCGGGATGTGAGCCCGCCAGCGTAACCGCGGCGAGGGATCAACTCAGCCGGGGTGCCGACCGCACCGTCGAGCTCACCCTGCCGATCGCGGTGGACACCTTCTGGGTCGACTCGCTGTTCGGCGACTGGCTAACGGTTCCCACCACCACCATCCTGGACGGACTCCTCGCAGTGGTGGCGAGTTCCCAGGACATAGTGATCCCAGCGGGAGATTCGGCATGCGCCGCCCTGGCTTGTCCCGGCGGCACATTCACCGGTGTGCTGGATCCGGCGGTGCTCAACTTCCCCATCGAGGAGTTCCAGGAGTTCACAGCAGCGGGCCTGAACCTCGAGGACTTCGAGGACGCAGCGCGTGACGCCACGATAAACGCGGCGCTGATGGTCCTGACCGTCTCCAACGATTCTGCTGACGCGCCTGTCGCGGTAGCCGACTTCCAGCTCGGGGTGGTGCAGATTGACCCGGGCACCGGCCTGCCGCGCCGGGTGGGCGGCCTGCTGGACTGGGAGACAGACGGAGGCGGTGCCCCGATCCTGGTGGACGTCCCCGCTCCAGGCGACACGCTGTTCATAGCTGCTGCAGACTCTGCACCCCCGGTGGTGGACACCGTGGCGGCGAGCGCCCTGGTGGACCGGTTGGTGGACCTGCTGCTGGACAGCACCCGGGCGACCATTGTGGGTGTCGGCACCGCCCTGGTGGGGGACGGGGGCGTTGGCACGGTGTCGAGCACCGACCAGCTCACGGTGAGCATTGAGCTGCTCATCGGGCTTGACTTCACGATCCCCCCCGCCGGCGTGAGCTTCGACGAGAGCACCGCGCGGGAAGGGCTCGACCTGGATACGGCGACCGTGGATGACATCACCTCACGCGTCGACTCGGCGGTAGCGTCGTTGCTGGTCGTCAACGCCACGCCGTTCGGCGTGGAGGCGGCAATCGAGGTGGTGGGCGACTCGGTGGACGACGCGTTTGCTGAGCCTCCCGCGAGCCGTGTGCCGCTGGACACCATAAGCGTTCCCCCCGCCACGGTGGACGGGAACGGCCGGGTCCTCACGGCTTCTCTGGATACCGCAAGCGTTCATCTCACGGGTGACGACGTACGGCCGTTCCTCGGCGAGTTCTTCACTGCCGGCGTTCGCATCCGGCTCTTCCCGCCCAACGGGGGCAGGGGCGCCGTGCGGGCCACGGATCGCATCATCGTCGCCGTGCAGGCGACCTTCTACGTGCGGACGGGAGGTGGGCAATGAGGCGCGCCATACTGGTTGCGGCAGCGGCCTGCTTCGCGGCCGCTGAACTCCCCGCCCAGGCGGTGCCCGAGGGATCCCAGGCATCCAAGGTGCCGGAGGCGTACCGCCGCACCCCGCAGTTACGGGTGGATCCGTTCCGTCACGTAATGTTCCCGCACTGGGGCCTCGTGATCTCGGGTGGGGGGATCGCCGGCAACAACACGCTGACGTTCAACGACGCCCGGGCGCTGATCTACCTCGCCGACCAGGACTCGCTCCTGGTGGGTGACGTCATGGACGCGCTGAACCTGGTGCCCGCCGGACAGGGTCTGGAGGCCGATGCGGAGCTGGAGGGCGGTGTCTACCTGGGCGGCCCCTTCGGTCGACACTTCAGCCTGGGCCTCTCTCTCAAGGGACGGGGCTTCGGCGTGTCGAGTGTCGATCCAGGCGCCGTGACCATGCTGCGGGAGGGGAATGCGAGCCAGCAGCAGTTCGACCTGGGCAACAGCCGCGGCGTGGCCATATCCACCCAGGAGCTCGGCCTCCACGCGGTGGCCCGGTTCGGGCCCATCGGGAGCCCCGACGGCGCGGTGGTGAGCTTCGGCGCCGGTGCCCGGCTGGTCAAGCCCATCTTCTACTACGCCGCCAACACCACC
>JBDHHA010000371.1:0-2412 GCA_039589615.1 Gemmatimonadota bacterium
CCGCCAGGGCCGCGGCCTCGCGATCGGCACGGTGGTCGGAGCGCTGACGGTGGGAAAGGCGGCGCCCTACCTCATGCGTGCCTGGGTGCCGAGCGGCATCGCGTTCGTCGTCCTCTCCGTGTCCGCGGGTGCGGTGCTGGCGGCACTGCTCGTCGTGTCGGCGTACCGCGATGGGCCGCACGCTTTCGAGCGCCGGCCGTTCTCATGGAAGCTCGTCAACACCGTGCTGCGGCACCGGGAGTGGCGTCTCGCCACCGGTGGGTATCTGGGACACATGTGGGAGCTGTACGCCTTCTGGACCTGGATCCCGGCGTTCCTCGCGGCCAGCGCCGGGGCGCTGGCCGCGTCCGGGCAGATGGCGCCAACGGCGCCGCAGGTGAGCTTCGTCGCCTTCCTCGCGATTGCGGTGGGTGGCGTCGGCTGCCTCTGGGGCGGCTGGATGGCCGACCGTATCGGCTACGAGCGGCTGGTCATTCGCGCCATGGCCGCGAGCGGCGCGTGCGCGCTGCTGATCGGCGTGCTATACGGCGCGAGCTTCTGGTTGCTGGTGCCACTCACTCTGGCGTGGGGCTTCTTCGTGATCGCCGACTCGGCGCAGTTCAGCGCGCTGGTGACGGAGGTGAGCCCGTCGCACGCCGTGGGCACGGCGCTCACCCTGCAGACCTCGCTGGGATTCCTGCTCACGATGGTCACGATCCAGCTGGTGCCCAACGTGGCCGAGCTGATCGGATGGCGCTGGGCCTTTGCGTTCCTGGCGCTGGGTCCGGCGGTGGGGATCTGGGCGATTGGGAGGTTGGGGGGGCGGGGGAAGTAGGGAGACGAGGAGACTCCCTCCCAGACACGGAAAGGGGCTCGCATACACACGAGCCCCTTCGTCAAACATCACCGGTGCATGCGACTATTTCACTGCGTTGTACGCATTCACGCGGCCCGCGCCGTAGAAATCGTCGTTGCCCGGCTTGCCGAGATCGTCGGCTGACTTCCGCAGCGCGGCTTCGACCTGTGCCGGATGCATGTCACCGCCCCTCTCACCAATGATTAATGCCGCGACACCTGTCGCGTGCGGCGCCGCCATGCTCGTTCCATATGCCCACCACCAACCGCCACTGCCCGCGCTGAGAACGTAGTCGAAGGCGTAGCAGGGGGCGAAGAAGACGCTGACCACGCAACCGCTGCCACCACCGGGTTGCCGTAAGAAATCCCGGTCGCCCCCGGGTGCGGCGAAGCTGATCACAGATTGCCCGTAGTTCGTGTAGGACGCGGGAACGTCCAGATCGGTAGTCGGGTCAACCGCCCACCCCTCCGGCGCGGTGGCTGCGATCGAGATCACATGAGGGGCGTCAGACGGTACGTGTATCAAGTTCTTGTCGTGGTCCCCGTCAATCGCGCTGTTTCCCGCAGAGGCAATGATAGTCGTACCCTGCTGGTACGCATAGCTCGCGGCCCGGCCAATTGCCACCCTCAGTTCCGCGACCTCGTTCGCACCGACCCAGACGTCGTCGGAATCATAGAAACCGCTCTTCACCAAATACCCGCCGAGGCTCATGTTGATCACATCAGCATCGACCATTGCGGCGTAATAGATGCCCGCGATGATCCAGCTGAAGCTCCCGGTTCCCGTGTACTCTGAAAGCACCTTGACAACTACAAGTTCAGCCTCAGGAGCAATACCGATCATGCCGAATCCGTTGTCCGCGGCCGCCACCGTACCTGCGACATGTGTTCCGTGGTTGAAGAAAGTGCCGGGCCGGACCCGCCAGTCCTCAACATCTCCGTCGCAGTTGCCAAAGAGGCAAGGAACAAAGGACTTGCTCAGTGCTGCATTCAGGTTCGGCGCAATGTCGGGATGGTCATCATCGATCCCGCTGTCGAGGATGGCTACCCGAGCTCCCGCACCTCGTGCGCCCTCGTCCCATGCCTCAGGGGCGTCGACAGCGTCATGACCCCATTGGAGATCGAAGAAGATGTCGTCGTCTCCGCTGGTAGGAGGATTCCCGAACCCCTCTACGGCTACCGCCTCCTCCGCCGTCTTCGGATCGAGCCACTGCAGGGATACGTCTGGAATAACGGACCGCACACCCGCAATGCCCGATGCACTCTCGGCGAAGTTCGGATCACCTGACGACGCTACGGCGATCCCTAGCTCCGGAAACTCCGCCGTGATGCCGCCACCGGCAGCAGTGACCGCTGCAGCCAGCTTCTTAGGCAGCTTGTTGCCTTGAGCCATGACCAGGTACGAGGCAGTCTCACCACCACTCGCCTTCGCAAACGCCGGCCCATCCACCTCCGGCACCTCCGCCGGCCCATCCGCACACGCAAACGCGAACACCGCCAGGGCGGCCACGGCCGTTAACCGCATTCCGATTCGTGATGCACTGCTCATGTAGCTGCCTCCATCGAGAGGGGTGACGT
>JBDHHA010000372.1:0-2400 GCA_039589615.1 Gemmatimonadota bacterium
AGCACCAGCCTGTTCGCTGTGTGGGGATCTTCACCAAGCGACATAATCGCCGCCGGCTCGCTCGGTCACATCCAACGGTATGACGGATCCTCCTGGACGACGGAGACCAATCCGGCAACCGGCGATCTTTTCGATGTGTGGGGTACTGCCGCGGATGACGCCTTTGCCGTCGGAAGCTCCGCGACGATTCTGCATTGGGACGGGGCATCGTGGACCACCCAGTCCAACCCCGCCGCCGGATCCCTGTGGAGTGTGTGGGGCACCGCATCAGACAATGTATTTGCCGTCGGTGACGGGGGTACGATCCTCCGCTACAACGGCAGCGTCTGGAGTACGATGTCGAGCCCAACCGGTGCGACGCTCCGTGAGGTGTGGGGCCCGTCGGACAACGACATCTATGCGGTTGGTGACGGTGGTGTGGTTGTCCGCTACAACGGCAGCACCTGGAACATCATGGACAATCCTGTGGGTCAGACTGTGCGCGGGCTGTGGGGTACCTTCGGCGGTGAGGTATACGCTGGCGGAGTCGGTGGCACCATTATGCGTGGTTCGCGTGCGCGAGGAACGCTGTACATGATCACCGACGGCAGCGACCTGCTTCAGACCCTCGATCCGGTCTCGCTTGCCATCACAAACATCGGACCGCTTGGAATCAACTACGAGTTCGGTGACTGCGCGTGGAACCCCGCAGACGGGGCCCTATATGCAGTCGATGGTCGATTCGGCACCCCACCCAATGCCTTATATCGCATCGACCTCGCGACCGGAGCCGCTACCTCGATAGGTGTGCACGGCATCTTTGATATGTTCGGCCTTGGATACCACCCGCCGACCAACACCGTCTACGGTGTGGGCGGCGGTGGCAACCTCTACTCGATGAACCTGGCAACCGGTTCGGCAACGCTGATTGGGCCTACGGGGGCACCGACCCTGAATGGTCTGGCCTGGGATTGGACCCGCGACCAGTTCGTGGGCTTGACGGCCAACCTCGGCGGAGCCCAGCTCTACACCGTGAACGTGAGTACCGGAGCGGCGACGCCGCTGGCTCCGACGCCGGGAATCAACAACAATGGCCTCACTTACGATCCCGTGATCGACCGATTCTGGGCTGTGGACTACAGCGGAGGCATCTTCCAGCACGATCCGACGGCAGGCTATGCGCGCTCTACGCTTGCCACTGGCGTGGGACTGCACACGTGTGTTGCCTACATCCCGTGACCTGATTCGATCAACACCGGACACCTCCTCTAGCCGCCATCCCGATCTCGGGGTGGCGGCTTTGGCTTGACCTGTCTTACGAAGAGTCGGCAACCGCTGCGATATTGTCTGGCATGACCAGCCCACCGCTCTCCCGCCGCCTCCAAGCCCACCTGGGATCCGACTACGAGGTAATGGGCGAACTGGGTCACGGGGGCTTCGCTGTGGTCTACCTAGTGGGCGACCGCAAGCGACGCGGCTACCTGGCGGTCAAAGTCATGCGCGAGGAGTTGGTGGGATCCAGCCACCTACTGGAGCGGTTCCGACGAGAGATCGGCTACGCATCTCGGCTCAACCACCCTAATATCGTTCCCGTGGAGTTCTCGGCCGAGCAGGAAGACCTGTTCTACTACGCGATGCCACGTGCCCGGGGCAAGCCGCTCAACAAACACCTGAGAATCAGAGGCAAGCTAGCGCTGGACGAAACCCTCAACATCTTGCGCCAAGTCGCGGACGCTCTGAGCCACGCGCACCAACACGGTGTGATACACCGGGACATCAAACCCTCGAACATCATGGTCGACTCCAGGGGTCGGGTTCAGGTGCTCGACTTCGGCGTGGCGCGGGCGCTCTCCAGAGATGGAGGCACGCTAACCATCAGCGGCTGCCTGGTTGGTTCACCCGAGTACATGAGCCCCGAGCAGGCGGCAAACCGTAGAGACATCGACCACCGAGCTGACATCTACAGCTGGGCCGTGGTCGGATACGAGATGCTCACCGGCCGGCCTCCGTTCACCGGCATCTCGGTACAACAAGTGCTGCATCAACACATGACGGCATCACCGGCGCGCGTGCAGGAGCTGAGACCGAGCACGCCGAACGCTGTGGCAGGGGTGATTGAGAGGTGTCTGGAGAAGGACAGAGAGCGGAGGTGGGGGAGTGTGGCAGAGGCGGCGGGGGAACTTGAGGGACGGTGAGGGACGGTGAGGGACGGTGAGGGACGGTGAGGGACGGTGACCAGCGGTCGTGTTTGCGTTTTTTCGCACAACCCCTGAGAACGAACGATCCCGGCACACGACCCTCGATTCACTAGACTCGAGGTGTGAACCCCTACCAGCGACTCAAGGCGTGGCAGCTTTCCCACGAACTGACGATAGCCGTATATCGGGCAACCCGCTCCTTCCCAACGCACGAGAAGTACGG
>JBDHHA010000373.1:0-2389 GCA_039589615.1 Gemmatimonadota bacterium
CCTTGTTGGTCTTGAGGATCGACAGGTTCACGATGGTGATCCCCACGCGCTCGGCGAGCTCGGTGAGGGTCATTCTGCGCTCGAGAAGGAGCCGATCCAGCCGCACGACGATAGTCATGGGATTATTGTAAAACAATAAATTATTATTGTAAAACATATAGTCGCAGGAGCCCCCGAGTGGCCTGGTCTCAGAAGCGGCGCTCCAGGGCATGCGAGGGCTCCAATGCGCTTCCAGGACAGCCGTTTGCCCGATGTGGGGGAGAGGTATCGGGGTGCCGTTTCCGGTGCTATTCTAGGCCTATCTCGTGGCCATCCGGCCGTGCCCCCTGGGGCCCACTTGGCCCTCCAAAACGGGTTCGGACAGGGGCACGCTGGACTATGCCAACCTATTGACAGGACGTCACTTGAGCCCCATAGTGTCGGTCGCCCTGCGAACCTCGTTTGCACCGGCCCTGCGCCCGGGCCAGCCGAGACGTGCGCTTTGAGATAAACCACAAGTGCGTCAGCTGCCTGGCATGCGTGAGGGTGTGTCCGGCGCAGGCGATTGCGGTCGACGGCGACGACGTGCGCATCGTCGACGAGTCGTGTATCCGTTCGGGAGCGTGCGTCCCGGCGTGTCCGCACGACGCGATCGACGCCGTCGGCGACTTCACCGAGGCGCTGACGCTGGCCGCCCGCGGGGATGCGGTGTTGGTGTTGAGTGTGGAAGCGGAGGTGCACTTCCACCCCCACACGCCCGAGCAGGTCGTAAACGCCTGCTACGGAGCAGGCTTCAGGACGGTACACCGCGGCGTCCTGGGCGACGAGCTGGTCGCCGAGGAGTACCGTCGGCTCTTTGCAGATCCAGGATGGGGGACGATGGTCCGCTCCACCTGCCCGGTGGTGGTGGAGCGAATCCGGCACGATTACCCGGAACTCGTGCCGTACCTCGCACCGGTGAAGACCCCGTTGGCCGCGGAGGCAGTGTACGTCCGTGAGCTGTACGGGCCCAGCGTCCCGATAGTGTACGCGGGCGTGTGTGTTGGCGAGGCCGACGGAGACGTGGACGCGCTCGTCACGTTCGACGAACTGGCGGAACTGTTCATGGTGCGGGGCGTGGATGTGGCGCAGCAGCGGCAGTACTTCACGCGCATTCCGGAAGTGCGGCAGCGTTATGTGAGCACGGCGGGCGGGCTGCCGCTGCCGGTGCTCAAGGTGGAGCCGCAAACGAGCCGCCGGTTCCGCAAGGTGCGGGGGCTGCAGGCGCTGGACGTGATCGCACAGGCCGTGGCGGTGGACGGGGTGGACTTGGGGTTCGTGGACATCCTGCCGTGCGAGGGATGCCTCGATCACCCGCTGCTGGGGCCGGCGCACGAGCTGTTCCGGCGCCGGCGCATGGCCGAGGAGGCCGAGCCGCCCCGCAGCTCGATCCCGGTGGTGGAGCCGGAGGTCCGGGTGAAGGTGGGCACGTCGTTCGAGTTCTCCCACAACGGACGCCGGCCGTCCGATGAGGAGCTCGAGGACGTGATCGATCGGATCGGCACGGCACCGGGAGGGGTCCATTGGGACTGCGGCGCCTGCGGGTACGCCGATTGTGTGACGTTCGCCACGGCGTTGTTGTGCGGTAGAGCAACGTATAGACAATGCCCGCCTTGCATGGAGCGGCGGGCAGAGGAGGCGAGCCGCCAGGCAGCTGTCGATGAGCTTACGGGGCTCTCGACCTATCGAGTGCTCCAAGACCGCCTCCCGCAAGAGGTTGCGCGGAGCGACCGGACCCAGGAGCCCTTCGGACTGCTGTTTCTCGACCTCGATCGTTTCAAACTGGTCAACGACCACCATGGACACGAGGCGGGAAACGAGGTGCTGGCGTCGGTGGGTCGCGAGCTCACGCGGGTCGTGCGAAAGACTGATGTGGCGGCGCGGTATGGGGGTGACGAGTTCGTCCTCATCCTGGTTGGGACCGGCACCGAGGGTGTGCGGCACGTGGGTGAGGTGGTGCGGGAGTCGGTCGAGGCCGTGGGCCGCGTGCTGGGATACAGTGAAGGAGCGGTGACCGTCTCGGTGGGGGCTGCCAGCTACAACCCTCTCACGGGCGAGCCCATGGATGCGCTCGATATCGCCGACAAGGCGCTGTACCGGGCCAAGGCAGCGGGTGGGAACCGGCTGGTGATGGCCAACGGCGGAGGCGAAAGCGGCTTAAGTCAAAGTCAGTCTTAACGATCCACTTACGGACTTTTCACGGGCGTTCTGCTTACATGCCCTCAAGGGTGCGCCCGCAACACGAATAGAGGAGCCATGGTCAGCCCAACAGACCCGAGCATTCAGCCTGAGGCTGCGCCGGACGTACCCGACACCGCACGCCGCGATCCCTGGGGCGTCAAGCGGGCCGAGAACCTGCTGTCGAGCCTCC
>JBDHHA010000374.1:0-2384 GCA_039589615.1 Gemmatimonadota bacterium
CCCTTGCTCCAGTCGGGCGCGTAGCTGAAGGTGAAGCGCGAGGCATGCGTGTACTGCACATCCTGATCGGCCTCGACGAAGCCGCCGCGATCCCATTCGGTGATGGAGCCCGAGGGCGACCCGAAGGCGTAGCTGCTGAGTGCGGTCAGCATCTTCCACTCGGTCGCCGTGTCCGTCTCCTCGGGCACCAATGTCGTGCGGCCCTCGAATGCCATCCGTGCGAGGGTCTCCTCCCACGTACCGCCCAGCGTGCGCGCGTCGAAGGCCCAGACATTGGAGCCGAGATTCGTGAGGCAGTTGGCGTACTCCGTCGCGTGGACGGTCGCCCCGCCGATGGCGACAATCCAGTGTTTCATGATGTCGCCGGGCTTCGTCATCAGCGTGCCGCTGCTGGCGTCATAGGTGCCGTCGGGTGCCTTGTAGCCGTCCACGTCGGCGTAGAGCTCGACCCCGTAGCCCATACTGGCCGCGAGCACATCGACATCGACGGAGATCGCGGTATTGGTGTCGCGGGTTAGGCTGCTCGGGTTCAGCTCGAACTCGACACCGCACTGACCTGATAGAATGAAATAGAAGTTATTGGAATTCCACGTACCAGAGCCGACCTTGTTCAAGTAGGATACCAAGTACTTGTCATTTCCCGTAGCCGACTCCCAGTTACTTAGGGCTTGGTTCACAGTGCCCGACCATGACCCTACGGCGTTTGCACCGTATAACATTGAGGTGTGATTAGCAAATGTGTATGCCGCCGTACCTGGGCTGCCAGGCATGCCGGTTTCCCAGATCAGTGCCTGTTGGTCGGCGTAGCCGGAACTTAGGCCTGACTGGCCGTTCACGGTAGCTCGAATCCGCCAGCGCTTGACGGAGCGCGAGCTGCCGGGAATGCTGCCCGTCGGGAACCACCAACGTACCGAATTGAGATTAGAGCCAGCGCCGAAAACGCGGCCACCTTCTAGACCCAGGAGAATGTCGTTCCCGTCGGCGTGTCCGCTACCGTGGGCCTTGTATCCATTCGCGGCCACAAAAAGGCTCTCTCCAGTGTCTACAGAGAAAACTGGCTGCGTGCTGACGGTGTCCGTCACGTCGGCGGTGGCGGCCGGAATCAGCGACTCGATCATGGTGCGGAACTGCGCTTCCGTGAACTTGACGCTCGCAACGGTCTCGCCCGAGATCGTGGTGGTGTCGTTCGTCGTCGCCGTGAAGCCGCTCGGGATGCGGATCAGCTCACCATTGAACGGGCTCCGAACGTAGATCTCGTCGATCGCGCTGACCTCGTGGCCGGCGACGATAAAGGTGGCGGTCGCGATCAGCTCTATCGCGGTGGCCCCCATCTTGTGCGCGGTGGCCGTGGTGCCGTTCTGCGCGCGAGCTGTGATGTTCCCCACGGTGTCGCTCACGTAGGTAACGAGCACCTCTTCGCTGTCCATGCGAATGAGGTTGCCCGCGCCCGAGATGCCTGACAGATCGGTAAACTCCTGGTTCCCGGTGTCGCCGCTCGTGATGTCCTCGGCCAGCGTCGTGACCCAGCCCACCTCGTAGCCGACGCTCTTGACCCGCTTCGCCTCGCCGTAGACGATCGGCAGCTTCCGCCCGTAGTCCTTCGGATCGTTCTTCGTCGAGTCGAGCGCCCGCAGGAGCACCGGGTTCGGGATCTCTGTTTCGCACGCCAGCGTGATGGAGTCGTTCGTGATCGGGCCGACGCGGGTCACGCGCCCGCGGTAGCGGAACGTGTGCTCATCGCCGACGAGAGAGGTCAGGTCGATGCGGCTCGTCGTCGGGCGATCGGCGAGCGCGATCTGTGTCCACTCGACACGCGCGTTCTCGAGGATGTGCCCGTCGCGCAGCGTGTTGATAAGCCGCTCGGCGCTGGCGCCGTAGGGCTCGTTCGAGAGCGTGATCTCCAGCGGCTTGCGAAGAAGCGCAGAATCCTCAGGGCTCGGGAGGTGGTTGATCGAGGTGGCAAGCGGGCCGATCTCCTTCAGCACCGGCCAGAACTCGATGTCTATAGTGTTGTCCTCCCAGTCGAAGAGCACGGGCACGCGCGAGAAGTAGAACTCCTCTTCTACGGTCGGTGGGGAGGCTGCCCGATCGCTATATGTGATGAGGTGAACGAGGTCGATCCTCACCAGCTCCGAGCGAACCCAGAGCGGAGACTGCTGGCTGTCATACGTGCGAGTCACGCTAGATGCTCCAGCATCGCAAGCTCGATCTGGCGCTGTGTCGAATCTGTGGAAGCCGGGACGGCGGGGTCCTGTATCTGCCGCGAGTCCTCGGTGAGCTTGACCCAGATCACCGTCTCGTCGGTGAACGGCGGGTCCATGTAGAATGGCTTCGAGGTGCCGCAAGTGTCGATGAGATCCGAGAAGACGAGAAGGTCGGCGGTA
>JBDHHA010000375.1:0-2961 GCA_039589615.1 Gemmatimonadota bacterium
TCGATCGATTGACCGGCAATACGTGGCAGGCGGTCAAAAAGGCGGGGGCGGGGGAGATAAAATCAATACGGACATTCCGATTTCGTCAAACTATGCAGGGGTGCGTGACACTGTCACCCTCGCCGTGCGACCGCTCGGTACAAACAGCACAACATTCTATGGTTCCCTTGTGTGGTCTGAGTTCTACTGACCGGTAGCACTCGGAATACTGGCCTTACTCCCCTTCACGTGGCAGAGTAAGGCGACGGAGAATCACATGCCCAAATACGCTCTGCCGCCCGGTGCCTCGTGGTATCCTCAATACCTGCCGTACCCGCATGCCATTCCGGCGGTCAGCAACTACCCCGTGCCGAACGCGACTGCGATCAACATGCCACAGGGTCAGTTCGCTCCGCCCTTCCTTCCGCCCGGTAGCCGCTCGTTCCAGCCGTACAACTACGCGCAGGGCGTGACGACGAAGGTTCTGGAAGGCTCGGGGAACCCCTACGACACCAAGACTCCAATGGCCGGTGTCTCGTACGGCGGCGACAGCTCCGGGGACTGCGGTTGCTCTGGGTACGCTGGTGACGATGCAGAGTCAGACAACCTCCGCGCGTGGGGATACATCGCTTTTGGCGCTGCTGCCGCCCTCGTGTTGAAGCACCTCATCGACAAGGCCCGTCAGGACCCCGGCATCTACGACTGAGAGGCTCCCATGGGCGCGTTGTCCAAGATCAACCCGCAGACCATCCAGACTGGCGGCAACGTCACGGCCGTGGCCATTGGTGCTCCGGCGTTGATCTACGTCGGGTTGCGCTACGCCCCGACGGTCAAGAGCAAGCTGGTGTTTGCTGGCGTGGGTGCGCTGATGCTGTGGGCCAATCTCGAAGGGCTGAAGGCTGCCTATGGACGACGGACTTCGAGTGCGAAGTCCCCACCGGCTCCTGCACCAGAGCCGCTCCCAGCGTCGGAGTGAATCATGGCGCGGAAGAAGACCAAAAGCTCTTCGCGGAGAACGACGAGTAAGGCCCCCGGCGTGCCGAAGCCGTCTGTGAAGAAAAAGGGCAGTCGAATCAAGAACAAGAACCTTGGAGCTGGCACTACCAAGGGCAAGTCCGGAACAGGAATCCAGCTTCTCGGTGAGACACAGCAAGGAAACAAGGACGAGCAGATCGCTCGGTTCAAGCAGCAGGCCCTCTACAATATGGGGCTGGATGAGTCCGCGCTCGACCCCAGCCCCGGCATGGGGCCTGCGCTCCTTGCAGGGCTGATGGTCTCGGTGAGCTGCTACGTGGGGTACAAGATTGCCTTTTCCTGAGCAGGTGATGGCCTTTCACGGACTCTGCAATCTGCGCATCTGTCAGGCAGAGGACGCCGTTGGTCAGCCACTCAACGTGGGATTTGACTTCGGTGAGTACGAGCACTTCAAGAAGCCTCGTGGGTTTGGTGTGACCTTCATTGAACCCGGTGTGTGCCACATGCGGTTCGCGTACAAGTTGGCAGTCGCTCAACTGCATCGAGCGGACGCCATCATTCGGCATGAACTGGGGCACGTAGTCGATGCTCTGGTTCCAGCCCGTCGTCTTGACGCATGGGCCAAGAAACGTGGTGTTCAACTCGCGCACACGGTCGAGGTGCGTGCTGATGACATCGCACATGCCATCTGGGGCACCAAGCTCAAGTACGACAAGGACACAGTGCAGAGCACTCTCTACGGACGCGCGAAGCGGCCCAAGCATCTGGGACTCTGATGACTGCTGCCCTACAGCGAAGACTTAAGCAACGTGGTTTGCTTCCTTCGACCCGAGAGAAGTACGAGGACATTCTTGAGTCTGCGAAGACCGATGACCTGATTGGCTGGCTGAACCGCAAGGTCCATGCCCGCACGCCCCTTGGAACCGTTCTCCCTGCCCGTGCTGCCGTGAAGCACTACCTCATCAGTGTCCAAGGGTACGACGAGGATGCTGTAGATGCTCTCTTGCCGAAGGCAAGGGGTCGAGCCGCAGCGCAACGTCAGGCGCTGTCTCCGACGCAGTTGGCCATCTACTTCGCGGCGGTGGATACGATTGAGACTGAGCCTGCCCGCACCATTTTGCTGCTTCTTCCGAAGACAGGTCTTCGCATCTCGGAGATGGTCGGGCTGAGGACAGAGGACATCCAGACGCAGAATGACACGTGGTTCTTCTCCTTCCGAGGCAAGGGTGACAAGCACCGCATTGTCCCGCTCCCGGCTCCCGCTGTAATGACCCTTCAGGAGTATCTCGACGGGCGCGTAGAGAAGGACAACCCGTGGCTCTTCGCGACGTCACGGGGTGGACCCATCACACCGCACGGTGTCCGGAAGTACACGCGGCGCATCGCTTCCGACTTCCCCGATCTCACAGGGCTCTCGCCGCACGTACCTACGCGACGTCGCTGCTTCGAAAGGGCGTCAATCTGGCCACGTTGCAGGCGCTCATGGGGCACAAGAACATCCAGACGACACAGCGGTATCTGCATCCTGACTTGGACACCCTCGCAGACGCCGTGTCGGGGCTTGATTAGTTCAAGTCGCCCGGCGTCCCGACACCTGCAAGGGCCCAGATGGGCAGCGCGGTGTATCCCACAGGTGTCCGGGAATCAGACAGGTCGTCAAGGAGCCCTGCTACGTCTGCCAGTTCAAGCGGCGGCGGACAAGCCTTTCGATGTCCGATGACGCGCCCTTCGCTCAAGATGAGGTAAACATCAGGCTTGTCGTACCGCTGGACGAGCCAAGTGGCTTCGTCCATGTCCTCAATGATGGACTTCAGGTCTGGGAAGTCTGCACGAGGCTTGAGACAGACAGCCGAGATGTTTTCGCTGATGAGAGCCCAGCGATGGAGACTCTGCCCTTCCCGAGAGATGAGGAGGGCACTGGAGACTTGGATGTGCATGTCGTCGCCGTGTAGCACTGGTTGCATTTTCGGCATCCTGCATGGCAAGGTATAGTCCTTTCTCTCACCT
>JBDHHA010000376.1:0-2931 GCA_039589615.1 Gemmatimonadota bacterium
TTCATCGGACTGCTGAAGATGATCGTGGCGCCTCTGATCCTGGTCAGCATCGTGGCCGGGATCACGAGCATCCCGTCGTTCGGCGAGGCGGGACGCATCGGCGGCAAGACGCTCCTCTACTACGTGGCGACCACCACGATCGCCGTGGCCATCGGACTCGCGCTCGTGCTCACCATCGGGCCGGGGGAGCGCGGCAACGCCGAGGAGTTGCGCGCACAGCGCAGTGCCGACCTGGAGACGCGTCGGGCGCAGTTCCAGCATGAGACGGGCAAGGATCCGACGCAGGCGCAACACGAGGGGGAGTACCACGCCTGGCTCATGGACCGCGAAAGCAAGGGGCAAGGCGACCGCTACGACCGCGTCGTGCACAAGCGCGATCGTAGCTCCTTCGACATGTTCGTCGAGGACATCGTGCAGCCGATGCTCACAAACCCGTTCGAGTCCCTGACCACGCGCAACAGCCTCGGCATCATCTTCTTTGCACTGCTCCTCGGCCTGGTGTGCATGGCGGTCGGCGAGGCGGCGGGACCGCTCATCCGCGTGTTCCAGGCGGCCAACCACGTGATCCTGCGACTCACCTACTGGCTGATGAGCATCTCGCCCTTCGCGATCTTCTGCCTGATGAGCTCGATCGTCGCGCGCCACGGGCCCGAGGTCTTCGAGACGCTCGGCTGGTACTGCGGGACGTCCACGTGTGCGTGCTGCTCGGCCTCTGCGCGGTGCTCGGTCGTGTCTCGCCGTGGCGCTTCCTGCGCGGCATCCGTGAGGCGTGGGCCATCGCATTCGCAACGCGGTCCAGCGCGGCCACGCTGCCCGTCACGATGCGCTGCGTGACGAAGAACCTGGGCGTCTCGCCCAAGGTCGCCAACTTCACGTTGCCCGTTGGCGCGACGGTCAACATGGACGGTACCGCGCTCTACGAGGGCGTGGCCATCATCTTCCTCATCCAGATCTACGGCGGAATGGACGACGTAGGGATCACGCTCGCCGGCACGGTGACGCTGATCATCTTCATCACCGCAGTCCTGGCTTCGGTCGGCGCGGCGGCAGTGCCGGATGCCGGGCTCGTCACCATGGTGCTCGTCGCCACCGCGGTGCACCTACCCATCTACTACCTACCCTTCATCTTCGCCGTGGACGCCTTCCTCGACATGTTCCGAACCTCCACGAACATCATGGGAGATGCCGTCGGAGCGGTCGTCGTGGACCGTTTAGAGGGTGGGCGAAGACCCGCAGAGTCCGCTCCGGCGGTCGCCGGCGGGGAATCGGCCGAATAAACCCGGAGATAGGCAGAGGGAATTCAAGCGGGGTTATTGCGAAGTCCCGCCAGTAGGAGCCTCTCGGCGCACCTCTCCCGCGGATCCGCCAGAAGCCAGACCACAACCAGAACTCAGATAGACACTCATTAGTGTATATCCTCTCTCAACACTCTTGTCCGAGAGCCCAGCCTTGACCGTGGCCTCGCTGGTGTGATGGGGTCGCGAGTGCTCGGGCGTGTCCCCCTACGACAACGCCCCAGGCGAATCCGGGGCGTGTCGAGTCAAAACCGTGGCTATGCGCTCAGTGCATTCTGCACCTTCGCGCTGCGAGCCCTGCGAGGCCGAAGGCAAGCAAAAGAGCAGTGGAGGGCTCCGGGACTACGTGAGTACTCCAGACCGCATAAACATACGCCGGCTCGTCGGCTGTATCCCAGTCCCCTGTGGGCCACACACCGGGCCCGAGGACCTCATCATCTGGGCCTAAAACACTGTCCCAATTATCCGTAAGAAAACCGTCGGCCGCAACCACATTCCAAAAGACTGTTATGATTCGTCCCTGATGTAGGAAGTTTTCTCCATCCCCGAGGCCGTTCGTAAATTCTGGGATACCGTCAAACAAACCGGACGGGCCATCCAGAAGCACCTGATCTAGCAGCGCTTGCGCTGCCATCCCTGCTTCACCTTCCGACGCGAACACGACGAAATCTTCTGCACTGTCGCATCCAGTAAACAATTCGATGCACGTACCATCACGGAACTCTACGTCATACAAGGTGCCACCTACGTCTACTCCACTCGCTCCCATCAACTGTCCACCCTGCACATCTAGGATGGGCGCAGCCCACGCGTTTGCATTCAGCGTGATCCCCAGGATTCCCGTCAACCCGAGCGCCGCCAGGAACGCGACAATCGGTGCGACCGAACGTCGAAATCGTGAGTCGGATACGGATCCCATTGTTCCCCTTCCCAAGGAGCCGCGTTCGCCTCGGGACGAGGCTGGGTCCGGCTAGATAAAGCCCATACCTAGTTTAAAAAAACCCGCCTTTGTATCTGCAACTTTTATACCTTCAGGGTTGAAATAAAGGGATTTGTTTGAATTCGCTCACTTAGAGATAGCTGTAGAGCTGGCGCTCTGCGGAAGAGAGAAATGTTGTTCCGCAAACGCGGAGCGCTGTTTCCGCGCGCGAGAACCGCCCCACCCAAATGAGTTACACTCGTTTGACGGAGCGGCTAGGCAGCGAGGGCGAACCCGATAGGTCTGCGCAGCTGCATCCTCCGCGGATTTGTCATTTGCCAAGGCGCCACGAGATCTCAGAAAGACACTATACAGTGTATACTCTCCCCCGACTCTCTTGTCCGAGAGCCCGGCCTTCACCCCGGCCGAGGTGTGTGTGGTGGGTGCCCGGGGGGGTCCCGGCGAAGACGAAGATCATTCGAGGCGGGGCTACACACCACCGCAGCGCCCATCGGCAGGGAGATCAGACTGCGGGGGTTACCGAGGTCAGGCCCGACGCAGATCGGGGCTCCTGGGCGAGCCTACAAGGCGACCTTGAAGAGGGGTCGTGTCAACTTTCGTGTGTGAAATATCCGGCGAAGGGCTTGAGCTTTCGAAAGCCTGAGTTCCGGAACGGGGCGTTCCTCCAGGACATCTCCATTTTCATCGCGACGAAGG
>JBDHHA010000377.1:0-2377 GCA_039589615.1 Gemmatimonadota bacterium
TCGAGAGCGGAACAGCCGCCAGACCAGCCAGACGCAGCGGATGCTCGCGAACGAACGAGGCCACTTCATCGTTGCCGATCAGAGTACCCTGAGGGCCCGACCACGCGGCCACCAAACCGATCCGAACCCCGGCCTGGTCCATCGCACCGATGGTCGAGGAGAGGGGGATGTCCGGGATGGAGTCCTGGCGGGCCCATCGACGGAGTGAATCGAAGAACGGCTGCTCGAGCAACCGTCGCGTGGGGTGTTGCATCCAGACGTCGATGATTCGCGCGCTCACGATCCCCGCTGCCTCCAACGACTGACGGCTCAGCCGCCCGGTCGGTGACGGGATGGCTGGAACCGTATTCTTTCAATGCTGGAAGGTACCACGGTCGGTTGGAATGAGCCGTGGTCGTGCGGCGCGGCCGCTTGTTGGGCGGCGGTCACTGACGGTGTGCTCTGATGTCCCGGTATCGGAATACGAACCAATAGAGCACGCCGTTCACCAGCAAGACCAGAACGCCGAGGAGAACCTGGAGCGCAGGAGTCAATCCGGACGGATAGACGAAAGGGACGACGTAGTATTCGAGGAACCCTCCGGCATAGGTGGCGGCGCCCCCGGCGTGACGGAGCGAGTTTTCGAGTGGAGTGAGGGGGCACAGAAATCCGAAGAATTCGAGCAAGGCAGCCCAAATGCAAGCAGGGATGTGAACCCAGGCGATGCGAGGCCATCGTATCGCCAACAACACACCGAGCGCTACGAATAGAATGAAGGAGGCGTGGAGTAAGAGGACCAGATCCGCGAGCAATTGGAAGAACATTCGGCTGCTCGATCGTGGTGTAGCGTTCGCGCTTCCGTCCGCCTGACGGCTGGGCGCAGAGCTGCCGGCCCGATGACCGGATGGCTGGAACCGTTGGGTCTCGATGACGGAGGGTACCACGGAAGATTGGAAAGAGCTGTCGTCGGTCAGCTGCAGCCGCCTGTCAGACAGCGTATGATTCAGGCTCCGAGTCCGGGGGAAACATTGGACGATTCCCGCTACTCACCAGAGCCCGAAGATTTCGCGAAGTTCACGAGCGAACGGGATCGTCTATATACGATGTTCGCGGGCCTGTACGCAGGCGCGTTGCGGATCTTTCCTGTTTGGGGACGATGGATCGAGCGCGCGATTCCGCATGTCGAGGGCCTGCGGGTGCTCGAGGTTTCGTTCGGGACCGGGCATCTGCTTACACAGTACGCTGGGCGATTCGAGACCCATGGTGTCGATTACAACCTCAGGATGGCGCAGGTCGCTCGACGGGACCTTCGCCGAGCCGAAGTGAAGGCAAGCCTCGTTCGGGGTTCTGTGGAGCACCTGCCGTACCCGGACGAGTCATTTGATTCGATCGTGAACACGATGGCTTTCTCTGGGTATCCCGACGGCGTTGCAGCACTGTCGGAGATACGGAGGGTACTGCGAAGCGACGGGAGGCTGATTCTGATCGACGTGAACTACCCCTCGGATGGAAACTGGATCGGGAAAGGGCTCGCTGAATTCTGGAAGTTGAGCGGGGATATTCTGCGTGACATGGGGCAGTTACTCGACCAACTCGCGTTTGATTACACGCACGAAGAGATCGGCGGCCGGGGGAGCGTCCACCTGTTCGTAGCGCGCAAGCAGGCGGGCGCGCAATCCCTCGGGCGATAGCCAAACGCACCCACGGGCGGCTGACGGCTCGCCGCTCGGCTGCCGGGCCCGCCACCCGACGTTTGGAGTTCCCGCAATTCCATGGACGGTCGGGCGCCTGGGGTTGGAGGTAAGAGGCGGCGAGCGGGGATTCCGGTGCGCCCGGCAGGGCTGTCCGATGGAAGACCTCAGGAACTTCGCTCCCCGTGGCGCACGAGCGGGGGCAGGACCCCGATGTACCAGCCGACCATGAGGAGGAGCCCTGAACCAGTGTGGCCACGAACGATGGCAGCGATGGCGATTACCAGGGTCGCAACCGTCACCAGATAGAGCAGCGTATCGCCGGAACCTGAGGAACCCGAGGGATTGGCTTCTATGACTACCTCGGCGATTGACGGACCGGTAGGGCCCGCGGCAGACGATCCTGGCGGCGCACCGCGTCGCCGAATGGCTGGGTGCAGAGCTGCCGGGCTCGATGACCGGAAGTCTGGAAACTCGTGATTTCGATTCCCGAGAGTAACACGGTCGCACGAAATGAGCCGTGGCCGGTCAACTGCAACTGCTGGTCAGGCAGCGCGGTTGGAATCTGGTTGGTCTGGGGCCTCTTGGCGACGCCAGTTCTTTGGGAACAGTTTGCCCCGGTAGCGCCGCATGACGGCTGGTCCAGCGATCAGAGCCCCGAGCCAAAAGGCGCCTTCACCACCGAGCACGAGACCTCCGCTGATCCC
>JBDHHA010000378.1:0-3789 GCA_039589615.1 Gemmatimonadota bacterium
AGGGCCTGGAGCTGGCGCTGACCGGCGAAGAGGGAGCCCAGGGCGGTGATGTCGGTGTCTGGAGGGGTGAGTCCGGTGGGGCCGAGGAGGCCTGTTCCGATGTCTGTAAGTTGGCCAGCGGCTTCTAGTTGGCGTTGCTGGGAGAGGCCGGTGAGTTGGGCGGCTTCCTGGAAGGCGGGGCTGGTGCCACCTTCGAAGCCTCGGGAGATCTGGTTGACCCGGATTCTCTCGCGAGCTTCGCGGACCTCCTCGCGGGAGAGGCCGCGTCTGGCTTGTGACTGAAGCAGCTCTGTGGTGCGGGAGAGTTCTGGGAGGGACTGGAGGAGCCGTTGGCGGGCCTGAGGAGCGACCTCGGCCAGGAGCTCTCGCTGTTGCTCTATGAAGGCTGGGCGGGCCTCGAAGAGGGGAGCGAGGAAGTCTTCGCCGAGGGGAATTTCGAGTTCGTCGGGTGGACCTATGGTCGGTGGCATGGTAGATTTGAGGGTAGGAGGTGAATTATGCCAAGCTGTGAGAAATGCTGGGAAGACGCCGGTGGTGATGCTGAACAGTACCGGAGACTACTGAAAGTGCGGCAGGAGAATCCGTGTTCTCCTGAGGATCAAGCAGGGCGTGGGAGAACCTACTGCGCGTTCTGTGAGAGAATGACTGTTCATCAATACGCGGAACTGTGTGTAATCTGCTTGAGGAGATCATGAACGACAAGAAGCTCGGGAAGTTCCTGGACAACATGGAGCACGGTGGTTGGTGGAAGGCGCGGATCCTGGCAGACGAGCTGGCGGCGATGGGTGGGGAGTGCCCCCATACGACTCGGGCTGTCTCTGGAGTTCCAGGGGGTGGGAGGTTCAAGGCGACCTGCTGTGCGTGTGGTAAGGTGGCGTATACTGATGGTTTAAGCTATCGGATCGCGACTGAGTGGGAATCAGAAGCCGGGGAGCAGGGACGGGGGGAAGGCTCCGCCCCCTTGCTGGGTGAGAAACTGCTGCGTCAGGTCGCGCGCGAAGCGGGACTGGGAGAGGCCGGCTTGGAGCTGGGCGCCGAAGCGGGCTTGCTCGAGGAGGAGTCCGCCGAAGCCTCCGACGGAGAGGCGGGGGGCTTGGGCCAGGCCGGAGGCCCCGAGGAAGGCTCCTGAGAGCTGGCGGCGCAGCGGGGTTCGGGCGGATTCGAAGGAGCGGTCGATGCGGCCACGGGAGACCGGTAGGCGGGCCGGGGCTTCTCCGCGGGAGCCAGTGGCTTCTCGGAAGAAGCGCTTGAACTGGCTGCCGGCAGAGAAGCGGGAGCCTTCTCCGGCAGCTACTCGACTGGCCAGACCGAACTCTGGGAGGCGGCGGAGAGCTCGGCGGACTCCGGGTAGTTGGTCGGAGATCAGCTGGCCCTGTTGCTGGATGGCAGCGGTACGGCTGTCGCGGAGGGTACTGAGCAGGCTCTGGAAGGAGGGGATGTCCGGCTGGTTGGCAAGGTCAGTCCGGGCGGAGTCGAGTAGGTTACGGAACTCTAATACTGATTGGGGGAGAGCCATCTTATTTTAGGATCCTGGCGGAAGTTGAAATTAGAGAGGCATGGAGCGGACTTCTTTCGGCCCCCAGAGCATAGCGAGCCGTCCGCGGGGTTTGGTAACGGTGTTGTCTAGGAGGTAACCGAAGGCGAGCTCGGTGAGAGGGTTCCCGCCGCCGCCGGCTGAGTTGAAACCACCGGGGGTACTGACGGATCCGTCTCCTGGGTTGTGTTGGGCTATGAGGCACTGCTGGCCAAAGGAGCCGGAGTCGGTGGAACCTGAGGCAACGAAGACCCAGCCGATGCCGCAAGCAGCGATAGGTACCCAGGAGCCGGAGACTCCGGTGTCTTGGGCGAAACCGAGGGCGTTGACGCTGACTCCGGTGGCTGGGCCGCACTCGGACGCGCCGGTGACGGTGACGAGGGCGCCCGAGGCGAAGTCTTGGGTTGCTTTGAAGGGTACTTCGAATCGCTCCGGTCCGACGGTGACCCAGATGTTCCAGGGGGCGGCGTAGACCCTCACATTCTGCCCAGTGTAGGTGGTGTCGAACCAGAACGGAAACTCAGAAGGATCCGGAGCGGTAGCTTGGGCTACGAGAAGGGTAGCTGCACCAGAGAAGTCGGAACCTACGAGACCGTCGATCGTGGCATCTTCGATCAGGTTGTGGAGGGTAGTGGCGGTTACGGTGTCGCCGTCTACGATACGGTTGTCGACTGTGAGTGTGGCCATTTACGTGTGCCAGATGTGAGCACCGAAGAGGTAGCTTGGTGCGATGTGGTTGTCGTTGCGGGTGGTGAGGCGGAGGCCGTAGAGCCCGTCAAGAGCGCTGTGGGAGCTGGCGTTCCAGGCGACGCCTGCACCGTTGGTTACCCAGAGGAATTCGTGGTTACCCAGAGGAATTCGGGCCAGGCTTGCGCGGGGACGGGGGCGGTCATTCGGCAGCCACAAACACCCATGATGGTGACGCGGCCTGCCTCCCGCTGAGTGGTGGTGGCCCGGCTGTTGCTGCCCAGTAGACCGATCAGGATAGCTGAGCCGGCGTTGAGACCGAAAGCGGTCATGGTGATGCCGCTGCCGTCCGGAGAAGGTATTCCGTCGTAGAGAACAGGGACGCCTGGGTTGTACTGGGCGGCGTCTGTGCCGGCGTGGAAGCGGTTGGTTTCGAAGCCGTAGGGATGGAAGAGAGCTACGGAGCCGAAGTTATTCTGCAGGAGGAAATGGTTCTCGCTTGTGTTGGTGTAGGAGGAGCCGGTGTAAATGGGAGTTTCGCGAACGAACCAGACCTGGCCGTTGGCAGGAGAGGCCGGGGTACCTATCGCGATACCTCGCACGGTGCCGCCAAGGTCGTCTGAGTCGAGTAAGGGGGTGGCGTTCTCCACGAGGGTGTGGAGCTTGGCGGCGTTGACCACCTCGTTTGTGCCGAAGCCATATCCGCGTGTGAAGGGCATGTTAGATCTGTGAGTTGACTGCGCCGGTTCCCCAGAGCCAGAAGTCTTTGGCGTCGGGGGGGTCGTTGTCGAAGGTACGAAGGACGAGGCCGAAGATGTTCGGGTTGTCGATAACAGAGGCGGCAAGCGGATAGGTGCGGCCGGCACCTGAGTTGTAGAGGGTGGAGCGCTCGTCGGCGGTTAGGCGGCGGTGCCAGTAGGCACATTCGTCGATATCGCAGTTGGCGTGTCCGATCCCGTTAGAGCGGGCGCCGAAAGTGAGCTGAGTGTTGCCAAGACCTGGGAAGTAGATGCCGTCGGCCCAGGAGGCGGCGTCTTCTACTCCGTTGACTGACACGAAAATTTCGTTGATACTTGAAACAAAGGAGTCTTCCCTCCTGCGCCAACCAGCAAGTGCCAAGATCGGTAGTCGCCGGAAGTATCATCCCAACAGGCTGCAAACGAGCCGGTGTTGATGGTGGCGTAGTTAACCCAGGCGGACATCTCCCAAGTAGAAGCACCAGATGTGACCTGGACAGCCGCAGCTAAGCGGCGGTCTCCTACATTGCTCCCGTCCATAGCGTTGTTGATAAGACCGGAAACATCGGGGACAGGATCACCAGCGTTGTTGAGGTGGAAGGTACCGTGAGAGTCAGCCCGTGAAGCGCCTGAGGCTTCGTCCATCTTCCAGTAGCTGACGAGGCTGGCTCTTAATTCACCTTGGTATAGGGCGTCCGTGTGAATCCTGTTTGAGTCAGTCGGGTCTATTTGAGCCAGGAAGGTTTGGGTGACTTGAGATTCGTGAGTCCAGGCGGGGACAAGTCCGGCCCAGGCGCACTTCACGGGGGAACCGTTACCTACTGACTCCAT
>JBDHHA010000379.1:0-2374 GCA_039589615.1 Gemmatimonadota bacterium
CACGCCACAGCGGACCTTACGACATGACGACAGGGCCGGGGCGTCCGCCCGGCCCTGTCGATTCGGTCGCTCTGACGCGCCCGCTCGGTCAGTCTACGGCCGCCCGGCGTCGGGAAGGCTGTAATCGCACACACCGGTGGGGAAGATCTCCCTGAGGCGGGCCCGCTCATCCTTGTCGGGCTCCCAACTGCCGTAGACCCCCTTGGCGATCGCCTTGCCCACCGACTGGAGCTGGCACTTGAATATGCCTCCCTTGAGCGGCCCGCCTGCCACGATGCGTGAGGTGGAGTAGATCTGGAACTCCTGCGTGCAGGCCCCGTCCGGCTCGTCGTTCAGGATGCCGTTCCATACGTCGCCGTCTCTGGCGATCTCGCCGCCAAGGTTGTCGAAGCAGCGGTCGACGGCGTCCGCCGGCTTGTTCTCTGCCACGCTCTTGTCGGGGTTGGCCTTGATGTTCTCCATCCACTCGTCGATGACCTGGAACGCTGCGCCCGTCAGGTCGACGGCGGGGGGAACGTCGGCGAACCAGATGACCTGGTTATCGGCGTTACCTCGGCCCTCGATCATCCGCTGGCGGCTGGCGAACGACTGGTGGGTGTTGTGCATGTCCAGTTGGTCCTCAAGGTACAGGCGGCCATCGATGATGGGGATGTCGATGTCCCCGTCGAAGACCATGCCGGACTCGTAGGCGGCGTTCATCGCCTCGATGCTACCCTCATACCGTGGCGCGGGGGTGATGCCGCCATCGGGGCTCAGATTCATGTTGCGGGAGCTCCAGGGATCCCATTGGGCGGGCAGGTCGGCGCAGGCAGGCGAGAAGAACGGGCAGCCCTCCTGCACGAGGTCCTTGGTCTGCTTCCAGCTGCCGATGTTGGCGTTGAGGTGGAGGAACTCGTCCGGCGTGATGTTGCCGTCGACCAGCGCCTGGAGCCCGTACTGGACTCCGACGTTGTCCGAGGCGACCCTCGGGTAGCCGTCGGCGTCGACGCCGTAGATGTTGCGCAGGTCGTCCCAGTGGGTCCACTGGACCTGGTCCATCACCCCCGGCGGCTGCATGAGCTCCTGACCGGCGCCGGCGGAGCCGTAGTGCGGGTTCAGCGCCAGCGGCGACAGCCCCCGCCACCCGTTGATGCACTCGCTACTGCCGAGACTCCCGGTGAACGGGTTGAAGACCGTGTCGCTGGCGTTCATGCCCTCCAGCCAGGTGCGGTTGTTCCAGGTGTGCCACTTGGGATTGGCCCCGTCGGTCACGTCCATGTAGTACTCGAGCAGCTCGCAGTCGCCGACGTGGATCGTCTGGGTGACCATGTCGGGGTAGGAGGCCTGCGGGATCGCCGCATCGATCAGGCCAGGGTGGTTCTGCCCGTAGACGTACTGCTGGATGGCGCCGCCCGAGCCGCCGATGCTGACGCTGTAGTAGGGCACGCCGTGGCGCTCGATGAAGCGCTCCTTCACCATGAGCGTCGTCTCGCCCCCCACCTGCAGGTTGTAGTGGACGCCGGTCCTGTTGGCCGTCGAGTTCACCACGGCGTAGCCGAGGGAGAGAACGTCGTTGCGCAGCATGGCCCCGGTGCTGGGGTTGCCTTGCGAGTGACCGATCCCGACGCCTCCCTGGAAGCTGAAGACCAGGCGTCCGTTCCACAGCGATTGGTCGGGGTCCAAGGGGTCCGTCTCGGTGGTCGGCGCGAGCATCGCCAGGCTGTAGATGAAGCGGTTGATCGTCCCCCGCTCCCAGCGGACGATGTAGGGGACGGTATCACCGTCCATGGTCGTCGTGGACGCGATGTCCAACGGCAACGGCGCCGACGGGTCCGCCAGCGGCTGCCACTGGCCGCCCGTCGTCCGGTACCGGTACTCGATGAGGGTGTCGGCACTACAGTCCTTGCTCCAGCCGATCACGTTGTTGTCAACGTCGAAGACCGGGAAGCCGATCTGGTCCTGGTTGTCGACGAGGGGCTGGCCCAGTCCAGCCCCTGTGGTCTTACAGACGAACGGCTGCTGGTGGGGGCCGGAGAAGATCGGCCCCGTGATCGGGTAGTTCGTCACGGTGAGCTCGGCCTGATTGCCCTGTCCCATGCCCACCCGGGCTTCAAGGGTGTTCTCGCCCACGACGAACCCGTCGACAAGGCCGACGAGGGCGTGATCCCCTGCCTCGGGCGCGAAGGCCGCGGTGACGTCATCGCCGTTCAGCCCCACGCGCACCTTGTTAAGCTGGACGGGGCTGGGCACGCCCACCCTCACCAGCGCGTCGCCACCGGAAACCATGTCGGGACTGCTGGACAGGATCGAGATCTCCCAGCCGCCGTCGCTAGCCGCCGCCTCGTTCCAGCCCAACATCGCTGGGCCAACGAACAGGGCGGCCATCGCCAAGATG
>JBDHHA010000380.1:0-3118 GCA_039589615.1 Gemmatimonadota bacterium
AATGCCGGTCGCTCCCTCGCCGGCCGGATTCACGGCTCGATCCCAGCCGAGGACTGTGGCTGTCGTGTAATCGATCGTGCCGGATCCCTGTATTACCGCACCGTCTTGATGCGTGAAATCACCGATGAGTTGGAGTATGCCACTGGGGCCCACGGCATCGATAGTACCTGCGTTCACTAGAGCCCAGCCGAAGGTCGTGACGCCGGTCCCACTGTGCCGGAAAGTCCCGTTG
Source organism: Gemmatimonadota bacterium (assembly GCA_039589615.1). Classification (GTDB taxonomy): domain Bacteria; phylum Gemmatimonadota; class Gemmatimonadetes; order Gemmatimonadales; family GWC2-71-9; genus B3T1B10. The sequence goes on from JBDHHA010000380.1 coordinate 233, forward strand.
TTCTGGAATACTCCCGATCCGCCCCACGTACCAACTGGCAGCATCTCGAACGTGGCGCCCGCGTTGTTCAGGAACTGCGCACTGTTGAGCCCTGTGACGTTGCCATTTGCCCAGATTGTGGCTCCACGATTGTCGATAGTGAACCCGTCGACGGTGTGAGAGGCACCACTTGGTATGGATAGAGTGGCCCCAGGGTTGATTCTCAGCGTGCCGGTCCCAGTCAGCGTACCACCCAACCATGCCATCACATCGACCACGAGTATCGTGGTATTCCCGATCAGAGTACCGCTGTTGTGACTCAGAACAGGCATCACGGTGGTACTACCACTGAATGTGACCGTGCTGAAGTTCACCTCGGTTATGCCAGTGGCAGCCCCTGTGTAGTCATAGGATCCGTCCACGGCTGCTGTGGTGCTGTTGAACTGCACTGAGCCGTCCGGTCCCAGCAAAACCGTGGACTGTGCATCGATCGTGTGAGTCTGGTCGGTGAACAATAGAGAGCCCAAGGCGCCGGCGTTCCCGACCTCAATCGCCGCATCAGTGAAAGAAGAGCCGCCGGCCAGTAGAAGGATGCCAGAAAGTACCTCGAGGGAGCTGCCCCCCACTCCACCGTACGACATGCTGTGGCTACGCCCATCAATGTCCGTGGACGCATTGTTCACAAACTGCGCACCGTTGTTCAGCACGATGTCGCCATCCCATCTCACGAGGCCGTCGTTGGTTACCACGCGCCCGTCAAACTCGTTACCACGGTTGTTGACGGGGCCGTCGCCGGTGTCGAGTATTCCGCCGGACTCAACCACGATGCCACCCGGACCGACAAAGGTTGACCCGAAGGTCTGCATGATACCTCTCACTGCGAGGTCCCCTGATCCTTGTAGGGTCACTTCGCTCAGAATCAGCCTGCCGGAAGATTCAATCGTCGCGCTGTTGTCGATCCGAAGCACGACGTCTCGAGCCACCTGTAGCACTTGGGTGTTGACGTTGGCCGGTCCGCCCAACTCGAGCCGCGCCACCGTGACGTCAGCTGCGATGTCAACCGTGATGTTCACATCGACTATTACCCGCGCCGTGTCCGAGGCAGTCGGCACCCGTCCCTGGTCCCAGTTGGCGGGGTTGAACCAATCGGTATCGACGAAGTTGGAGAGCCAGCTCACGGTAGCGCCTGCCTGAGCAGCTGTCGCCACGAGCTCGAACGAGTTCGCGTTCCACTGCGGTTCGAGCGTGAGCCCGCCACCGAGATCGAGGCCGTTGATGTTTGAGAAATCGCCCGTTCGGCTGCCGAAAGACAGCACAGTGAAGCGGTCGCCGGGCGTCGGGGTGAATCCGGTTACCACCTCCAGATTCCCTGCAACCTGCAACGCGCCACTGACATCCAGCACGTCGTATTCCGTCCCGGCCGTCGTGCCGTTCAACTCGATGAATACAGTGGAAGTTGCATCGAGGGGCGCGTCTCCCTCGACTGTGAGAATCCCGGGTGACTCGCCCGGTCCTATGTCTCCGGTAAACTCCACGATCGTTGCGTCCACGATGTCGAGCGTGCCTTGGCCGCTCAGCAGGGCTCCTTCCGAGTGCCAGAGTTCACCGCCCACCACCAGCCAACCGGCTCCTACGTTCACGGGGCCGTAGTTCTCCAGACCGGCCTGGATGATTGTGGAGTCGGGTCCGTCCTTCTCGAACACGCCCCAGTTATGCACCGGGATGCTACCTGTGATGGAACCTCGTGCAGGAGCGAAGAAGTATCCGCCTTCCAGATTCAGAATGAACGCGCCGTTGGTGAAGACGATGTCGCCGGCATGCCACTCTACTCCTCCCCCTGCTGCATTAGATATGAGGGTTCCGTCGATCGTGTGCGTACCACCACCCAGGAATGCAAGCGTACCAGCCGTGGTGAATCCTCCCGACGTGCTGATAGTCCCGCCCTCCAGCGTGAAGTAGCTGCTGTTGTTGCTGATGCTACCGGCACCGGTGATGGTGCCGAGCACCTGGACGGTCACCTGCGGCCCCGCCAGGAAGGCGTCATTCACAGTCAAGGTTCCATTGCCGGTGACGTGGAATGTCGGAGAGCCGGCCGCACCAGCTACAGTCAGTACTTCAACCGTGGCGTCGCTGTCCAATCTCACGGTGTACTGGCCAGCGAGCGTGATTTCTACCGTGTCTGCGGGGCCAGGAACCGTACCACTGCTCCAGTTGGTCGGCTCGCTCCAAAGGCCGCCCTCGGCATTGATCCACGACACTGTTGCTGGCGGAGTCTCCGCAGTTGCCGTGAATGTGGCTCGTAGTGCGGGATAGGCGCGGACGGTTGCTATTGCGGTCTGCTGGCCTGTGTTAGGGCCGAGCGTCCAGGTTGTCCACGCATAGCCATCTGCGTCGGTGCCCATCGTCGGTTGACCGAACGACCCGCCGTCAGAAGTCGTGAAGTCGACCGTGACTCCATCAACCGGCCCATCAACGGCGTTGACCTGCACCTCCAACACCACGGGCAACTCGGTGCCAGGTTCCCCCGTCTGGCCATTACCTGAGAAGATCGTTATCTGACTTGGCACCGGCTCCACGAAGACATCCACTGTATCCGAGGGTCCAGTCAGCAACTGCGCCTCGACGTGAGCCCAACCTCGCAGAGGCTCGCCAACTATCTGCCCCACTGCTGCATTGGGTACACTCACCCGATCCGTATCCTGCGAAACCCACTTGATCGGCGTACCAGGTATCGGCTCACTCTGTCCGTCCAACGCTTGCGCCTGGAGCGTGTACGTTTCTCCGAACTCGAGGAATACCTCAGGATCGAGAATCTCCACCGCCACAGCGTCAGATCCCACGCCCACATACGCCACCTCTACATCCTGTGCCGCAACCTCACCCGAGGTCGTCGCCATCACCTCCAAC
>JBDHHA010000381.1:0-394 GCA_039589615.1 Gemmatimonadota bacterium
CAGCTTCGCCCGGTTCACCGGCACGTGTTTCGTGAGCCGGCGCACCCCCGCCATCATCGTTCGCAGCTCGTCTCCCTCCGCACTCTGCGCCAGAACGTTGCGGCCCAAGATCGCTACGCGATCCATGGCGTCGTGCACGTACAGCGTGAGCATGTCGGCCATGGGCCGCGCACTCTCTTCACCATCGGTGGACGCCCTCTTCAACGCCCGCAGCAAACCGCTTTCGCACGCGTAGGTCTCCATCACCATGTCCGCCGCGTCGGAGAGCACTTCCTGTTGGTCCTTGATGTTCTCCCCGTGCTTTTGCGCGGCGAAACCGAGGGCGGCGGTGCACGCCTTCTTCATGGCGGAGACGAGTTTGGTTTCTTCCTCGAGGAAGCCCGGCTCGCCGGCG
>JBDHHA010000381.1:403-2772 GCA_039589615.1 Gemmatimonadota bacterium
AGTTTGGTTTCTTCCTCGAGGAAGCCCGGCTCGCCGGCGTCGGCGAATTCGGGTGGGCCCAGGAGTTCTTCGGCCACCTGCTTGGCCGCGGCGAAGAACGGCAGCTCTTTTTTCAACGCCTTCTTGAGGATCATGCCGGGGATCAGCATCCGGTTGATCTCGTTGGTGCCCTCGAAGATCCGGTTGATCCGTTCGTCCCGGTAGATCTGCTCCAGCGGGTAGTCCTCACAGAAGCCGTACCCACCCAGCATCTGGAGTCCCTCCTCCGCCGCCAGGGCAAGCGACTCGCTGGCGAACACCTTGACCATGGAGCACTCGATGGTGAAGTCCTCGACTTGACCGATGGCCTGGCGGTCGAAGTCCTCTGCCGCGCGGTCGAGGCGGCCGATGGCGCAATCCAGGAGGCCGGCGGTGCGGTACACCATCGACTCGGACACGAAGGTGCGCGCGGCAATGTCGGCGATCTTGGCCCGGATCAGGCCGAAGTCGCTCAGCGGACGTCCGAATTGCTGCCGCTGGTTCACATAGGGGACCGAGTGCTCCAGCGCGATCTTGCAGCCGCCCACGGAACCGGCGCCCAGCTTGAAGCGCCCCACGTTCAGGATGTTGAACGCCACCACGTGCCCCCGGCCGATCTCGCCCAACACGTTCGCCGCGGGAACCTTGGCGTCCTCCATGATCACCGCGCAGGTGGAGGACCCTTTGAGTCCCATCTTCATCTCCTCGGGGCCGATGGAGACGCCGGGTGTGTCCCGGTCCACGAGGAACGCCGTGAACTCCTTGCCGTCCACCTTGGCGAACACGGTGAACAGATCCGCAAACCCCGCGCTGGTGATGTACTGCTTCGTGCCGTTGAGGACGTAGTGTTGTTTGTCGTCGGTGAGGACCGCAGTGGTGCGAGCCGCCAGGGCGTCGGAGCCGGCACCCGGCTCGCTGAGGGCGTAGGCCCCGGCCAGCTCACCCGTGGCGAGCTTGGGCAGGTACTTCTCCTTCTGCTCCTTCGTGCCGAAGTACACGATGGGCAGCGTGCCGATTCCCGTTTGGCAGCCGTGCGTCGCCACGAAGCTCCCCGCCTCCGCCATGATCTCGCTGACGAGCATAGTGGTGGCCTTGTCCGAACCCATGCCGCCGTAATCCTCCGGCACGTCGATGGACAGGATGCCGGCCTCGCCGGCCTCTTGGAGCATGGGCTTCGCCAGCGCCACGTTCTTCTTGAACTCCATCTCCTCGTGGTGTGGCGTGACGCTCCGCTGGATGAACTCGCGCACCGTGTCGGCGATCATCCGCTGGGTCTCGTCGAAGTCCTCAGGGGTGAAGACGTCTGCCGGTGCGGTGTCCTCCAGGAGGAACTGGCCGCCGGTGGGATGCCCCTTCTCGTCAGGCATGGGATTCTCCTCCGCGCTCGGGCGCGGTTACATGGCTTGGAAGATGCCGGCTGCCCCCATGCCGGTCCCGATACACATGGTCACCATGGCGTACTTGCCCTTGCGGCGGCCGAGTTCGTGCAGCGCCGTGGCGGTGAGCTTGGCGCCGGTGCATCCCAGGGGGTGACCCAGCGCGATGGCCCCGCCGTTGGCGTTGAGGCGTGGATCTTTCGCATCCAGACTCAGCCCCTTGAGGACGGCCAGGCTCTGGGCGGCAAAGGCCTCGTTGAGTTCGATGACGTCCATGTCGTCGAGTTTGAGTTCGACGCGCTTCAATGCCTTGGGGACCGCTTCCACCGGGCCGATCCCCATGATCTCTGGAGGGACGCCCGCCACTGCGTAGCCCACCCACCGGGCCAGGGGCTCGAGCTTCAGCTCCGCGGCCACTTCCGGGGTGGTCAACAACACTGCGGCGGCACCGTCCGTCATCTGGCTCGCGTTGCCGGCCGTGACCGTGCCGTCCGCCTTGAACGCGGGCCTGAGCTTGGCCAGGGCCTCGAGAGTGGTGTCGGCCCGGGGACCCTCGTCCCGGTCCAGCACCACCTCCCGGACTACCGGCTTGCCGTTGGGTCCGGGATCGCTCACCGCTGTGTTCACAGGCACCAGCTCCGCGTCGAACTTCCCGTCCTTCTGTGCCGCCACGGCCTTCATGTGGCTGTCGTACGCGAAGGCGTCCTGCGCCTCCCGGCCGATGTCGTCCCGCTCGGCGAGGCGCTCGGCGGTGAGCCCCATGCCCAGATAGGTGCCGGGAGACTCCGATGCCATTGTGGGGTTGGGCAGGTACCGCACGCCGCCCATGGGCACCAGCGTCATGGATTCCACGCCGCCGGCGATGACCACGTCCGCCTGACCCAGCGCGATCTCCGCGGCCCCCAGGTTGATCGTCTCCAAACCGGAGGAACAGAAGCGGTTCACCGTCATGCCGGGAACGCTGTCGGGCAGCCC
>JBDHHA010000382.1:0-2365 GCA_039589615.1 Gemmatimonadota bacterium
CATCTTGGCGATGGCCGCCCTGTTCGTTGGCCCAGCGATGTTGGGCTGGAACGAGGCGGCGGCTAGCGACGGCGGCTGGGAGATCTCGATCCTGTCCAGCAGTCCCGACATGGTGTCCGGTGGCGACGCGCTGGTGAGGGTGGGCGTGCCCAGCCTCGTCCAGCTTAACAAGGTGGGCGTGAGGCTGAACGGCGATGACGTCACCGCGGCCTTCGCGCCCGAGGCAGGGGATCACGCCCTCGTCGGCCTTGTCGACGGGTTCGTCGTGGGCGAGAACACCCTTGAAGCCCGGGTGAGCATGGGACAGGGCAATCAGGCCGAGCTCACCGTGACGAACTACCCGATCACGGGGCCGATCTTCTCCGGCCCCCACCAGCACCCCTTCGTCTGCAAGACCGAGAGGTCCGGACTGGGCCAGCCCCTCGTCGACAACCAGGACCAGATCGGCTTCCCGGTCTTCGACGTTGACGAGAACGTGATCGGATGGAGCAAGAACTGCAGTGTCGAGACCCGCGTCGACTACATGTACCGTACGACCGGGGGGGCGTTCGCACCGCTTCCGCCCGGCGACCCGCCGGCCGATCTGGCCCAGACCACCCTGATGGACGGCAGAATCGTCGACTACGTCGTGCGGTGGGAGCGGGGCACGATCAATCGCTTCATCTACAGCCTGGCCATGCTGGCTCCTCTGGGCGAGGACCCGGAGGAGCCCGACCACTCGTCCTGGAACGGACGCGTGGTCCTCAGCCTCCAGGGAGGCGTCGGGATCGGTCACTCGCAGGGCGACGCCAGCACCGGGGCCATGCTGCGCCACGACGTTCTTTCCCTCGGCTACGCCGTGGTGAACTCGACGGGCAACAGGACCGGCGTCCACTACAACCTGCAGGTGGGGGGCGAGACGGCGCTCATGGTGAAGGAGCGCTTCATCGAGCGCCACGGCGTGCCCTACTACACCGTCAGCATCGGCGGCTCGGGCGGCGCCATCCAGCAGTACGTCTACGGGCAGAACCACCCTCTGATCGATGCGGCGATCCCGCAGTCCTCCTACCCCGACATGGTCACGCAGACAATCCACGTCGGCGACTGCGAGCTGCTCGAGTACTACATGGACGTAACCGATGGGGCCAATCCCAAGTGGCAGAACTGGGAGAACCGCACCTGGCTGGAGGGCATGAACGCCAGCAACACGGTCTTCAACCCGTACACCGGGAGTCTCGGCAGTAGCGAGTGCATCAACGGGTGGCGGGGGCTGTCGCCGCTGGGGCTGAACCCGAACTACGGCTCGGCCGGCGCAGGCCAGGAGCTCATGCAGCCGCCGGGTGTGATGGACCAGGTCCATTGGAGCCACTGGGACGACCTGCGCAACATCTACGGCGTCGGCGCCGACGACTACGCGAGGGTCACCTGGGACAACGTTGGAGTCCAGTACGGGCTCCAGGCGCTGGTCGACGGCAACATCACGCCGGACGAATTCCTCCACCTCAACGCCAACATCGGCAGCTGGAAGCAGAGCAAGGACAACGTGCAGGAGGGCTGCCCGTTCATCTGGCCTCTCTGCGCCGACCCCTCCCAATGGGATCCCTGGAGCTCCCGCAACATGAATCTGAGCCCCGACGGCGGCATCACCCCCGCACCACGGTACGAGGGCAGCATCGAGGCGATGAACGCCGCCTACGAGTCCGGCATGGTCTTCGACGGGGACATCGACATCCCCATCATCGATGGCCGCCTTTATCGCGAGCACCTCCTGGACATGCACAACACCCACCAGTCGTTCGCCAGCCGCCAGCGGATGATCGAGGGCCAGGGCAGCGCCGACAACCAGGTCATCTGGTTCAGCGACGCCCGCCCGTTCCCCGCCTCCTCCTCGACGGCCGAGGCGTTCCAGGTCATCGACGGGTGGATGGAGAACATTGCGGCCAACCCCGACAAGAGCGTGGCCGAGAACAAGCCGCCCGATGCCATCGACCGGTGCTTCAACACCGATGGCTCGGAGTTCGCCAGAGGCGATGACGTGTGGGACGGCATCTTGAACGACGAGCCGGCGGGGCCCTGCACCCAGAAGTTCCAGATCTACTCCACCTCACGCATCGTGGCAGGCGGGCCGCTCAAGGGCGGCATCTACAAGTGCCAGCTCCAGTCGGTGGGCAAGGCGATCGCCAAGGGGGTCTACGGCAGTTGGAAGCCCGACAAGGATGAGCGGGCCCGCCTCAACGAGACCTTCCCCACCGGTGTGTGCGATTACAGCCTCCCCGACGCCGGGCGGCCGTAGACTGACCGAGCGGGCGCGTCAGAGCGACCGAATCGACAGGGCCGGGCGGACGCCCCGGCCCTGTCGTCATGTCGTAAGGTCCGCTGTGGCGTG
>JBDHHA010000383.1:0-2892 GCA_039589615.1 Gemmatimonadota bacterium
CTGACTGAAGGGTGCCCGATTAGGTTCGTTCAGCCGGGGTGGTATTCGCCGCAAGCAGCATCAGTTCTGACCATCAGCCCGGAGGCTGAGGGAGGACGCAAGTGGCCTGGCGTCCAGCGGCGAGCGGAGAACCATCTGATCGATGGACAGTCAACGTCGGCTGTGCGACAACCGCCGCCGGTTCCTCTGAGCCGGCCCGTAACGAAGCATCCTCCGAATACCGCGATTCCCCCACCACGAATACCGCACAACACATGAAAGGAGGTTTGTGATGTCTCCAAAGCTCCGTCCCATGGCTGCGTTTCTGATCGTTGGCGCGGCCCTCCTCCAAATCACGGCGGCGAGGGGACAGGACGCGTACGTCCCCAATCAGGGTTCCGACGACGTCACCATCTTCGACACTCTCGATCGGACCGATCTCGTCACCCGATTGGGGGGCGACAATCCCCACGAAGGGGTCGCCACCCTGGACGCCCGCTACGTCTTCTTCTCTAACCATAGTGAGAACACCCTCTCGGTGTTCAGCGCCCCGTTGCGGGATGAGATCGATCTGGACGGCGATGAGTTGAACGGCATCACCCGCCTGGACGTTGGTGGCCGTCCCCATGGACTCGCCGTCACGCTCAACAACCGTCATGTTCTTCTGACCCACGACGGCAGCAACGACGTCTACGTGGTGAAGATCGCCACTCTTCAAATAGTGGCTACGGTCGACGAGGTGTCGATCCTGGATGTCCGCAAGGCCATCAACGACCCCGCCAATGCCGTGATCTGCGTCACACCGGGGGGGACCGGCCCCGAGTGCCGCATTCCCACGGGAATTGTCACCGAGGGAGTCGCCTTTACCCGTGACGGCAAGACGGTGTACGCCACAAACGCGGGCACCTTTGATGTGAGCGTGATCGACGTCGCATCGCGAACCGTCGTGGGAACCCTTCCGGTTGCGGGCCAACCGCGCCGGGTTGTAGTGAGCCCGAACGGCCGGCGGGCTTACGTGACGGAGCTTAACGGCTTCGACGTCCACGTCATCGACACTGCGACCCATCAATTGATCCCCGCCGAGACGATCACCAACGTTCCCAACGGTCTGGGCATGGGATTCAGCGCCGACGGCTCTCTCCTCTACGTCGCAAACTTTGACTGGTCGACGGTCACCATCGTGAATCTGCAACATACGGCCATCCGCGAGACCGTAAATACAGGAGTCTATCCGAACTCGGTGATCGTCCTTCCGGATGAGGTCATCACCGTTCGGTTTAGAGCCGATCTTGTGAGGCTAACCTGGAACCGGAATTACATGGCGGACGGATATCATATCTATCGCGGTGTCGTTTCTCAGCTACCGGATTACGGCGCCTGCGCCGATTCCGCGGATCCGAATCAGTCCGACTATCGCTTCGATGATCCAGAGCTCCCTCCCTTGGGGGAGGCATTCTTCTATCTGATCACCACGGATTACGATGAGACGGAAGGAATCCTCGGTCGCGCGACCAACGGCGCCCTGCGACTGCCGGCGGTCGCATGCCCAGGCCTATAGCGCTCACTCGTTCCGCGGGAGGAGGTGACGTGGGGACGTAAGAGAACCCTCGATTGATGATCCATGCCTCGATCTGAACTCCATGTCACCGTTTTCATTCGGTAGACCACTACACACGGCTCAGTCTAGGGCGAGGAGTAGAAGACAAAGCCGACCAGTGTGATCAGGGCGATCGTCCCGGCCGTGATCACAACAGCTAGAAGGACTGTCTTCATCGCAATCTGACGCCTGGCTTCGAGATACGCCAGAGCCTGAGCATCGGGGCGCAATGGTGCCGGTGGTGGCCCCGGTAGCCGCCCCTTCCACTGCCGCGCTAACTGAGCGAGGTCCGGATCGTGCTCCAGATACTCCTTGACCAGGACCTGTGTATCGGCGCTCGCTTCGCCCGCCAGATAGAGCGGCAGGAGGTCGCGAATCACATCACGGGTCACTTCCATCACTCACCTCCCTGGTGCCTTTGGTAAGAATCGAGGAGTTTTCGACGCGCGCGGTGGACCTTCACACGGGCAGCTCCCTCGGAGATCTCGAGGACTCGCGCGATCTCGGCATAGGGAAGCGACTGCTCAGCCCGCAGAACCAGCGCAACGCGATCCAGTTCGGGTAAGAGAGCCATAACGCGCCTGACATGGTCCAATTCCATGCGCGCCGTCGCCTGTCGATGCGGATCGGGTGCCCTATCGGGCAGTTCCTTCGAGAGCTTCGTGCAGTCTTTGCCCTTTCGTCGAAGATCGAGGAAAGCCCTCCGAGCGATGGCGAGCAGGTAGGCGTTCAGCGTCTCGGTACGTAACCGGTGGCGCTGAGCCCACGCTCGAACGAAGGTCTCCGACGCAAGGTCCTCGGCTTCGCTCTGGTTGCGGCTCAGCCAGAACGCGAAGCGATAGACGTCCTTGAAATAGGTCTCGTAAAGCTGTTCGAAAGTCATCATGCCATCGAGGGCTCCCGAACAATATAGCGTCGAGGCCGGCAAACGTTACACACCCCTATCGCGAGGACGCTGATTCGGCGTGTTGGTCCAGCGAATCTTGTGGTCTGAACGCCGAAGGCGGGCCGCACCATTCTCCTTGGCGGGGGCGACGAACCCGATCTTCCGCAGGAGATCACTCAGTCCTGCAACGAACGAGTCTTCGTGGTCCCCAAACCACGATTACTGCGACGGTCACGAGAGTCCAGATTGATACGAAGATCCAGGCGGACATGGGATTTTCCCACGTTGGAAGCACCTGCGCGTTCCCCAGTGCATGGAAGAGAATGACAGGGAGGAGACTGGCCTTGGTATTGTTGTATAGCCAGGTGAGCAATATTGCTTGCATGAAGATACCGTACCAGAACCCGGCAAAGGGCACATCGCTTCGATA
>JBDHHA010000384.1:0-2354 GCA_039589615.1 Gemmatimonadota bacterium
CGCTGCCACTTGTGCAACCTTGTCCTCCCATATATCCTGCCGGACGTTGCTGTTCCCAGCCTCGGCTTCGGGAACACCCTCGCGTCCGTCCGTCACCTGATACGTGTACGGCCGGGCCATCCATGTGATCTTAACGGAGACGGCTGGCTCGAACACTCCCTTGCGGACATCGTCCCATACCTTCTTCGCGACCTTCGGTACAGGGCGACCCTCGATCAAACGCGGTACGGTGATATCGGAGTAGACCTCACGCAGAAGCTCCTGCTCTGCCTCGGTGAAGAAGAACTCGTCCCGGCCAGCCATTGCCTCGTTCATGACCTGATCGTACAGATCCAACGCTTCGGGGCTGGCACTTGAAATCTGACGGATAGCCTGCGGCAAGAACACCGGCATCCTCTGTCGGAGTTCGCGCAGCTTCACGCCGTAGTTCTTGATGCGGCTCTGACCACCACGCGTGAACTTGACTGCGACCTTGGAGATGCTCCAGTTCTCGACAGGGAGCCAACCCGTTGTGCCGTACTGGTTTACAACGTCGAGCACCTTGTCCTCGATCCGAGCGTTGATCCGGTCGCGGTCCATGCGCTTGAGATCCTTGGAAATCTCGACAGCACTATCGGCCCATCGCAGGTTCTCAGGAATCTCGGTCACTTCGTCGGCGACCTCCTCGGTCCGGCGCGTGCCCTTGAACTCGTTGAAGTCCTTGAAGTCCTGTCGTGCGCTGGCGTCGATCTGGCCCATGTTGTTGAGCCGCATGACCGCACCGAGCACAGCGTTGTAGACCAACTCAGGGTCAACCATGAACCTCGGAGCCATCTGCTTGAACCCTGCGAGATCGCGGTGTCCAGCCTGCCACACGCCCAAGCCTGCCTGCACGTCCAGTTCGGAGACGCCTTGTCCGGTGATCAGCGCGATCATCGACGAGTCGTACGCGTCCTCCACAGCGAGATCCGCCACGTCCAGTTCGTTTTCCGATACGAACGATTCGGGTGCGCGAAGGACCGACTGCCACTTGGACTGCTCTACCTTGAGAGCCTCGACCCTGCGGGCCAGCGACACCCTGTCCTCTGGAGTCAGTTCCTCCGTGGCGCGGCGAGCGTCAAGCTCAAGGATGCGGGCTTCGTACCTGTCAATCGTGTTCCGTATGATCGAGGTATCGACCGTGTACTCGTTGGCGACCGATGCGCGAGCGAACAGCGCGTCACGCTTCGGGGCATACTCGCGCAGGTTCTCCTCGGTGGCGACCTGTACCGGGTTCCATGCGACGTGATGTCTCGCGTCTCTCGGACCGAGCGTGGTCACACCGTCGTAGCCCTGACCGTGGAGTACCCTCTGGATCTGCTGCATCGCATCGGCACGGTTCGGTATCCGTCCCGTCAGTTGACGGAACCGGGCGTTGAACGTGGCACCGGCCATGATCGCGGTCGCGGCCCAATCGAACGGCGACGTTGCGTCCCTCGAAGTGGAGACGCTGAACCAACGGTTGTTGGCCTTCATCTCCTGCTCGAAGATTTTGAGCGAGCCGCCTACCTTGGCGACCGCCTTCCGCAGAGCGGGAGCGAACGACTCCGCTGGCCCGGTCATGTCGAACGGGTTCCGCAGGTTGAGGTACGCGTTGATCTCGCGAGCGACGTTCGGTACCTGCTCGAACTCACGGCCTATCGCGTTCTCAACTTTCAGCCGAAGCAACTGCGACACCTTGTCCTTGAACGCAAGGAACTGGTTCACGATGCGCGGGTTCTCCAGCATGTCGCTGTCGAAGAACAAGTCCCTCAGTCCCTGCACCGTCCACTCGCCGTCTTGAGCTTGGAGATCCGCGACCTCCTCAAGCGTCTCGCGAATCACCGGAAGGATAGCCTCAAGCTCCTCCTTCGTGATAGGGTTCGTGAACGGGTTCTCGTATGCCTCATCGACTCGCGCACCAGAATAGGCTCGCGCTTCCTCCTGATTGTCAGTGAAGTAGGCACCCGGTCCGTATAGACCAGAGGCTCCGCGTGTCGTGTCGAACGTGTAGAACTTCTCTCGTGTACCGTGAAAGACCTTCTGCGGGACGCCGTTCGCATCCACAACCTTCGACGCCTCGGCCGACGCGTCCTCCCAATCACCGAACCACTCCTTGAAGTAATCGCTCTGGACACCCTGACGGCTCCACATAGCCTGTGCGTGATGGAACTCGGTGCGCGTCTTGACGCCGACCTGTGCGCCCGGCTGCACACGGCTGAAATACTCAGCGGGTGAGCCGCTGGTGTACCGCGCCTGTCGCGCCCTCTGGTCGTTCCGAGTCAAGGTCCGCGCTGTGATGGCCGCACGAATGATCTCGTCGGTCATGTACTCCAGCGTCGGCTTGATCTCGTTGC
>JBDHHA010000385.1:0-2354 GCA_039589615.1 Gemmatimonadota bacterium
AACACTGCGTTCCCGGCCTGGGCTTCGAGTTCGGACTTCGGGCCGGGGATCGACAAGGCCACCGTCACCAGGATGGCAGCACACGAAGTTTTCTTCATGGAGCACCTCGCCGGATTGGGGAATTGCTAAGGATGACATTGGCGACTGCCTGCGGCAACCGTCGATCCCCAGTGTCAACACCGACCCAGGCGGGCGCGTATACAGTGGTTGACCCTGCCCACCGCGCCACACAGTTGACCCACGTCACCAAGCCGATTGTCGCGCGCCGTGCGCCGCATGACCGGGGATCGAAAGCGGACCCAGTACCCGCCAATCATCGCAGAGCAATTCAACTAGGATTGTCTCGCACCATTGCGGGAACCACCCGCTGTCACACAAAAAAGAACTCCCCACGCCGGTTCCCCGTGGGGAGTTCTCGTCTTGCCACCGTGCATCTCAGTTGAGGTACCGGGCTTCCAGCGCTCGAAAGCCCGGGTTGTCGCGGATGCCGTCGAGGCGAGCATCACGGAGGATGAATTGCGGCCCTAAGAATCCGGGGCGCGACAGCAACCCTTCGAGCTCCGCCAGGGCCGCATCGGGGTCTCCCATCGTCGCGTAGATGACGGAGAGGTCCCATGCGAACCAAGGGCTGAGCACGGCATCCCTGGAAACCGGCATCAGGTTCACCGCCCGGCGCCCCTCTCGAACCGCCTCCTCACCACGCCCCAAGCCGGCGTACGCCAACCCGAGAGCGCTGTGGACCCGGGCGTCGTCGGGACGCTCCTGTAACGCCGCCTCCAGCCGCACCCGGGCAGAGTCGAACGCGGCGCGAGCCGCCGGTGCATTGTCCCGGACGGCGTACACCCACCCATTGAACAACGACGCCGGAGCGTATCCGACCTGCGACTCGACCACCTCCACGTCATCGCCGGAGAAGATCTGGAGAGCCTCGTCGTAATCCCGGTCCAGGATGGCAACCAACCAGCGGTACACGGGGACGGGCGCCAGAGTCTGCTCGTCATCGCTCAGATTCGCGAGGACTCTGCGGAGTGGTTCAGTGCGGCCGTCCCGGTTCAGTGAGGCAACCCCCCGCCAGATCGCCGCGTCGGCAAAATCCGGCGCGAGCGCAAGTGCCCGCGCAAAGTGGAGCTCCGCCTCCTCATAACGCCCCAGATAGATCAGGGTAAGCCCCACATCAAACCAGTTTCGTGGATCCCTCGGACCGAGCCGGGCCACCTGCACCAGGTCTTCGGCGGCTCCTTCAAAATCCCCCAATCGCCGCTGGACGTACCCTCTCGCGGCCCGCAGCTGCACGTCCCCGGGTAAGCCCCGCTCCGCTATGGCAAACTCTTGGAGGGCGCGGGCGTAATCCCTCTTCCCGTAGTAGTGGTAGTAGCCCATGGCGACGTGCGCCTCGGGCAGATTCGGATCCAGCTCCAGCGCCCGTTGGGCGGCGGCACGAGCGGCCTCCCGTCTTGCCTCCGACGGGTCGTACTGAAACCACAGCATCCGACCGTGAACCCGTGAGAGCCCGGCGTGTGCTTGCGCGAACTCCGGGTCGAGGCTGACGGCCCGCTCGCACATCTGCTGGGCACTCTCCATATTCTCCCGGCCGTACCCCGGCCGGTTGTCGTACTCCCTGCAGCGGAGGTAGAAATCGTACGCCGCCAGATCCTCGGTGGGCCTCGCCTCGATGCGTTGCTCTTCCTCCGGGGAGAGCGTTGCCTCCAACGCCGCGGCAATGCGCCGCGCCAGATCACTCTGGATGGCAAAGATATTCTCCACGCTCAACTCGGCGTTGTAGGTCTCCGCCCAGAGGTGCCCTTCCCGCCGGGCGTCGATGAGCTGCACGTTCATGCGGAGCTGGTTTCCCGCCCGCTGGACGCTGCCCTCCATCAGGAACGCCACGCCCAGCTCCGCGCCGATCTCAATCATGTCGGTCCGTCCCGCGTACTCCAGGACCGAGGTGCGGGATATCACCTTGAGGTCCCTGATCTTGGAGAGCTGCGTGAGGAGATCGTCGTGGATGCCCACGGTGAACGCCCGGCTCTCCTCGTCGGAGCGGATGCTCTCGAAGGGAAGCACGGCGAGGGACTTGGCATCGACGGCCGGGTCGCCGGTTCCGCCCCCACCCAGGAACGTCCCCAGCAACACCAACACGACGGCGGCAGCCGTCCCCAGGAAGGGCATGAGATATCGGGAGCGCGTTCGCAGAGGCGGGGCGGCCTTTGCCAGGGGCATGGTGTCCGCCGGCGTCATGTCGCCGCTGGAAACCTCCACCAGGGGAAGCAATTCGTCGGCAGTCTGGAACCGGTCGGCGGGGTTCTTCTCCAGACACTTGGACACCAACTGCGCCAACGCCGGCGGCACCGTGG
>JBDHHA010000386.1:0-2347 GCA_039589615.1 Gemmatimonadota bacterium
TCCTTCAACAGGCGGTGGGCCGTGGTCACACCGACTACCCCCGCGCTCAGAACCAGCACTTTCATTGGCAGACCCTCCCAGCCGACAGCATGCTCCCTGCGTCGCTCCGTGGGAAGGCTTCGCTGCGCCGCGCGGGCCGACTCGCTCCCTCCGAATCTTCGACCGTGTTGCCAGAGAGAGAACCCGAGAGTGGCA
The DNA here is from genome assembly GCA_039589615.1 of Gemmatimonadota bacterium. Lineage (GTDB taxonomy): Bacteria > Gemmatimonadota > Gemmatimonadetes > Gemmatimonadales > GWC2-71-9 > B3T1B10. Next base: position 196 of record JBDHHA010000386.1, read on the forward strand.
GCTCGACCTAGCCTTGCGATTCAATGAGTGCATTTGATTTTTGTCACAATTTGCCCTCTCAAAATTGCGATAGATCAATGCAACTGGGGCAAATTTGGGAAACTTTTAGTTGTTCTAATTACAATTGACACTGGCGAAAGGGGGTGAGGCAGCCGGTCGTTGTTGCAGTGCGGCAGTTGCCGACGACCCGCTTGGTCGTCGCCACGGAAGCCGGTCGAGCTCCCGCTCATCGAACCGGTTACCGGCGCAAGACCCGACAAGGACCGGAGGCCCCGCGTCCACCGCTCGAAAGCGGGAGGACCTCGAGATGAAGAGAGTCACATCCTTAGTGTTGGCATCGATGCTGCTGGGGGCGGGCGCCGCGCAAGCAGGTGTGTGCCCGACTGATGGTACCGAGATCCAGGACCCGGTTCCGTTTCAGTGGATAAACTCCGGGGGGTATTGGAGCGGCACGCTCGAGATCGGCGAAGCCACCTTCCCGGACATCGGCGGCGACAGCTTGACCACCCGAGCGTATCGTCAGGATCCGGGTGAAGTTCCCGGCGCAGACTTCAGCATTCCCGGGCCAACGATGACGATGACGCCGGGCGAGACCTACGTGCTGACCTTCAAGAACACACTGGACTGGGAGCCGCCGAGCCTCGAGCACAACGTCTTGAAGGACCCCAACATCACCAACATCCATACCCACGGCCTTCATGTCTCCGGGGAGACGCCGGCCGACGACGTGACGCGCCTGATCAACGGCGGCGAATGCGGCGACTACGTCTACGAGATTCCGGACGACCACATGGGCGGTACCCTGTGGTATCACGCGCATCATCACGGCTCGACCTGGCTGCAGGTGGCGGGCGGCGCGTTCGGACTGCTGATCGTGGACGATCCGGTCATCCACGGTGTCCCGCAGGGCGTCTTGGACATGACGGATCGTCAGCTTGCGATCGCGTACCTGGATCCCGACGTCGCAGGGGCGGGGGGCGATACCTTGGTCTCGGGCACCCTGTCGCCCACCTGGACCGTGAACGGCCTGGTCGGGGGCAACCTTTGTTCGCCGGCCGACGAATGGCAGCACTGGCGCGTGCTGCTGGCCGACGCCGACGCCCGGATGAAGACCGTGTCGGTCGGGCCGGAGTGCGAGGCGGTCCTGATGGCGCGCGACGGCGTGTGGAGGAGAGCGGGCCCCGTCGTGCTCGAGTCCAACGAAATCGAGCTGACCGGCGCCTCGCGCGCGGACCTGGCTGTGAGGTGCAGTGGGGACTCGACCATCTCGGTCGGCAACACGGTCGTTGCCAACGTGGTCGTGGGTGGCGACGGGAACCAGGATGTCGGGCCCAATACCGGTGGTGCCACCGGCGACTTGAACTGGTCTGCAAATCGGCCGGCCTATCTGCGCGACCTGCGAGATCTTGAGGGTCAACCACCTGTACCTGTAGCCGACACGCAGAACATCAGCATGGGTGCGCGCTCGGTCAACGGCGGGAAATTCGATGCGGAGGTTGCCTCCTTCGACGTCAACGTGCCCGGCGTCCAGGAGTGGACCGTCAAGGGCGCGACGAATCACCCCTTCCATCTGCATGTCTATCACCAGCAAATGCAGGCCACCTGTAATGGATTCGAGGAGGGCGAGCACTACGACACCATCGCCGGCAGCGGCTGCGTCGTGCGCTTCGACGCGGACCCGGCGACCCAGACCGCCTACGACGGCCGAACGATCATGCATTGCCACATCCTGAACCACGAGGACCAGGGGGCGATGACCTGGGCCAACGTGCAGGTGGGTGGTTTCGGCCCTCCCGTCCATCCTAATTATCCTAACGGCGAAAAAGACCTCTACCAGTGCGCCGAGGGTCCGCCAGTCTGCGAGCCGTCGGAGACCGAGCTCACCTGCGACGACGGTCTCGACAACGACTGCGACGGGTTGATCGACGCCGCTGATCCGGACTGCGGGGACCCGCCGCCACAGGTCGAGTGCTCGGAGATCCCCGACCGAAAGGCCTGCAGGGCCGAGCCGAGTTGCGACTGGAGCGGCAAGAACAAGGTCTGCGAGCCGGCCGCATAGCGTTAGCCGGAGATGTCAACCAGGCGGGGGGAGCGTTCGGCGCTCCCCTCGCTCTTTGCGGCCGGGTCTCTTGCTAGCGGCGGACCAGGCTGT
>JBDHHA010000387.1:0-2335 GCA_039589615.1 Gemmatimonadota bacterium
CCGGCCCACGAGCTGCATTGTGTCCAGCGCCTTCCACTCCTTGCACCAATTCTCCGTGTGGAGCTGGCGCTCGCAGAGCACGCTCTTGTCGTCCCCGAATCGGGCCACGTCCAGCCCCCAGACCCGGCTGGAGTCGGGGTTCGCCTTGATATCCCGGTCGCGGGCGCTCTCCACCAGCTCGAAGGGAATGATCGTGTCGTCGTCCGCCTTCGGAAACTCGCCCAGCACCCGGACGCGGTAGGCGTTGGAGTCCTCTCCGTACCGCCGGGCCACGTCGTGAATGAAGGCGTCGCTCACCCGGTCGCTGTCGAAGCCGGAGATCGCGACGGTGTGCCACATATCGGCCAGCTTGTGGTGCGTGTCGAAGAAGAACCCGGAGGTCCGCACGGGGTTGGAGGCGAGGATCGTGGTCGCGTACTCTCCAGACATGGAGCCGATCGCGGCCTCGAAGATCTGCTCGAAGATTCCGCTCGCCTCGTCGCCTATGAGGAGCACGTTGTCCGAGTGGATCCCCTGTAGCGCCTCGGGGCTCTCCCGCCGGGCCGTCCTGCACGAGAAGAAGCTCTCGTCGGGCGCGGCCAGCAGCTCGATCCGGTCGCTCTTGACGTGGTAGAGCGCCTGTAGGCTCGGGTCAAGTTTGGTGAACCACTTTCCGACCTCGGAGTAGAGCGCGTCGAAGAGCTGCCCACGGGTGGGGGCCGTCGCCACGGTCTTCTGAGGGAAGCGGAACAGGAGCATATAGAGCACGCACCACGCGAGCAGGGCGGTCTTGCCCGGCCCGTGACAGGAGCGAATCGAGATCAGCCGCTCCCTCGCGCCGAACGCTTCGAGCACCTCTACCTGCCACTCGTCGGGCTCCGCGCCGAGCACTTCCCGCACGAAGAGGACCGGGCCGTCCTTCCCGGCGGTCGGGCCGTACCTCTCGTGGAAGCGCCGGAGGATCTCTTGGCCGTCCACTACTCGATCGCTCCGCCGCTGAGTGAGTCGTCCTCGTAGTGGCCCTGCACCATGAATTGGTGAGTCGTCAGAGCTTGGAGCGCGTCTTCGAGGAGCACGCAGAGGCTCCAGCCCGGCAGCAGCACGACCGCCTCTCCGCTCTTGGCGAAGGTCCAGCGCACGGCGGCGTGGTCGTCGCCCCCGGCGAGCCCGGCCCAGAACTGGTAGTCGTAGCAGTAGTGCGCCCAATGGCCGAGCGTCTTGATCTTGTGGCCGGGATCCGTGAGGTTGTAGACGAGCGTGCCGTCGATATCGGTCACGAAGACTTGGACCCCGTTCGTCAGAGCGCCCGCGTCCGCGTAGACGTCAATGTTGTTGATCGTGGCCGAGACCACGGAGACGATCATTCTCGTGATCGTGATAACCTCGCCCGGCTGCGCCGTCACCTTGAGCGTGACCGGCGTGCCGGAGGCGTTCACCGCGCCGTCGATCGAGCCGGTGCCGTCGCCGTCCACGTCCGCGAAGCGGGAAAAGATCCTCTTGCGTGCCATTACGGTATCTCGTAGCTGATCGGTTCCAGCTCCAGCCCTTGGAAGTGGACATGGAAGCCGTCGCAGCGCGTCGTGAAGTCGTCCGCCGCCCGGACCCGGAAGGTCCAGCCCGGCAGCAGCTCCACCGTTCTCGCGTCGCCGTCTCCCGCTGGCCGGGTCCAGAGCCAGCGTATCGTCTTGGGCAGCTTCGCTCCCACGACCTCCATGCTGTCGAAGAAGTGGACGAAGTCGCTGTTGTTGTTGATCCCGTCGAGGTCGGGGACCGTCAGCTCAAACATGAGCTGGCCGTGCTCGTTCACGACCTCGGCGTGCAGTCCGTTCTCCAGCGCCGGGCCGGTGCCGAATTGCGTCGCGTCCTGTATGTTCCCGTAGAGGACCGCGAAGATCTTGCTGATCGACATTCGGCTCCCCGCCGTGTAGAAGAAGTAGTCGGGCGTCACGCTGTAGTCCTTGCTCGTGAAGTCAATGTTTCCCTCGCTGTCTCGGAGCACTTCCGAGATCGGTCGCCTCGTTCTGTACGTCGTCATTTTCCCGCGCCGTCCTGTCGGGAAAAATCCGGGGGACCGAATCTCCACCAAACTGTCATGGTGGCCCCGTGCCCCCGCCCCCACCCCCCTATCGCGCCGGGGGGCTCCATGGCCTTCGTGGCATGGTTCTTGCTGGTCCTGCAACTTCCGTGCCGCTGCGCCGTGGCACGCTTCTTGCCGTATGAGCAATTAGCGTGCCAGCTCGTCGTGGCACGGTTCTTGCTGTGCCTGCAAGTTATGTGCCACCCCGGCGGCACGGTTCTTGAGGCACCCCTCTCGCGGGCGCGACTGCCTCAGTAGCGGCGTGTCTCACGCCCTCTC
>JBDHHA010000388.1:0-2334 GCA_039589615.1 Gemmatimonadota bacterium
CGGCCCTGGCCGAGGATCTCGGCACCCTGGCGCCGCGCCAAGTCCTCCTCCGCGGCGGCGCGTTCGCGCAGCGTCCGCGCGTTCTGCATGCGGACTTGGTACTCCGTGATGCCTCTCGGGATGGCGAACATGTTCTGCATCGCGCTGCCCATCATGCTGCCACCCATGCCAGCCATGAAGCTCATCGCCACGTCCTCGCCATCATGAAGTAATCCTCACCCTGCGGCCCATACGCCCGGAGTAGGCCTTCAACCGACAAGCCCATGAGCTGGGCCCAGCGGATCGCTTTCGGATCCTCAGAATCCACGGTGGCCTCCAAGCGTCGCAACTGCTCTCGCTCTCGCAGCTGCTCCATGTGGAACAATATGGTGCTTGCTAGCCGCTTCGCATAAGCCTGAGCTCGTGGCGTAAAAAGTGCCCACGCAATGGCTCGACCTCTCCATCGCGGAAAGGCACCCCACGCGGCGATAGGCGCAGCCTGGAATGCCATCACAGCGCACCGCGACCAGTCCGGATCGATTTCGAGCATCCGGGCCTCGAGCAACGGCACAGTGACCGCTAGCTGGGCATGCTGCTCTTCGCGAACATCGCACATCTCCAGAATACGGGCCGTCGTGCATGGCACCATCCGGAGTTCAAACTCTTCGACTTCCGAGACCATCATCGTTGATCCTGTAATGCATCGAGCATCACTGCCACGAGTGTGAAGGGAATCGGGAGATCCTGTCTCACCTGTAGGTGAGTCCTTCTACCCCACTTCATCTCCACATCCAGCCGCACGTCATCGCTTTCCAGTGGGACAGGATGCCCCAGTGGATCGTCCACGGAGCGGCGGACCACCGCATCGAGCGTGCCGCCCTCTTCCCCGCACAGCCCTGCTCCGCTCTCGTCCAGCCGCAGGACGACCTGGGCCACGCGCTTGAGCTTGCCCTGGCTAGCCATGCTGGCCTCCATACCGCGGAAGTTCGGCGTCAAGAGCACCAAGTCCGAGATGTAAGCCAGCCCGAGATGCACGATCGCCGCCGCCGGCTCCCCGAACGTCACCGCGCCGCTCGTGACCGTATACGTGCCGCGGTACGCGCCATCCGCTAGCACCTGAACGGTCTGGCCCTCAAGGTGACCGGCTCCTACGAGCGAAGTCACACGTACCCGGATCTCGCCTCCACGCTCCCAGGCAGAGAAGCCGGTGCCATCGACTGCATTGTCGTCCTCATCGTGCAGATCGATCGTGGTTGGCTGCGGGTTGTCCACGGTGAAGTAGCCGTTGATGTCGGTCATGCCCTCGACGTCTTCAATCTCGATCCGATCGCCATCGGCCAGGCCGTGGCCAGAAGGCACCGTGACCACTACTGGATTCGTCGCAGTGGCGCCTTCGACATCGATCGGCGAGTCGTAGGTCAGGCCGGCATCGACCATGAACGCCTCGCGTACGTCTGCTCCACCGATGGTCGTGAAGTACTCCTCGAGGAACTCGATGTGTCGCACAGTGGTGCCGTTGATCGTGCGCTTGACCGCGAGCCAAAGCTGGCTGTGATCTTCATCGGCAGTCGGGACCGCGGTGATGCTCTCGACGACGGCATTGCCACCCTCGTAGCTACCGCCCACCTTCTGCTGCGACCAACCGAGCACCTGCTCCGTGCGGATGAAGGTCATGGCCGCGAGGGAGCCGTCGGTCTTGCGCACCCAGACGATCGAATCGGGGTCCTTCGCGTAGGCCATCACGTCCGCGCCTGCGCCTAGGATGTGCTCCGCGCGAATGCTGAGTTCCTCGCTGCGGAAGGTATCCGAGGAGGAGACGTACTCGGACTGGAAGAGCCGCTTCCCGTTGGCTCCCAGATAGACGACGGTCTCCTCGACGAGAATCGGGCGGGCGCGCTTGACACCTTGTACTGACGAGAGGAATGCATTGATATTGGTTGGCGTCACCGGCTCACGCAGCGAGCTGGCCTGGATCGGCGCGATGCCACCGCTGACGCCGCAGAGCAGCTGGCGTGTGGCCTTGAGCCAGCGCACGGTCTGCACATCATCGCTCACAGCTAGCGTGAAGCTCAGTGCATTGTCGTCCAGCACGGAGCCAGCCGTCTCGTCGCCTTCGGCGCGGAGGATCAGCGGCGAGAACTTCGTAAAGTCCCCAGTGCGGCTTGCCCAGAGGCTCTCCGGTCTCTCTGGTGTCCCCCCGTACGTGAGGCGCTGCTCGAAGAATGTCACGGTGCCCGGATAGACGTCAGTATAGAAGGCACCAAGCCGCCAATCACGAGTCGCAGTCGTCGGCACAGTGTCCTGCACCGTAGCCGTCACACTTGTTGGACTCCCCACGGCCGTGATGATCGCCCA
>JBDHHA010000389.1:0-4996 GCA_039589615.1 Gemmatimonadota bacterium
GGCTCGCGATCGTAGAGTCGTAGTCTCTCCGTGAGGAGGACACGACAAGGCGGTCGAGCCGCCAGTATCGCGGATTGACGTCGTCGGCGTCAGAGCCGCATACGAAAGGAGCCGATCATGGACGAGGGTATCACCTACGTGGGACTGGATGCGCACAAGGCATCGATCCAGGTGGCGATGTTGCTCCCGGGGCGGCATGAGGCTCTCGAGTGGCAGTTGGCGAACGAGCCTCAAGCGGTGAAAAGGCTGGCGAAGAAGTTGGTGCGGCAGGCGCCGGGGGAAGTGCATTGCTGCTACGAGGCAGGCCCCTGCGGTTATGCACTCCAGCGACGGATCCGAGCCGTGGGTGTGATGTGCCAGGTCGTCGCGATCTCTGGTTTCATGATCTGCGTCTCGATACAAAACCTCTGTGAGGCCTGGATCGAATCAAGCTGTTCAGCGGCCCTGACCGACAAGGATGATCCGCATCTCAAATTTGTGGGCGAATCATTGGCTTTTTTCTGTCCAGACGAATTCAGTGCCCGCCTATCACGACAATCATTGCGCAATGACGCAGGCTCGCATTACCGTGACCTCATGTATAGCAGCGGAGAAAGGAGAGAGCGACAATGTTGAACAGGGTGAATGCAGCAGCCAAGCTCGACACCTTCAATGAGGTCTGGGTTCCAAAGGTCGTCGGCGAATTAAATGGCCAATTTGTGAACGGTGAGTACGTGTGGCACCATCACGAGAACGAAGACGAAATGTTCCTCGTGCTGAAGGGATCGATCAGAATCGAACTCAGAGACGGGACCATCATGATCAATGAGGGGGAGTTCTGCATCGTTCCCCGAGGAGTGGAGCACAAACCGGTGGCTGATGAGCTAGCGAACGTGCTGCTGTTCGAGCCGGCCTCGACAAGAAACACCGGTAATGTGGATCATGCCTACACGATCGAGGCGACAAAACTCGAGAAGATCTGAAGGCGCCAGCCGTGATCGCCCGCATTTGGCGCGTACACCCCACAACTCGGCTCGCTATGGAAGGGCTAGACGCGCTTTGCGATAAGGCGAACCATTCCGGACGCACCAGGTTCGCAGCGAACCGTAAATCCATTCGCTTCGAGCAAACCTACAACCCAGTCGGGCTTGAGACGCAGTTTTTGGTAACTACTGACTCGCAGCTGCCAGCCAGAAGGGGTCCGCTCGTGAAGCAAGTCGTAGACAGTTACATGAGAATCGGCATAGTCAAGGAAACAGGTCAGGATGCGGCTTTCGTCGCCGCGTACTGAGATGAACCGCTGCTCGGCGACTAGCGCAGACGAATAATCGCGAAAGGTGATGACGAAGTGAGCGTTGGGGCTGAGTGTGGTGGCTGCGGCGCAAATGAGCTTGTGAATCGATTCAGTGTCTGCAAGGTGCGTAAGCGTGTCACCCATACACAAAAGTGCCATCACCGCTGTGCTCTCGGGCAAATGACTCTGAAAGGAGAGCAGGTCATCGCAAACGGTCTGGATGGGCAAGGGGCCACTATGGGCGCGCAGCTCTTCGAGTAACACGGCACACGAGTCGATGGCCAGAACCTTGAAGCCGCGGCGTGCCAGGGGAATTGCGTGCATGCCAAAGCCTGCGCCGAGATCAACTGCGACGCCACCAGCTGTAGGATTCAGAGGAATGGCATTCAGCTCGGCCGCGCCACGGTCAATGGCGGCCGCCACACCACCTGCCATCCATGAGTAAACCGGCCCGAGGTGATTGGCGTAGTGTTCGGCGGGTGAGGGCATGAAGTCTGACTCCAAGCGTCCGATGGCATGAAAGGGCTGCCTTCGGCCGGGACTATGATACCGAAGCGCGTCAGCAAGTCCATGGCCATGAGTTCCGCAGGAAGAACGCGCACCCTCAGCGCTCAGACAGCGCCATGCCCCCTTCGAACCTGGAGAGAAAGCCATCAGGATAGGTGGCACGCGCACCAGGGACGTTGGGGACAAGAAAGCGAACAGTAAGGCGAGGATAGAACTCCCTTTAAATCAATAGGTTGCTTATCGAACCCCTTGGAGGGCACCGCGGGGGGTTGACAAGAATTCCTCTCGGATTTATAGTTTCAGTATGAAACTATATTGTTGCGTAAAGAAAGTGTCTTGGTTCGGCTCCGATGAACGATTCAGGACCCCACGTCGCCGGGCCTCGCTGGAGACTCCCCGGTACGTGAGCCATGCTCGTCAGCAGTTCGCGAAATGTGGCTTCAGGCCTCTCGGGGCACCTCCGGGCGATAAGGAGTGAGAATGCGGACGACAACGGCCGAGCGGTTTCCAGTCGAGTGGGTTCGCGATCAATTCCCTGCTGTCAGGATCGGCAAGAGCGAGGACATGCCGTTTGCGTTCATGGACAACGCCGGTGGGGCGCAGATCCCCGACTCGGCGCTTGATGAGATACGGCGGTTTTTCCACGAACGCAATGTCTACCACGCTGGCGCCTACCGACGTGCCGAGCGAACCAGGGACGCTTTCGCTGCCATCAGGCGCCGAATCGCGGGATTCCTGGGTGCATCGTCATCGGGCGAGGTGGTGTTTGGTCTCAACGCGACGACGCTCCTGGCGATGTTCGCCGAGGCGCTCAGGGTGACGCTCGAGTCAGGTGATGAGATCGTAGTGACCTGTCTGGAGCACGAGGCCAATGTGACACCGTGGCTTCGACTCGAGTCCGGTGGTGCCATGATTCGCTTCTGGAACGCGCGCGCGCCGGAGGGGACACTCGAAGTCGAGGACCTTGAGGCGCTACTGTCGGCCCGCACGCGGCTGGTTGCCGTGACCGGCGCCAGCAGTATTCTCGGCACCGTTACCGACATCCGCTCCGTTGCGACGCTGGCCCACGATCATGGGGCCATCCTCCTGGTGGATGGCGTCCATTATGTCCCGCACAGACGTCCATCGTGACGGCGTGGATGCCTTCTTTTGCTCGGGCTACAAGTTCTTCGGAGCGCACATGGGCTTCGCCGCATGTGCCGAGTGGCTGCTTGATCGTCTTCCGAGTCTCAATCATTTCTTCGTCGGCAACGGATTCAAACTTGAACTCGGGATGCAGAACTTCGAGGGCCTGGCAGCGACGGAAGGTGTCCTGCGGTACTTCTCCGATCTGGCGAAGGAATTGGGAATCAACGCTCGCGATCCATATGACGAGTTGTTCGACGCAGTCGTGGCCTATGAACGTGTGTTGAGTGAACACCTGCTCGATGGCCTGCTCGAGATCGATGGCGTGCATGTCTACGGGATCACGGATCCGGGTCGCTTCGACATGCGCACCCCCACCGTCGCCTTCACCGTGGACGGCCACTCACCCGAGAGAGTTGCTCTAGGGCTTGGCGAGCGGGGCTTCGGGGTCAACCATGGCCACATGTACTCCCCTCGGGCGATTGACTGGCTTGGATTGGCTGACTCCGGCGGCGTCGTCCGCGCAAGTCTCTGCCACTACAACAACACCGACGAGATCTCGCGGTTCCACGCGGCGCTCGCGAGAATCGCCTCGGTATGACCCGGAGGATGTCATGTCCAGGCAAGTGGCGAAGGATGCCAGGCCCATCGAGATCATCGGTCAGTTGACCGACTACTTCCTCGAGGGCGCCAAACCGCGATCCGATTGGGGTCACGGGATCGAACACGAGTGGATCGGTATCCTCACCGACTCGGGGGATACTGTTCCCTTCGACGGGGAGCGGTCGGTCGTCTCGGTCCTGCAAGGCCTCTCCCGGCGGCACGGCTGGACCCCGGTCTACGAGATGGAGCATCTCGTCGAGCTGCAGCGCGGCACGTCAGCCGTGTCTCTCGAGCCGGGTGCTCAGCTCGAGTTCGCCGGGTCGGTGCACGACAGGCTGGACTCCCTCCAGGAAGAACTCCGGAGGTTCCGAGAGGAACTGCACGACGTCTCGGATTCCCTCGGGATATCCTGGCTCTCCATCGGACTCAGTCCCTTTACGCCCATCGAGCACATCGGTTGGATCCCCAAAGCGCGCTACCGCATCATGTCCCGACGCCTAGGGAAACGTGGCAGGTTGGCGCACCACATGATGAAAGGAACGGCCGGCTTTCAGGTCAACTTCGACTTCGGCTCCGAGACCGATGCCATGCGGAAGTTCCGTCTCGCCATGGGCGTCACGTCGGTCACCACCGCGCTCCTTGCCAACTCCCCGATCTATCTGGGGGCCCCGAGCCGGCTCCTTTCCACGAGATCTCTCATCTGGCTGGACACCGACCCGGACCGGTGCGGGCTGTTGGAGCTGGCGTTTCACCCCGAGTCCGGCTTCCGCAGCTACACCGACTACGCGCTGTCGATACCGCTCCTGTTTATCGTCCGGGACGGACGTTGGATCGACATGGAGGGTTTCACATTCCGACGGTTCCTGGCCGAAGGTCACGGTGAGTGGCGCGCCACCATGGCTGACTGGGCCCTCCACCTGACGACGCTGTTCCCAGAGGTACGACTCAAGCGCTACCTGGAGGTGCGCGGCGCCGACTCGGTGGGCTCGAGCCTAGCCCTTGCGTTGACGGCCTGGTGGAAGGGGCTTCTGTACTCGGAACGCGCTCTCGACGATGCGTGGCGGACGGTGGCGGATCTCGCCTGGTCGGAACGCCAGCAGCTGCATCGGGATGTCTGCGAACACGGGCTGGATGCGGTCACTCGGGGACGGCCGGTGCGGGAGTTGGCACGGGAGCTGACCGAAATCTCCCGACAGGGCCTGGTTGAGCAAAGGGACGCGGGTCACGCACCGGACGAAACCGCACTCCTCAAGCCGATCGAGGAGTTGCTCGAGGACGCGGAAGGGATGCCTGCCCGTCGGCTGCTCGACTGGTGGGAAGGGGATTGGAGGCGGGATCGCTCCCTCCTCATGCAATTCTGCAGTGATCGATCGCTACGGGGCGATCCGGGCGTCCGTGTTCGTGGGACCGGGAGTACGGCCGTTCAATTGGACGAATCGCTCCAAGAACGTCCTTTCCCTACGCCGACTACGGGAGTATGTCAGTGCA
>JBDHHA010000390.1:0-2311 GCA_039589615.1 Gemmatimonadota bacterium
GATCTGGGACGGCGGACGGTAAGACGGTAGGGCGAAGGCCCCGAGCGCCGCGTGACGCTCGGGGCTTGGCTGAACCACGACCGACGCTCAGCGGCGTCGTTCGCAATACGGCTCGCGGTGCTATGGCACCTCAAGCCTTCTGGACACACGCCGAGAACTCCGACGTGTTCCCACCGGGATCGGTCGCCGTGGCGGTGATGAATGTGCCCGCCGGTACCGTCGTCGGTAGGGTGACCGTGAAGCTTGCGTCACCAGATCCGTCGGTGGTCACCATCGTGTGGCCCACGAACGTTTCTCCCTCGCCGTGGCCCGATGGATCGCATTCTGCGTTGGCGAAGAACTCCACCCTGAACTCCGTGTTCGGAACGCTGTTGAGCATTCCCGAGATCGTGAGGCTCGAGCCGCCTGCTGCAACGATCACCGGGAAGTTCTGCAGCTCGTTGGGACCGGTGTCGGCGTCTCCCGGATCGTTGGGCGTCACACCGCCCGGACCGATATCGATCCCTAGGCTGTTGTCTGGCTTGCCGCTGGCGAATACCGAGTTGCCCAGTATCTGGTTCCCCGTGCCGGCGTTGAAGTGCACGCGTATTCCGGCCCGGCCGTTGAAGCCGACCGTGTTTCCGGCACCCGGACGTGATCCACCGATCCGGTTGTCCGAACCACCAAACCGAATGAAGACACCACTTCGCCCGTTCCCGAGATCGGACGTGCCCGTCACATCGGTGCCGATGTAGTTGCCCAGCACGCGGTTCGAATAGGCGTTCTGGATTGCCACGCCACCTCCGTTACCTGAGATGAGGTTGCGGGCGCCTGCCCCACTCCCGCCCACGATGTTGTTCGATGCCCCGTTCTCGATCAGCACACCGCGGAGGAGGTTCCCGACCGCCACGGTACCCGTCACGTCCGTACCGATGTAGTTGCCCCTGAGGCGGTTCCACTGCGCCCCACCGCCGTGGATATGGATGCCGACCCAATCATTGCCCGAGATCACGTTACCGGCGTTGGGCTCGGTCCCGCCGATCGTGTTTTCATCGCCCAGGATGAGAATGCCCATCCCATTCGGAAGCGGGCCGGTCCCGCTCGCGTCCGTGCCGATGTAGTTGCCCTGAACCAGGTTGCCCGAGGCATCGACCTCTTCCCAGCCAATCGTGATTCCGTTGTCTGCATTCGCCGAGATCACGTTTCGAGCACCCGGGGCCGTACCGCCAATGGTGTTGCCGGGTGCGAGCAGTAATACACCCGTCCTATTCCCTAAGGCGGCGAATCCCGTCACGTCGGTCCCGATGTAGTTGCCCAGTACCACGTTTCCCGTTGCCGAGGGATCGGCAATCGTCACTCCCTCCAGATTGCCGGATAGCACATTGCGGGCCTCGGCGGTGGTTCCGCCGATGCGGTTGTCCGGCCCTCCGATCATCACTCCCGCGTTGGAGTTCCCGAGGGGAACGGTGCCGGTGACATCCGTACCGATGTAGTTCCCCTCTACGACATTGCCACTCGTCCACGCCAGGTCGATGCCGTTCGCACTGCCCAACTCCGATCCGAATCGATTGACCACCAACCCCCGCACGGTGCTGTTCCCAGCGAAGATCAGCAGGCCGTTCACCTCACCCGCCTGGCTGCCGTCCAACTCCACGATCGGGGTGCCGGCAAAGTTCGGTTCGGTCGTGCCGTCGACCACCACTGGGTCGAACACCTCGGGCAGGCCCCAGCGCGGCTGGATGGTATGCGGGCCACGACCGGGAATATTGAACGCGATCGTATCGGTTCCGGGATACGAGTTGGAGGCGATGAGCGCATCCCGCAGGCTGCAGTGTGTCGGGTCGCAGGACCCATCATCGAGGTCGTCGGTCACGTTCACGACGAGCTTACCCTCGAACGGCGGTGGGCCCTGGTCACCACAGCTGAACGTCCAGCTCTCCACCTCGGCGGTCGTCTCTCCGTTGGCGTTGACGGTCACGTGCCACTGCCACGCACCGCGGAGGTCCGCGGTGGCTCCCTGGCCCACCAATCTCAGGCGGTCGGTGTAGCTCACGGTCAGTGGGTAGGTCCACCCGGCGGCCACGTTCTCCGTCGCGTTGTACGTTTCGGAGAGCCGGTACGTGCTGCCGGAGTACTCTCCCACGCCGGAGCCGATCCAGTTCGTGTGCGAGCGCCAGTGCCAGCGATTCCCATTCTCCTCCATCGACCACGTGAGGTGGTACTTCCCCTCGATGGTCACGGGCTCGTTGCAGGCCCACCAATACGCCGCGAATGGTTCCCAGCCGTTGTCCACCACTGCGAAGCTGGGTGGCGCCGTCACATCGCTCGGGTC
>JBDHHA010000391.1:0-2306 GCA_039589615.1 Gemmatimonadota bacterium
AGCCGGATCCGGCCCGGGATCTCAGCGCCAGCTTACCCGAGTCAGCCGATCCGCGGTAACCGTCCGGGGAGCCGTGCCCCAGCCTCGTTGGCGCCAAGGCCTGGATGCTCGGCCAGTTCGGGATGGCCAGGGAGGCGAGTCATTCGCTGCCAGTGAGAATCAAGGAGTGCACCGGCATGGACCCAACCGTCGGAACCGCGATGGGCGTTCGCAGCTGCCGCGAAGGAGCTCTCCCAGAGGGGTAGACGACATTTCGGGAACGGTCCCCGGGGGTCTCGAAGCCCGCGCCGGCGCGGGGGTGTCAGGGGTGATCGGGCGGGTAGCCGCAGGTCCCGCCATCGCTCTGGTCCAGGTCAGCGGCGCGTCACGGGGCGCGGAAGATTCGTCCGAGAAACCGCCATGGCGGCATTCTTCGATTGACTTGTCCATGTCGGCGGGTTCAGACTGGGCGTGTCTGGGAAGGGGACTGCCTCGCGCGGCCGCGTTCCTTCCCTTTCTGGAGTCCGACGCTTTCTGGAGTCCGACGCTTTCTGGAGTCCGACGGACTTACCTGGGGAGGGGAAGGCGTTGCGTGTGCGTACCCCTGGTCGGATGCCCGGCCGCGCCCAGTCGAAAGGAGAACCAGATGACACTCTTGTTCAAAGCGTCTTGGTTGCGACTGGCGTGTGTGTTGGTCGCCATCGGCTGGGCCGCGAGCGCAGCGGCGCAGACCAAAGTCTATTCGCTCTCCGGGTCGGGCGGGTACCTGAGGGGAGCGGTGCCGTTTCCGATCTGGAAGCCCGGGTGGCCGCCGCCACCCGGGCCTCCGAACCAGGCAATGAAAGCCATCTCCAACGCGAGGGTGGTGCAGACCACGGGGCCGGATCCCGTGCAGATGCAAATCGCTCCCGGCCAGCTCACGAAGCCGTTCGGCAGCGATTACTTGGGGGTATTCATCAGCATCCCGAGCCTGTTCATGGTGAGCACCAACCTCAGCGCGAAGTTCCCGGCGCAGGCTGGGGTGGGCTTTCCCCCCGCGCCCGGCACGGTGACGTTCAAGGCGGGGCTCCGAACCGGGCCGCGGACACTCACGTGGTGCCCGAGCTATCTGCCGACCAATCCGCCGAACTGCACCCCGTGGGGGGGAGTCATCCCGGGGCTGATCTCGTACAAGGGGACCAAGAGCCAGTTCGGCGGGCCGGCCCAGGCGTCGATCAACGGGAAGTCGACCAGATGGCTCAAGGTCACCTCGTCCCCTCCGTGCAAACACACGGCTCTCGCTGGGCCGGACACGGGTTGCTACGCGATCAAGGCCTCTGTCTCACTCCCGCCGCTCGTCGCCGTGGGTGGGCCATTCCACTACGTGAATTCGGTCCCCACGGCCCCGTTACCCGGCAAGATCTATGTGGTCAGTGCCAACACGGGCGGGACCATCGGCCTCAAGGCTTCGGTGGGCACGGCAAGCGTCCAGATCTCCCGGTCGAGCTGGGCCGGGCCGTGGACGGTGGGCCAGGTCACGATCGTCAACCCGACGCTCCACGGCAGCACCTTCACGATCACGGGCTTCGACAAGCGGGTCTCGGGCGTCGGGAACATCTCGCTCGTCGCGGGAGGGCTGAGTCGCGGCTTCGCCCACCGGGGATATCTCCAGCTGACCGTGGGGGTCCAGAAGACGCCCGCCCTCTCGACTTGGGGCGTTGCGTCGCTCGCGTTTCTGTTGGCGGGCGCTGCACGGGCGTCGTTGGCTCGGCGCAAGAAGTAATAACTCGTCCCTGTGTGGAGGGTGGAGGGGCCGGAGACGCAGGGTGCTGTCGGCCGATCCGCTCGCGCGGATAGGCAGATGACTTTCAACGACGTCCCCATTTACGAATCTGCTTCCCCCGGCAGTTTGCTCATGGTCTAATAGGGAGCGGACTGGCACTGGGGGCGGGGCAATGGAAGGGATACGGAAGCCGGAGTTTCCGAACCTCCGCGGCGTCGGAATCGCAGCCATCAGCGGATTCCTGTTGGCGGCCTTCCCCGGGGTCACGGCCGGGTCCGCCGCAGACCCACACGCAGATCACGAGGCGGGTTCCACGGGGGCCGTCGAGATTCCGCCAGGTTCAGGGCGGATCGACGAGTTTCTCGGGTGCGAGCATCTGGACGGGAGCACCCAGAGGATTCCGGTCACACCAGCCGAAATGCCGTGGCGCGTCGCGATCGATATGCCGAAATCGAGTCCAAAGTACGGCAGTCGCCAGCAGGCACGCGACGCGGCCATCGCGGCGATGCGGCAGTGGGAGCGAGCCATTCGGACGCGCGTCCCCTGGTTCGAACTCGCCTTCGTC
>JBDHHA010000392.1:0-2278 GCA_039589615.1 Gemmatimonadota bacterium
ACGTCCCGGAGCCGCTGGCTCCCGGCCTCGGGGGCAAAGGTGAATCCGGACTTCCGGACCCGACTCACGGCCTCGGCGAGGCCCACGCTGAACGCGTCTGCCCGGAGGGACGGGAGGCTGACCCCCACCCCACGGTCCACCATGGTTCGGCTCATCCGGTCGGTGAGCTCCAGGGCCTGGGAGTAGTCGGCGGTGGAGAGGGACAGGAGGGACACTTCTTGCCACCCCGAGTGCTTGATCCCCTCCGTGGCGATGGCCACCGTTTCCTCCACGTCCCGCTCCCGTGCGGGCCGGTACAAGTACCCGGCCTGACAGAACCGGCACCCCCGCATGCACCCGCGCATCACCTCCACCGGGAGCCGGTCGTGGGTCGTCTCGGTGAGACTCACCAGCATCTCCCGGGGATGGTCTTCCGCTCTCAGGACCGGGACTTTCCGCGCCGCCACTTGGAGTGGGAGCCCCTCCGGGGCATCAGGCTTTGGTCGGGCCATTCGCCCCCGCCCCGTTCGATACAGCGACGGGACATAGATCCCGGCCACCTCCATGGGGAGACGTCGCAGGAGGTCGGTTCGTGTCTCGCCCTTTCCTCGTCCTTCCCGCTTCCACTCGGCGATGACCTCCAGAACCTCCGGGAGGGCGTCCTCGGCGTCGCCGATCAGGGCGAAGTCCACAAAGTGGGCCAAGGGCTCCGGATTCGATGCGCAGGGGCCGCCAATGCACACGAAGGGATCATCCTCTTCTCGCTCATCCTGTCGAATCGGCAGACCGGAGAGATCGATGACGTTGAGGAGGTTCGTGTACGTCAGCTCGGATTGGAGGGTGAACCCCAGGAGGTCGTAATCCCGGACCGGACGGCGGTGCTCCAACCCCCAGAGTGGCAGTTGCCGGGCCCTCAGCTGCTCCTCCATGTCCGGCCAAGGGGCATAGACCCGGTCCAGGAGCCACCGGGGGTCCCGATTCACCACGTGATAGAGGATCTGGGTACCGGTGTGGCTCATCCCGACCTCGTACGCGTCGGGATAGCACAGCAGAAAGCGCACCTGGGCCGCCTCCCAGTCCTTCTTCGCCAAGCCCAGCTCGTTGCCCACATAGCGGTTGGGCTTGGAGACCAGGGGGAGAATTTCTGAGGTGAGGAGGTCCTGGAAGTCCTGCGGCAGGAGCACAGCGTTCTTCATGATTGCCTAAAAGTAAGCGGGGTGCGGACTTACCGCTACCCCGCCGGTTCCCCAAGAATCCTGCGTCCTCTGGAGCCTGACGATCAGATGACGTTTCCCAGGAGGTGCCGCGCGATGACGATGCGCTGGATCTCGCTCGTGCCCTCTCCGATTTCACAGACCTTGGCGTCCCGCATCATTCGCTCCACCGGGTATTCCGTGGTGTAGCCATACCCGCCGTGGAGTTGGACCGCCGTGATGGTGGCACGCATGCACAATTCCGATGCGAACAACTTGGCCATGGCCGCTTCCTGCTTGTGTGGCTTACCGTTCTGTTTTAGCCACCCCGCATGGTAGACCAAGTGGCGCGCGGCCTCGATTTCCGTGGCCATGTCCGCCAGCTGGAAGTGCACGCCCTGAAATGCCGCCACCGGCTTGCCGAACTGGTGGCGCGCGGACGTGTACTTGACACTCTCGTCCAGCGCCCCCCCGGCGATTCCCAAGGACAGGGCTCCGACGCCGATCCGCCCCGAATCGAGGGTCTTCAGGAAGTTCACGAGACCCTTCCCCCGCTCTCCCAGCATGTTCTCTTTGGGCACCACGGCGTCTTCCAGGATCAACTCGGACGTGTCCGACGCCCGCCACCCCAACTTGTCCTCTTTTTTTCCCGCCGTGACCCCGGGGGTCTTCTCTAGGTCTTCGGCGTGCCCGATCCCGACCTCGCGGGCGCGGTCGAGGTCGACGGTGTCCTTCGTGACGAGGAAGGAAGTGATTCCGTCGTTGCGCTTGGCGGGATTGGGATCGGTTCGCGCCGTCACCGAAAACACTTCCCCCACGCCGGCGTGTGTGATGAACACCTTCACCCCGTTCAGCAGGAAGTGATCGCTCTTCTCCTCCGCCGTGGTGGCGGTGCCACCGGCGTCGGACCCGGCCCCCGGTTCGGTCAACCCGAATCCGCCGAGCACCTGACCCGTGGCCAGCAGAGGAACGTATTTCTGCCGCTGTTCCTCCGTGCCGAAGTTGATGATGGGAGACGTGCCGAGGGTGGTATGTGCCGACACCGTGATGGCGTGGCTGGCGTCCACCTTGGCCAGCTCTTCGATGATGATCAGATACGAGAGGTA
>JBDHHA010000393.1:0-2268 GCA_039589615.1 Gemmatimonadota bacterium
CACCCTGTCGTGGCTCGACATGACGTGCTCGGTCTTGCGGAAGTCGGTGTGGTGGATGACAGCACCGGACAGCGTGTGGCGGTTCATCTTCGTCATGTAGTTCCTATCGAAGAGCAAAGCCGAAGGCATGGCGGCCTTTACCGGGAAAAGAACCGAGTGCATCAACCAGGGCCCCGTGCGATGCACGATCTCCTTCACCTCATAGCCCACCCCTGCGTAGCCGCCCCGCTCGCGGAAAGCGGCATGCCGGCGAACAGCCTCCTCGATGACACGCAGCAGGTCCGTGTTCCGGGGCGGGGCGCACACCAACCGTATCTCGCAATTCAACGCATCGACACGGTCTATGACGAGGTTCGTGTTGCCTTCTGTCAATGACGGCTTGAGCTTGCGCTCGATGTTCCAGCCGGGGAACACGTCCAGATCGAAGTAGACCCCGCCGTGCGCGTAGACCGCCATGTAACGGGTGAGGTCTGCACACGCCGCGTGGCTGCGGTGCTCGTGCTCGTAGCGCCAGGCCGGCTCGATACCGAGGGCCTGGATGACACCGGCTTCGAGCAGCTCGGAGACGTGTCGCAGGACGACGTTGCCTTGCGGCACGTGCTCCCCTAGCTGGCCCGTGTGCCAGATGTTCACAGGAGCATCGAAGACATCCCCCCAGGCCTGCGTGATGCTGTCTCGCCGTGGATCCCATGGATCGATGAGCCAACAGCAGTGCAGGGCCAGGGGGATTTTCGACATGCTTAGCCGTTGACCATGGGCGTGCTGTGCGCGATCGAAGCCGTAATAAGATCTACCGCCACCGAGGCATCCTCGGCCCAGAACGGCACGAGCATGTAGACGCCCCCGGGGTTCTTCTGGATGTAGTCAAGCTGCTGCGCGATTGTCCGGCCCTTGGCCAGAAGCTGTGGCGGGTTGCCGTCGCTCCCGTCGGTCGTAGCGAGAGCCGCGAGTCCGCTATCGGCCGGGACCTGCTCCCAAGGTAGCACCCCCGGCACCAGGGGATCAGGCCCCCCAACAATCCAGCCAACGGCCCAGTCTGGGACGTTGTCCTCCCAGACGGGCGTGCGCACATTCCCATTCAAATGGTAAGCGTGGCCGATGGGCAGCATGAGAATGTCCGGGGTGAGCGCCACCCAGTCCTCGGGCGTCACGACGTGCGGGACAGGCGCGGCGACCCCGAAGAAATACTGCTCCTCGTAGTTCGGGTAGGCAAGCTGCCCTGGGGAGGACCGCTGAGTCGTCTCCGGCTCCGTGAAGAAATCCTCGAAGAGCATGAAGCGCGTCGAGAGACGGCTCGCGCGCACACTCGTGGGCCCGAAGAGCGTTTGGGTCAGCGCGAAAGGGAGGGTTGCTGCTGGGGGGTCTGCGTTCTCCAGCTTGCTTTCGATCGTCGGAACTCGACGCATCGAGTCCTCCAGCAAGGTGAGGTCAGCGGCGTCCGCGCCGTCGTAGGTCCAGACACTTCGGAAGAAGTGGTCGACCGGCGGTTCGACCACGGCGTCCTTGCCCTCCTCGAAGGGCGCGAGGCCGTGATACGGCAGAACAGAGCTGCGAGCGGTGGGTGCGATTGACATTGTCTTGATCCTTTCGGCTCGGCGCGACGCGCGCCTAGTTGCTCGCGCTGTAGCCGAAGTTGACCTCGACCACGACGATGCCCTTGTCGACGCGAGGCACCTTCAGGCGCACGGCGATGGTGTGCAGACCCGTCTCCGGGTCCAAAACCTGGCTGATGAGACCCACCACGGGAGCCATACCCTCGATGGCGGTGAGCTCGGCAGTGCTTGCATCTGCCTCGGCGCTCAGGTGTGCGCGCACAACCGGCAGCTTGCCGTTGAGCGGAGCCTCCAGACCGCCGGGAGCCAGCATCTGGAAGATGATGGTATTGGCGTCGAGACCGTGCGCGTTGTCGCTGTCCAGCGACGAGCCACCGACGGCAAACTTGGCACTGCGCGTACCCTTGGTTGCGGCAGCGTTGTCGTAGCCCTCTTCCGTGTTGGGCTTGACGTAGATGCGGCTATCCTCGGCCGGCATCCCCGTTACGTCTTTGGCCACCACGACGGGCGACCAGTTTGGATCGGCGTTGGCGGGCGCAAACAGGCCGGCGCCGTTGAGGATGGTGAGCGAGGTGTTGTCAGTTTGAACAGATGCCATGTTGTTTTTCCTTTCAGGGGGAAAATAGCGCCTACTGGCGCTGAAATCAGTTGCTCGCGCTGTAGCCGAAGTCGAGAGTGATCTCGAAAATGCCGTCGGTGCCGTTGTCGATCGCCG
>JBDHHA010000394.1:0-2264 GCA_039589615.1 Gemmatimonadota bacterium
CGGCGGCGTGACGGTCACCAAGGTCGAGGACGTCACCGGGTTTCCCGAAATGCTGGACGGCCGGGTCAAGACGCTGCATCCCCTCATTCACGGCGGACTCCTCGCACGGCGCGACCTCGCACCACACATGGCGCAGCTCGAAGAGCACGGCATCGCCCCCATCGACCTCGTCGCCGTGAACCTCTATCCGTTTCGGGAAACCGTTGCCGATCCCAACGTGCTGTTCGAGGACGCCGTGGAGCAGATCGACATCGGCGGGCCGTCGATGCTCCGCTCCGCAGCCAAGAATCACGCGGCGGTGCTGCCGCTGGTGGATCCCGACGACTACGAACGAGTGCTCGCCGCCCTGCGCGACGATGCCGTCGACGACGCGCTGCGCCGCGACTTGGCCACGAAGGTGTTTGCCCACACGTCGGCCTACGACGCCGCCATCGCCGAGTACCTCACGATGTCCGATGCGCCACTGCCGTCGTTCATCAGTCTCAACCTCACGCTGGCCCAGCCACTGCGGTACGGGGAGAACCCCAACCAGGCCGCCGCTCTGTACACCACCGGTGAGCCGGAGGGGGTGGGCGAGATGTGGCAGCGACACGGCAAGGAATTGTCCTTCAACAACCTCATCGACATCGAGGGTGCCATGCTGGCGGTGACGGGGTGGAGCGACCGCGTCGCCTGCGCCATCATCAAGCACACCACACCCTGCGGTATCGCTCTGGCGAAGACCGCCGAGGAGGCGTACCGGCGCGCCCTCGCCACCGACCCGACGTCCGCCTTCGGCTCGGTGGTGGCGTTCAACACGGTTGTGGACGCCAACGTGGCGCAAGCGATGGCCGACCTGTTCGTGGAAGTGGTGGTGGCGCCACGATTCCGCGACGATGCGGTGGCGGTCTTCGAGCGGAAGAAGAATCTCCGGGTGGTGGAGATGCCCCTGGAGGGCCCGGGAGGATCCAGCGCCCTCGACTTCAAGCGGATCCGCGGTGGGTTACTGGCCCAAGAGCGGTTCCGTCCCGACAACGACCAATCCCACTGGAAGGTCGCCACCAAACGCGAACCCACCACGGAGGAGTGGCGGGATCTCTACTTCGCCTGGACCGCCGTCGCCTGCGTCAAGTCGAACGCAATACTCCTGGCCAAGGATGAAGCGGCGATCGGGATTGGTGCCGGGCAGATGAGCCGCGTGGACGCGTCGTTCCTGGCCGCCCACAAGGCGAAGAACGAGGGACACGACCCGCAAGGCGCGGTTCTCGCGTCCGACGCCTTCTTCCCGTTTGCCGACGGTGTGGAGGAGGCAGCGAAGGCCGGCGTGACGGCCATCGTGCAGCCCGGTGGGTCAAAGCGGGACGACGAAGTGATCGCCGCCGCCGATGCCCACAACCTTACCATGGTGCTGACCGGAAACCGGCAGTTCAGGCACTAGGGAGACCCGCCAGCGGGCGCTGGCGGCGCCCGTCCTAGAGACGGGGTGATATCTCCATGCCGATGTAGGCGTTCCGGGGCGGCGCCGGCTCGAAGTACCGCCCGAAGCCGGCGTTCACCGTGATCGATCCCACATACTGCTCGTCGAACACATTCAGCACGCCGATGAACGGGGCGAGGCGCCACCCCGACACGCTGCCCTCCCAGCCTGCCCGGAGATCCGTGGTGAACCACCCGTCGTTCTCCGCCGTGTTGCCGTCGTCCACGAAGTACGACGACGACACGTTGTAGTCGGTGGCGAACCAAATGCCGGACGGGAGTGCCACACGAATGGATCCGTAGAATCGGTGGCCCGGCACTCCGGGGATGTCGTTCCCGTTGAAGTTGCCGTCCTCCGTTTCAAAGTCCTCGAACTCGTAGTCCGCCAGAGTATAGGAGGACACCACCGTCACCTGATCGACGGGGCGCACCGTCACCCCCAACTCCAGTCCCCTATGCCTCGTCTCACCGGCGTTCTGGAAGAACTGCCTCGAGGGCTCGGTGGGAACCTCGAATGGAATCAGCGCATCCCGCACCTCCACGTGAAACGCACTGGCCGAGTACGAGAATCGAGAGCCGCCGCCTCGTACGCCCGTCTCGAAGCTGACCGCCCGCTGCGGCTCCAGATCGGGGTTGAATCCACCGGGACCCGACGGACGGTTCCCCAGCTCCGTGGTGGTGGGGGTCTCGAACGACGAGCTGACGTTGGCGTAGGGCTGCACCAATCCGCTCGGTCTCCAGGCGAGTCCCACCGACCCCGACGCCGCCGACATCACCTGCTCGCCGGAATCGTCACCGTTCGAGAGGAG
>JBDHHA010000395.1:0-2261 GCA_039589615.1 Gemmatimonadota bacterium
CAAGTCGGGACGCTCGGCCATCGAAAAGACGGTGCTGTAGACGAACGATACGTACGCGAGCAGGACGAAAGCCAGCGCGAGATACGCCGGCACACGCCCCGTTTCGCCTTCGGCTGCGAAGGACGCACCATAGAGGAAGTAGTACGCGAAGATGACGGCGACGACGATCATGAGCCACGGCCAGGCGCTCACGATCGCCGCGGCGTACGCTTGCTGGTAATACACCAGTTGAAGGAAGAGAAGCGGCGCCACACCGAGCGTGACCGTCGCGGCCATGGCCGTGGGAAGCAGTCTGACGAACGTCTTGACCGTGGGATCCCGCCACTTGTCGTCGATCCGACCGAACACGACGACGATGAGGCTGCCGAACAGGAAATTCATGGCAGTGAGGTGGAGCGTGAGGGTTACGACGTGCAGTATCGTGATCAGCCACAACGGCGCCGGCAGGAAGTTGTAGTCGGGAAGGCTCATCACTGGCCACCTCCTTCCATCAGCGACTGGAAATACGTGATCAGTGCCCTTCGTTCGGCTTGGTCACCGGTGAAGTCCGGCATCTCGTCTCCGTAGTCGCTTCCGTTGTCGAGTATGTCGTCGTACTCGCCCTCCTCCAGCCCCACCAGCGATCCCCGGTTGTCGTTGTAGCCTCCGAACTCGTGGCAGCGGCCGCAGCGGATCTCGAACACCTTCTCGCCCAGGTCGGTTCCGGCCAGCCCGTAGATCTCGCCGATCGGACGTCGATCGACCCTCTTCCAGACGTGTTCCGCGATCAGGGCGCTTTCTCGCGCGGTGCCGTAGAAGGGCGGCATGTTGCCCTTGAGCACGTGCGCGCCCAGCGTGATGCCGGCGATGAATCGCGGGTCGGTCCCGTCGAAGGTCGGCCCGAGCGGCTTGTATCCATCGACGGTGTGACAGCTGCGGCATGCGCGGCGGAACAGGTCGGCGCCATCGTCGCCGGTGCGGAACGTGATCGCTGAGAGGTATCCTCCTTCTTTGTAGACGTCCAGCTTGGCGACCTCCACTCCGTTGCCATACATGTAGCCATGGATGACGTACGGTTTGCGGATCGACTCGCGCATCCACTCGAACGCACCGAAGAACCCCAGGCCCAGCGCCATCAGCACCACGGCGACGGCCGTGTGCAGCCGCTTGGGGATGATGAGGCCGAAGAGGATCACGAGCGCGCTGAGCACCCCGAGAAACCAGAACCCGGCGTGGAGGGACGAGATCGCCGTGGGCATCATCTCGAAGGCGTCCGCCGTGACATCGGCCGGAATCGCGTTCCAGTACCAGTAGAACGACGGAATCATCACCAAGAGGCCGAGGATCGACCAGCGGGCGTTGTATCGCACCAAACTCGCCCTGAAGTCGTCCGGTTGCGTGCGCGAAGCGACCAGCGTCGTGTAGACGCCCGCCAGCAGGAGACAGATACCCGTCCGAAAGACCAGAGATGGCCAGAACGTCGGGTTGAAGAACCCGTGCCAGAAGCTCCCGGTCTCGAGCCACTGCCCGGGCGTGAGCATGAAGCAGATGATCCCGTTGACGGCCACCAACGAGAGCCACGCCGCGGCGAAGTAGATCCACCCCACGATCTCATGGCTTCGCGCCGACATCGGCTTCCAGCCGTAGAAATAGATGATCGCCGCGCAAATCTCGACGGCGAAGAAGGTCCACTCGATGGCCCATGCCCACACGAACTGGTGGATCAGCACCTCGGTCGCCGCAGGATTCAAGAGGCCGATGATGAACCAGATCCCCACGCCGGTCAGCGCGCCGAAGACCAGCGAGACCAAGACGAAGAACTTCGTGAGCGATTCGAGGTACTGCAGCCGTCGTGTGTCGCCCGTCTTTCTGGCCGACTTCTCCGCCACCACGAGGTACAACCCGCCCCCGATGGCGAAGTGGGACACGAAGACGTGAGGAACCGCAATCGCGGCCATCAGCACTCCGTAGCCGATGCCGACGTCCCAGAACGGATAGTCCATATCGACTCCCTCTCCTACGAGTCAGCCACCTGGCTCGGTTCGTGCGCTCTTCGAATGCAACCACACGCAGAATCTCCTGACAACCGAGGACGGAGGAACGCTCCAGCGGATGCGGCTCGAATCCCAGGGCAGGGGGCCCGGGGCCGCCCACCGGTCATCCGCCCGGGCGTACCTCATTCAAGAGCGGCTCACCCCTCTGGAAGCGGCTGAGGTTGTCGAGGAAGAGCTCCAAGGTGCGCTCCAGAGACAAGGGCGAAAAAGCCGAGTCGTGGGGGGTAA
>JBDHHA010000396.1:0-2242 GCA_039589615.1 Gemmatimonadota bacterium
CGACAAGGAGACCTGTTTTCTCCTGGAGGGGCAGGTGACGGTGAAGACGGACCATGGGGAAGTCTCCTTCGGAGCGGGGGATATGGTCGTCTTCCCGAAGGATCTCGCGTGCGTGTGGCAGGTGAGCGAAGGGGTGAGGAAGCACTATAGGTTCGGGTGACGGGGGTCGGGGCACGATCCATCAACAGATTCAACAGAGAAGCGCCGGGATAAGCCGGCCGGAGTGCAAAGAGTGAGAGTCTCTTACAGTGAAGGTCTAGCGAACCACACTGGCCCCGAGTCATGGCTGGACGACTGTGAAGTCGCAGGGCAAGCGTTGACAGGGGAACCTGCAGGCTGGGTATTGAGCCGCGAAATGATCATGTCCTGGGGTGCCGACAGCGTTCTGTTGCATGGAAGGCAACACCGGGAGCGGCGCGAGCGCGAGCCACTTTCGGGCCCCACGCGGTCAGAGACCCCATGCATGCAGGGAAGCACCCGGAGCGGAACCCGGGAGATCCCGTCGTCGGCCTCGCCGGAAGGCGAGGTCCGCGCGGAGAATCCGAAAGGAGCGAGGCCGCGATGAACGGCGGCGGGAAGTCGGACAAGCCCATAGTACCGAAGAAGGTCGCGAACAAGGAGGGCGGAAGACCGTGCTCCGCGGAGCGGCTGGAGGGAAGGGGCTTGGCCAAGAGGAATGCGGGAGGGCAAAACAGGACCTGGACTCAGCGCCAGACAGACCTGAAACAAGCGCTCGCCCGGATACGCAAAGCGGCAAAGGAGGATAGGCGGCAACGATTCACGGCCCTCTGGCACCACGTCTACAACGTCGACCGGCTGCGCCAAGCGTATTATGCGCTGAAACGCGATGCATCGCCCGGGATCGATGGAGAGACGTGGAAGAGTTACGGACGAAATCTGGAGGACCATCTCGAAGACCTGAGCGAGCGTCTGAAACGAGGGAGTTACCGGCCACACCCCGTGAAACGGGTCTACATCCCCAAGGGAGACGGCCGGCAGCGCCCCATCGGAGTCACCGCCCTGGAGGACAAGATCGTCCAACGGGCCACGGCCGAGGTGCTCAACGCGGTCTTTGAAGTGGATTTTCTGGGTTTCTCCTATGGATTCCGTCCGGGACGCAGCCCACACAACGCGTTGGACGCGGTGACGGTCGCTATCGAGCGGCGCAAGGTGAATTGGGTGCTGGACGCCGACATCCGCGGGTTCTTCGACACGATGGACCACGAATGGGTGATGAAGTTCGTCGAGCATCGGATCGCCGACCGGCGAGTCCAACGGCACATACGCAAGTGGCTGAAAGCCGGTGTATTGGAGGATGGAGCGTGGCGCGAGACGGAAGAGGGAGTCCCGCAGGGAGGGAGTATCTGCCCCCTCTTAGCGAACCTCTACCTGCACCACGCTCTGGATCTGTGGGCCAATCGATGGAGACGCCACGAGGCCCGCGGCGACATCGTCGTCGTGCGCTACGCGGACGACTTCATCGTGGGCTTCCAATACAAGGACGACGCGGAACGATTCCAAGCAGCCCTCAAGGAGAGGATGAAGAAATTCAACCTCGAATTGAGCGAGGCCAAGACTCGTCTGATCGAGTTTGGCCGCTTCGCCTGCGAGAGCCGCGCCAAGCGCGGAGTGGGGAAGCCCAGGACGTTTGACTTTCTCGGGTTCACCCACATCTGCGGGAAGACGCGGAACGGCAAGTTTTGTGTCAAGCGGAAGACCATGAGGAAGAAACTTCGAGCCAAACTCCAGGCGCTCAGCGCGGCGCTGCGCAAACGCATCAACCAACGCATCGCCACGGTCGGCCGATGGCTGGCGAAGGTGGTCAGCGGGCACTACCAGTACTACGGCGTGCCGCGCAACTATGACAGTCTGCACACCTTCCGCTGGCAGGTCACCCGGCGATGGCGCCAAATGCTGAACCGCCGCAGCCAGAAGAGGAAGCGGAGGGTAACCTGGGACCGCATGGAAAAGATCGCGGACCGATGGTTACCCCGTCCGAGAATCGTGCACCCTTATCCCTCGGAGCGGCTTCACGTCAATACGCAAGGCAGGAGCCCGGTGCGGTAATTCCGCACGTCGGGATCTGTGCGGGGGGCGGCCCGCAAGGGCCGTTCCTACCGCGACTCAGGAAACGGATCGGTCGTCATGGACAGAACCGCGGGCTCTGCATGGAAGCGAAGCGGCGTCATCCTGAGAAACTCCTCGAAGCACTTCCCCTGAAGGATTTCGGCCGCTTTCATGG
>JBDHHA010000397.1:0-2235 GCA_039589615.1 Gemmatimonadota bacterium
CGGGTCGACGCGCTGGAGGTCCTCGGGAGCTTTTCGCTCTCGCCGGACCTGATCCTCTTCGTCTTCCTGCCGACGCTCATCTTCGAATCGGCGTTCAACCTGGACGTGCGGCTCCTGTCCAGAAACCTGGCGCCGGTGCTCACGCTGGCGGCGCCCGGACTCCTGCTCTCGACAGCCATCGTCGGCGCGCTCATCAATTTCCTCACGCCGCTCACGTGGGGCCCCGCCCTCGTCTTCGGCGCGCTGATCTCGGCCACGGATCCGGTGGCGGTGATTGCGCTCTTCAAGGACGTGGGCGCCCCCAAACGGCTAGCCATCCTGGTGGAGGGGGAAAGTCTCTTCAACGACGCCACGGCCATCGTCCTGTTTGCCATCCTCGTGGCGGTGGCCGCGGCCGGGACCTTCACGGGCGGCACCGTGGGTGGGGGCGTATTGGACTTCGCCCGGGTCTTCGCCGGGGGATTGATCGTCGGGACGATCATCGGCTACCTGATGATCCGGACCATCTCGCTGGCGGAAGACGAGCCGCTGGTGGAAGTGGCACTCTCCACCGTCGTCGCCTACGCCGCGTTCATTGCGGCGGAGCACTATCTCCACGTGTCCGGCGTGATGGCCACGGTGGGAGCCGGCATGGTGGTGGGTGCGTTGGGATCGACGCGCTTCACGCCCGAACTCAAAGCATACTTGCGCCAGTTTTGGGAGTACGCGGCGTTCGTGGCCAACAGTCTCATCTTCCTGCTGGTCGGCCTGAGCGTCGATCTCGGGTCGCTCACCCAATTCATCGGACCCATTGGATGGGCGCTCGCAGCAGTCCTCGTGGCACGCGCCATCACCGTGTTCGGACTCGTCCCGGTCATCAATCGGTTTCCCAACGCGGAGCCGGTGAACACTCCGTATCAGACGATCATGTTCTGGGGTGGCCTGCGTGGCGCCGTGGCCCTCGCCCTGGCGTTGAGTCTTCCGGAGGCGTTCCCGTTCCGCGACGTCATCATCGCCCTCACCATCGGCATCGTGCTCTTCACCCTCCTCGCGGCCGGGGTAACGATGAAGCCGCTGATTCGCCTCTTCGGCCTCGACCAACCCAGCGTGGTGGAGCGCATGGCCATGGCCCAGGGCACCCTCGCGGCCAAGCGGGATGCGACGGCTCGCGTCGAAAGCCTTGCCACGGCAGGGCATTTCTCCGGTCGTATCGTCGAACATTTGGCCAGCCGGTATCAGGAGGAGTTGGAGGAGGCCGAGGCGGGACTCGATCGCCTGTGTCAGGGTGAGGAGTTTCGCCGGACGACCATGCGCCAGGTGCTCCTGACCCAGGCGGTGACGGTGGAGCGGCACGCCTACCACGGCATGTTTGCCCAGGGACGGATTTCGGAGGCGGTGCTCCACGAGCTCGATCTCGGCGTCGACCTCGAGCGGGATGCCCTCAAGCGCGGTGAGATCTGCGAGACCCTTCCGGTAGCCGAGCCCCTGGAGGTCCGTGTCTCCTTCTGGTGGATCGGGGTTCTCAAGCGCATCGCCCCGTCGAGCGGCGCGATGCAGCGGCACCGGCTGCGCACCCTGGCCGCCAACTACGAACGGGACACCGCGATTCTCTCGGCGAGCGAGCAGGTGGCGTCCGCCATCCGCGAACTGGCCGAGCTCAGCAACGTCAGCGACTCCGTCGCCGCGGTGTGCCGCCGCGTGTACGAGGAGCGCATGGCCCGGGCCGTGGAGCGTATCGACTCCATCGCCGAACACTTCCCCGAATACGCCAACGCGGTGCAGGAGCGCACCGCACGGCGCATCGCGCTGGAAGCAGAGGCGGACGCGGTCGCGCGGCTGGCCTCGGCGGGGAGTATTCCGGAGTCGGTGGCCCGGGCTGCCCGGAAGCGTGTCGAGGCGGCCCAGCGTCAGCTGGCCCGCAGACCGGTGGAGCCCATGGCCCCGGATCCCGCCGAGCTGCTGCACAAGGTGCCGTTCTTCCAGGAGCTCTCCGACGAAGACTTCGGACGGGTGGCGCAGAACCTCGTGCCTCGAACGATTCTCCAGGGCGAGAACGTCATTACCCAGGGTGAACGGGGGACGTCCCTCTTCCTCATTGCCCGTGGGGTCGTCGCCGTGCTCGTCAAATCCGGTCGTGAGGAGCCGCGGCGGGTGGCGTCGCTGCACGCCGGCGATTTCTTCGGCGAGATGGCGCTGTTGAACGCGGAACCCCGGAGCGCCACCGTCCAGGCCGTCACACCGTGCCAGCTCTACGAG
>JBDHHA010000398.1:0-2234 GCA_039589615.1 Gemmatimonadota bacterium
GCCGCCGCGTCTAGGACGGGGGAACCGAACTATGCGGGAGGCACGGGGCCGTGCGGGGTCGGACATCGCCCCATGACCCGCTCCAGTTCGCGGGCGTGGCTCTGCCGCAACTCGGCTGCCCTGCGCCAACCCCACCCGTCGGGGTCGCCGTCTTCCACGCCGGCGTCCCGGTAGTTCATTTCGGCGCCGTACGCGTGGCGGTAAGCGCCGACCAGCGCGTTGAAATTTGGAGGGCCCCCTCGGGAGGCGAGCCAGCGCCCGTAGCAGACCGCGCTCTGGCTCAGGCCAAACCTGGCGTACTCGAGCGGCGTGGGCTCCCCTTCGCGGCGCAGGCCTCCGAGCATCGAGCGGAGCGGTTCGACCGTGATCCCGCCGATGTTGCAGACGTGCGTGAAGCCGGCCTGGCGCAGCACGGCCTCGGCCTTCGCCGCCCGGCGCCCCTTCTTGCACATGACCAGGACCGGGCGATCTCGTCCCCCGGCTCGGCGGGCAACCTCGGCGGTGCGCCGGGGGAGCTGGTCTATGGGAATGAGGAGGGCGCCCGGGAAGGTGCCTTGAGAGGTCTCGTCAGGTGTACGAACGTCCAGTAGGACGCCCCCCTGGTCGAATGGATCGTCGGGGTCGGGCACCGGATCTGTTTCTACCCCGGAGGCTCCTGACTTGACAAACGCGAATTCGTTTGGTGTGCCTGATCCCGGCGACCCGAAGCCGCCACGCCCAAGCCACGAGTTTGAAAGGACCCCGACCATGACGCGTCCCCGCCAACTGAATCCCTCCGAGACTGCGATGTTCAACGCCGATATGGCGAGGCTTCCCGTCGAGCACCAGTCGGACGTCGCCCTCAAGTGGCGCGAGCGCTGTATCAACATGATGCGCGAGACCATGAACCCGCTGGCTGACGGCCTCGGCATCGCAGCTGCAGGTCTCTACACCGGAGCCATTGGTTGGTGGGACGGCTACAACGAGGCCGCGCGCGACAAGTTGATCGTGCAGTGGCAAACGGTCACCGCTCCGAACCTGGGGGTCTCGGCCGAGACCCACCCCGAGCCTTTTCAGGACGTGGTGGGACCCGACGGCCAGGTGCTCCACAAGGCGGTCAGCGATCCGCGTGGCTTCCTGTACCTGAACAAGACCGCCTACCCGACCATCGCGTTCGCGCTCATGGGAGCAGTGGGCCTCGGCGGCCCGACGTACAACCGCTACCTCATGGCCCCGGCCATCGGCGGCGTGGGGTACTTGATCGGTTCCAAGTTCCGCGACCTCGCCTACAAGGCGTCGGTCAAGAAGGATGCGGGCCAACTCGCCTCCGCGGCGAACGGCGGAGCGGCCGGGTTGCCCGGAGGCAACGGCGCGCCGACCAACGGCGGCAACGGCAACGGCAACGGCAACGGCGCCGAAGCCGACAACCCGTACTGGGGAGGCTTCCCGAGAGTCGCATAGTCGAATCGATCCGAGTCTTCGGGGGGAACGTGCTCCCCCCCCGGGTGGTGGCAGGTCTGAGCGCGCGCGACTGGGTTTCCCAGGGCGGTGCGTCCCAGTGAGGGCCGACTGGCGTAAGCCGGCGGAACCGACAACAGCCTAGACCCGCAACCAGGAGCGCAAGCCAACAACCACCAATCAGTCAGGACACGAAAATGAATCAGCGAAATCTTTTGTCTCGAGCCGCTCTCATGGGGATGCACCCCGGTGCCGTCCAGGTGCCCGGTCGCATGCCGGCTCACGCCGCTCCCCAGGGTCAGCGGTTCATGGTGCCCCAGGGGCAGCAGAACGTGGCGATGGGCCAGGGACCGACGTGGGGTCAGACCCGCTCGCCCGCCGGCGGCGGCAACTACAACGCCGCGATGTCGGACCCCAACGCGGTGACGAGTCCCATGCTTCCGAACATGGCCCCCCTCGGGCCCTCGGACGTGTTCGTCACCCCCGGTGCGGTGATCCGGCAAGCGCTGGTACCCATCAGTTGCATCAGCCAGGCGGAAGCCGGCGGTGTCGAGAAGTGCATCCAGTGCTTCCCCGACAACGGCCGCCTCTACGTCAACGGCATCCGCTGTGGCAACGGCTTCTTCGAGGTCGTTCTCACCCGCATTACCGCGGGTGGCCTGGACGCGAACCGTCTCGGCAATACGTTCATCGACGCTGGCATCTTCAACAGCGACGATATGTACCTGCCCTTCGACGGTGGGTGCGTGAACCGTGACAACCCGATCTCGGTGTGCTTCAAGAGCTTTGGCACCCCG
>JBDHHA010000399.1:0-2232 GCA_039589615.1 Gemmatimonadota bacterium
CGGATCACATCCGCCTGGGACCGCACGTCGAGGAAGTGTCGATCCTCCGGCTCTAGCATCTGATCCACCCGGGCGTGCGCCCGCTTGTAGCTCGAGTCCAGCCAGAGCCAGCGCTCACGCTGCGCATCCACGAATGCCTTCTTCTTGACCGGATCCCGGAGCAGCTCGCGGATCTGCTCGAGGCACTCATCCCCCTGATCTGCCTGCATTTTTGGCTCCTTTCGGAGCCCCCCATCTTGCTGTCGAAAAGAAAGTTTTCCACGGTTTCCACGGACCTTGGGTTACGAAGGAAGCCATGCTTGAAGCGAGCCCGGCCCGGGTGCAGACTGTTGGAACAGAGGAAGACGGGAGGCCTGGGGGGCGCCCGTCTGGACGAGCCCGTACCCGGGCCGGGAGGAAGCGTATGAAGTGGATCACCCTCGTATTGGTGGTGAGCTTGCTGGGGTGCGCGTCGAGCCTCGTGGTCAAAGAGACCGATACAACGGGGCAACGCGCGGGGAAGATCACGGCCCGTATCGGCCTCGACGTCGTCAGTCTGGGGCTCGCGGAGATCCCCCTTGGAAGCGCTCGACGCAAGCACGCTGCAGACGTCCGCAGAATGGAAGAGCTGCAAAGGCGGGAGGCTTGGCAGGCTGCGGTGGATGGGGTCCGCACGATGAGCGAGATCACCAAGCTCTTCGGCTCCGCGCCCGACTCCTGCTTCTCCAGCTCGACGGAGGCTCAGATCTGCACATGGACGCTCGGCCGGGAGCAGATGGTGGGTGTAATGGGATGGACAACGGTGTCGGTGCGAGAGATCGGCTGGGACCTGACGACCGTCTGCGAGCTGCCAAAGGATGGTAGCGCTAGGGGGCCGGATAGTTGTCAGCTCACGTTCGAGTAGCCCCCCGATGGAGCCAGGCGCGCTCATGCGCAGTCCCGCAGCCCGATTCGCTTGGCTCGCTCCCTATCCGACACGAGGTCGAGAAGGTCGAGCGGAATCGGTCGCTTGCGTCGCTCGGGCTGGTACTCCTGGGAGAACCACAGGAGCCGCGCCAGCGTGTCCCCGTGGCAGCCGTTGCCGCTCTCGATCGAGCTGACGACGGACTGGGGTACATCGACACCCCTTGCGAGTTCCACTTGCGCGATACCCACTTTCGCGCGCCATTGACGTAGCGGATTCACCATGAACGCCATTCTATCGGTATTCCTAACATTTGTCAACGGTAAACCGGGGGCGTGGTCTGCGGTTAGCGGCGGCTTCGCTTTTCCGATAATCTGGGGCCTCACACGCAAGGCCCGGTGTCTCCCCCCACTGTGTCTGGAATGGCTGAAACATCAGGAGCAGGCTTAGAGGAGTCGGCGATGGGGCCAAAAGACACCAGTTCTGCGGCTCACTCTCGCTTCGGGACCCTAGCTCGGGAGACCATCCAGCAGATTCTTGACTCGCGCGGCTGGTCCCAAGCGGATGCCATCCGGGCCTGGGGCATCGCGGGCGCCACGCTAAGCGACGTGCTGAGCGGCAAGATCGCAGCCGGGGCAGCGAGCCTTAGCCCGATTCTCGAGGCCGAGAAGTGGGATCCCGTCACCTTCTTCCTTCACCATCCCCGCATTCAAATGCGGCACCTGGAAGTGGGGGATTCCCCACTAGACGGTCAGTTCGACCGCTTCGTGAGGGCCGCTGGGTCCGAGGAGCGTGTAGAGCGAGCTCTCAACATGGTTGAGCGGCTGGAGAAGCTAAAGCTGCGGGACGAGATTGGCACGCTCGTCTCCCTTCTCCTCATGATCCTCGAGAAAGCCACCAAGGCTCCGAGAGCCCGCTAAGCGATCTTGGCGTTTCTCCCGCCCCATCTAGGGGCTTCCTGGGTTCCTTCGGTTTTCCGTTGACAAGAATTAGGCATTCCGGTAGAATGCCCTCCGTCATCGATGGAGGGTGCAATGTCAGAGGATCGGATCCTTCTCTGCCCCGCCCTTTCCGGCCCCCGGGAGGCCCCGGCCAACCATGTCGAGTCCCCGCTCCAAAGGGGGTCTCCCGGGGGCTTCCGCATTGAGCGCGAAGCATTCCTGCGCGGTGTTCACACTCAGGTCACGGAGCTGATCTGGGAAGTCTGCGGGAGAGACCGCCGCGAGTCGGCTGATCTGCTCGAGGAGATCGCCGCGCGGTTGCAGGAGGAGTCCGACTCCGATCGGCGACAGGCACGGATCAAGCCGAAGCAGCGAGGTGAGAAGGCGTTGCTGGAGGAGCTGGAGTGA
>JBDHHA010000400.1:0-2231 GCA_039589615.1 Gemmatimonadota bacterium
GCCGTCTTCGATCGTCTTGCGGTCGACTTCCTGCCCGCCGCAGGCCGTCAGGCCCCACCAGATCAGCCAAGCCATGCCGATCGGGTCCTGGATCCACTCCAGCAATTCCTCCATCGTGACGCCCACGCGGGACGCCGCGGCCGCCGCGTGCATCATCTCCCGCCGTGCCGCTCCGTCGATCTTCTCGTCTCGGCAAGCCTTGTATGCTTCGCCGAACGGGTTGCCTCGGTGCTCCTTCAATGCCGCCCGACCGGATGCCAGCCATCCGACGCCGATGTTTGGAATCCGGTATTCCGTCCCTCCAAGCGTGACCGTCACTCCAACGGCCATCACGTTCTCTTCTGGTGAAGACATAAGCGTTTCTCCCGTTCAGGTGATTACGCAGACGAAGATGCACCTTCGGCAACGAGGTTGACGCCGAGCCATCGACCATCGCCCTCCCATGACATGTCGATGCCGATGTTGTCGCCGCCGTCCTTCTGGGACGTGGTGTCGACACTTATCTCGGAGATGCGGGCCCACCCCTCGTAATACCCGTCGTCGAGATCGTCGGTCAGGGTAAGACGAAGGAAGACGCGATCGCCTTCTGTGAACGGCGGGCCGATCGAGTCGTTGGCCATGAAACTGATCGCTCCCGTGGCGTCATACGCTCCGGTAGTCCGGCGGGTTGCTCCGGCCGTATCGTTGGCCACGTAAGGCGACAACTTGGCCGTGAGTCGGGCGGTCCAACCGCTGCACGGCTGGAGCTCGTTTCCAGATGGGTCCGTGTCAGTCAGCGAATAGAAAACACTACTATCGACTGAGTTGCGAACGTCGGGCATGGTTTGTCCTCCTTAGCTCGATGAGGAGCTACTTGAAGATCCACTCCGGGGTGTCGTTTCCCCGATGATTGCGATTGAGAAAGTCACGGCACCGCCGGATGCTTCGAGCCGGAGATTCCGATCCGATCCGCTGTCCCCGCTAGACGATGACGACGAAGCGCCAAGGCCGGAGACCGGCCATCCGTCTTGGATGTTGGCCATAAACAACGGCGATCCGGGATGGGCCGAGATGGTGTCTCCCACCGATCCGAACGGGCCTTGCCACGGGTCCGAGTTGGCGTTGCCGACGATCAGCTCCCCGACGCTGGCCGCCGTCAGTTGAATCAGGATCGCCTTGATCCGCGTGAAAACAACTGTATGCGTGTCCTCCAAGATCGTCCGCGTCAGGGTAGACAGGTCGTACTCGACGGCCTCCGTGTCGGCCAGGACCTGATCTTCCAAGTGCCATACGGCCTCGGCCTGGTTGTCTCCGTTGCCCTGCCCGACCGTGATCCCGTTCTGCCCTGGCGTCCGCAGGGAGCCGTTGTCGAGGGCGCCATCATCCCAACGCCAGCCGAGATTCGCGAATAGCTGAGCGGCAAAGCTCATAATTGCACCATCATGATCAGCGGACACTCGAAAAGCAGAATGCCGTCATCGTCGATTGGGTCAGGATCATTGAAGTTGGCCACCGTCACGTTCAGGACGCGGCCGCCTCCGTTCGTGATATCGAATTGCTGCCGGTTGTACGGTCCGGCCGGGTCTCCGATTCGGTTGACGATCCGCCGAGCCACGGACCCGCCTTCCCGGCTGGCGAACACATCAATCTCCACGTCGATCGTCCGTTGTTCTCCGGAGTTGAATCTGGCACTTACGGTTTCGTCGTCCTTCCACATTACCGCGTAGGGGTAATCTGGCTCCCTGTCCTGCTTGACTCGATCGCCTCCCGTCGCCGGATAGTTGTCGATCCAAACGCGACTTGATGGCAGGAGGCCGTTCAACGTGGCATCCGCCGCCCATCGGTCGTGCAACGTTTGGAGCAACTCTTGACTCATTCTCGTTCCATTTCCTTTTTGCATTGGCCGCACAGCACAAACGTATGGTTGCGCTGTGTCGCTCATGCCTTGAATCCTCCTGAAAACCGGAACCCGCCCGACCCTCGCATCATGGCCGTCTGGTAACGGCGTTGATTCAGCCGAAGCATGCGGACCAACGTTGATCTCATCTGGAAACCGGCTCGCTTGTAGCGAATACCCAGTTCGTGAAACGTCATATGCCGGGCGTTTCGGGTGAAACCCACCCGGGCTTCCAGCTTCGGTCGACTCGCCCCCCAGACGATTCCCTTCTGTCCGGCCCCTGTCCTCCGCCGCGGCGGTTCACCGCCCGTTGGCGTTTGGCCGGGCCTTGCCGGTGTCCCCGGCGTTTTGGCAA
>JBDHHA010000401.1:0-2751 GCA_039589615.1 Gemmatimonadota bacterium
CGAAATGTTCTTTTCCAGCGCAATGGGTTGCAGCGATTTGCCCGCGTCAATCGCCTTCACCTCGTAGCGGCACCTAGCGACATTGGAGGGGCTGATTGGTGCTCCGGCGTCCGTCTGAATCGTGATGTTCGTACCGCTTGGTTTGTCCAGCGTCTTGGTCCACCCATCTTCCTCAACAGAATCAAACCGGTGTACCCCGACCTGCGTGTACCCGGCGGGTTCGTTGGATGATGCGCCCCCCAAAGCTGGCGTGGGGACAATAAGACCTCCATCCGACGAGTAGCCGGCGACCCCCGTGCCACTGAACCTCGGTTGTCGCGCCATGACGACGCGCCCCGCCTATGCGGCCATAGTGATCGTGAACGACGTGATACTCACCGTGGCGCCGGTCGCAATCGTCA
Source organism: Gemmatimonadota bacterium (assembly GCA_039589615.1). Classification (GTDB taxonomy): domain Bacteria; phylum Gemmatimonadota; class Gemmatimonadetes; order Gemmatimonadales; family GWC2-71-9; genus B3T1B10. Next base: position 402 of record JBDHHA010000401.1, read on the forward strand.
CGGCGTTCAGGTTGAGATCCGCGCCAGCGGTGCCGACCTCGCCATCGGCCACTGCCGTGGTACCCGCCGTGGCGTTCACGCGCAACCGGAACCAAGCCGCTGTCCCGCCGAGCGCCGACGAGTCATCGGCAATCGCGTTGGCGGTCATCGAGCCCGCGGCCGCGGCACCGAACGCCGTGGTCGAGAACTCGAGCACGGCCACGCTAACGTTCCCGGCCGAGATGGTTGTGTCGGCGTTCGCCGGCTGCCCACCCGCGTACAGGATGAACACGGCGGACGTGCCGAGGTCGGTGTCAATGCCGTCCAGTGCGGCGTTCCGCACGGTGGCGTTGAAGTGTGGGTTCAGAGCCATGGTCTACTGTTCTCCCTCGTTGGATGATGGCTCGCATCCCGCGGCCGGTTGTTTGGCATCAGCATCCCGCTTCGCCTCGTCACGTTCGCCCTTCTCCAAGACCTTGCCTTCGGCCTTGAACTTTAACTTGAAGCCTTTGAGTTCCATGCGTCTACGTCTCCGTGAAATCCGAAGTTCCCGACCTGTCCGCGGCCCAACATCTTGGGCAGCCGATCCCAGAACGCTTCACCCTTGTTGATGATGGCGTTAACCAGCGTGTTCCCAATGTACGTGATGCCGGGATAGGTATGGGCAAGGTCCACGAGATGCCACGCCGACATCACCATATCGGGCCGCGTGACCCAACGTGTCCCGTCAATCGTCGCTTCGGTCATTACCGCTCGGTCGCCGAACACGCGCCCGGTACGTCCATCGGGATAGAACACCAACTGGTCAAGCCAATCGGGGTAATCATCATCATCTACCGCGGAGGCCGGCGGCGCGTTGGGACGGGCGGCACAATCCGCTCCGTAGACCCGGATGTCCGTGAACCCCATTGCAAGCGCGAGACAGATCCCGCGTGGGACCGCGTTCAGGCCATAGTTCGCCGAGATCGAGGTCTTGAATATCTTGGCATCCGTGTAAAGCCACATCTCGTAGGAACCGGACCCCTCCCAGTCGCTCGGGTTGTCGATCCCCAGTAGGCTGTGGAACATACTGATGGGCCGACCCGCCGCCTGGATATGGCGCACGAGCTCCGGATGGACCGAGGAGGCAAGATAGTAGTGGACGGGGAACACCCGGTCGCCCCATTCCGTCGCCTCGAACATGGTGCGCGTCTGGTGGATCGTGAACCCGTGCGTTACCCCCACTCCGCGGTCCATGAGATAGGGCAGGGCCGAGTTACAAGCCCATACCTCGTCCGCAGCCGGGATCTCGTGCCAGTGATCGGCCAGCGAGGGGCCGGCACCGCAGATCACGAGGCTTTGCCCGACACGACTATTGGCCGTCAGCATGGTCGGTCCCCAGGCGGCGTTCTCCTTGATCTGATCGAAGAACGTGTCCTGTTCGGACATGACAAGCTGGCACACGGGGCCGTCGTGGGTCTCGTCCGTCACGCCGCCTCCTCGAAATAGCGCAGTTTCTTGGCCACGTCCCGTTCCCCCGGTGTGATCACCTTGACCCCGGTCCCGAGATACAACGGCACGCGCCGGATCCCGTCCACCATGCTCTCGAGCCCACGTCTCTCCAATGACGCCGCCTGGTCGCTCCCGTACATCGTGCGGTCCAACGTGATGTGCCGTTCGATCACTTCGGCCCCCAAGGCTGCCGCCACAATCGACGGCAGGGGGCTTACCTCGTGTCCACTGTAGCCTACCCGCGGATGGATTTGTCTGAGCGCCTGAATGCAGCGCAGATTGAGTTCATGGTCTGGGGTAGGGTACGTGGACACGGTATGCATCAGGACGAACGGGCACCGCGCCTCCCACACGCAGGAATGGCTCGTTCGTCACCATGGCGGACGCGATCTTGTTGTACTTAAGGTCGTAGGCATGGAGGAACGCCAATGCCTCAAAATCCCAGGCCGACGCGAACCAATCGATACCCTGTTGCAGACAGTAGGCATCGATCTCGTCGTATTCGTCCCGCCCGAACTCGAGGCCGCGTTTCTGGTCCCCGTTGGTAGTCCCCCACGGGCTCTCGCGGGGGCGGGCCAACTCCTCGGGCGAGTATACGAGCTCGATGGTACGTTTCTGGAACTTCACCGCATCGCAGCCGCAGTCCACCGCCATGTCGATCAACTGTTTGGCGATCTCCACGGACCCGTTGTGGTTGATGCCTATTTCTCCCACCACAACTATGTTAGACGGCATCGGTGAACCCCTCGCAGTGGGGACAGCGGGCGTAGCGTGTCCAGATCGGCGGCATCTCCACGACCCCGAGATGGCGCAACTCGGGATCGGGCATAGCGTCCGTCGGCACGACAAGCGCCTGCATCCCGCAGTCGTAACACCAGAT
>JBDHHA010000402.1:0-2215 GCA_039589615.1 Gemmatimonadota bacterium
ACGTTGCAGCTGTTCGACAGGGACGGTGTCACTTCCCTCGAGTTCAACGATGACGCAGGAAGTCTGGATAGCCGCATCCGGTTCCAGATCGAATCCGAAGGGGATTATTTCTTCGCGATCAGGGACCTCGGCGGCGGGGGAGGGTCCAGCTACTTCTACTCCGTGGATATCAGCGCCATTCCGCCGCCCCCAGGCAACCCCATCACCACCTTCGCCTCGGGCTTCCAGGTTCCGATAGCGTTGGCGTTCGATTCGGTGGGAAACCTCTTTGTCGCGGATGTGGCAATGGGGCGGATTACCCGCGTTGCCCCGGACGGAAGCTCGTCGCTCTTCCAAAATTTCGTTCAGGGCGGCGATTGGATGACGTTCGACGCCTTCGGCAACCTCATCGTTCCCAGTTGGGACGGTACGCTACAGATCATCACGGACACCGAGATCGATACGCTGTCCATTGGGATCAACCCGGGGCCCATCGCGCTTGGGCCGGATGGCGGTCTCTGGATGGGGTCCTGGGATATGATGACCGGTTTCCCGATCCTGAGCCACCGCGACCCGTATGGCGGCCTCATCGAGGCCTTCCTGCTGCCCGTGTCGCCGGCGGCCCTCGCCTTCGCCCCGAGCGGAGAGCTGTACATGATGGGGTTCGACAATTCCCTCATGAAGCTCTCGAACGGCGTTGTAGAAACTCTCGTCACCGGCTCATTCGAGAACTGCTGCTTCACTGGAATGGCCCTCGACGAGGACGGCAACCTCTATGTCGCCAATGGATTCCTGGGAGAAGTGAGCTTGTACGGACCGGACGGCACCCTGCTCGAAGAGGTGTTTGCTTTCATGGATGCAGGCACACCGATCACCTTGGCGTTCGGCCGCGACGCGAGTGGTATGGGAACGGCTCGCCTCTTCGCGTCGTCGGCGACATTCGGGCTTTATCAGGCCGAGGGGCGCGTCGTGGAGTTCAATCCCGCCGCAATTCGGGCACCCGGACACGTCGTAGATGTCGGCGCCTTGCTGCGGATCACCAAGAACCGCCTCCGTGGAGGCGTCATCGGCCAGGAGTATGCGGACACGCTCACTGCAGCCGACCCGGCCGTGACGTGGAGCGTAGCCGCCGGTACGCTGCCGCCAGGATTGAGCCTCGACGGGGTGACGGGAGTGGTGAGCGGCGTGCCAATGGAATCAGGGGCGTTCCGCTTCCAGGCGCGCGCCGAGTCCCAATCGCTCGCGGGCGAACGCGCCTACGAGTTGGTGATCGAGGAGCCGGTGTTGAGCACGACAGACGTGATCGACGAGCTGTTGGGCGTTGGGTTGTTATCGCCGTCGGAGCTGCTGTATCTCGACTTGATCGGCAACCGCAACGATGAGTTCGACATTGGCGACGTGCGAGCGTTCCTGCAGCGGATGGGCACGGTCAACAGTCCGGAGGTGCTTCGTGATTGATCATCGACGTGGTGCCGGAACCTGGATCAAGCAGTGGTCCAGTATCTGCCTCGTCGTTGGCTGCGGGGCGCTGCTGGCGTGTGGCGGTGATCCAACGGAAGCGGTAGAGAGTAGGGAATTCGTAGTTTCGTTGACGTCTCCCAATCCCAGTGACGGAGCCATTCTCTTCTCGATTTCAGGAGGAGTCATCGCGGAGTTCAGGACGCTCGCCACGTCTGGTCCGCAGGTGCACTTTCGGAGCACGGGACCCACCACGACCAGGGTGGCTGTCTTCGGCAACATCGCGACCGGAGGCCTGGTCAGCTTTGAGGTCTCGCTGGGGGAGAGAGTACAGGATTACTCTGCGGAGATCTTGCAGGTCGCCGACCGCGACAACGTGCTGCGGTCGATTTCGGGTTATACGATCGAAGTGATCGAGCCCTGACTATCGCATTCTCGGATCGAACTGTACGGTGGACGCCGCGCTGGACACGCCGTTGGAGAGGAACGCGTCGGCGGGATAGCGGCCGCTAGCATTCCACAACACCCAATCCGTCAACCCGAGATCGTAGGTGGCTTCCATCTGCGCGCGGATCTCCGGCGCCCTGTAGACCACGCGGCGAATGGAGAACGACTGGAGGTACGGCCGAATGCGCGCCGCGTTGGGGATCTTTTCGTTCCGCTCCACGCCGGCCGCCAGGGCGCGGCTCACGGTGGCGTACGGTTCGGCGTTGGGGAACGGGATGCCGTACGCTCCGCGGTAGTAATGACTGGGATAGACCATAGGCAACACCACGTC
>JBDHHA010000403.1:0-2214 GCA_039589615.1 Gemmatimonadota bacterium
CAGGATTGGTTTCCAGTGTGAACTCGATTATTCGAATGCCGCTGCTGTCTCGTACCAATGCGGAGTCGACAGATGTGTATCGGCGCTCCCCGCACGACGAGAACATCAAGATCAGAGGCAGGATTGCATAGCGGAGGTGAGTCGCCATGGACTAAGAGCCCTTGAGTATTCGATACGCGCGCACTTCCTCACGGCCGACCTCGTCGATCCACACCCCGATGAAGAATTCCGCGTCGATATACGGGGGCCTGATGCTGTTCTTCTCGAGGCCCGGTGGGAGTGCAACCAATCCCATCATCCGACCATCAGCAGCAAAGACCGCGTACGTCACGTCGGTCTCGCCGGGCGCGGTGGATTCGAGCATCCAGACGCTTCCGTCCGTGGCCACGGTGGGCCGGTTGTACGCGGGAAGCGTTGTCGGGAGGGTCATGGCCGCCCACGCTCTCTCCAAATCTGGCAACTGGCCTCGTGTCCATTCGGCGTTTCGCTGTTCTTCCTTCCAGATATCGAACCATTCGGGTTGAGCAGGCCGTGCGAGCCACTCTCGACGGACGATCCGGATGAGGTCTCCCGCGCCGGAGTACACATGGAACTCGTAGGAGGCATTGTCGGCCAACACCGCTATCGGTACGACTCCTCCTCCCACGAAGCTCGCGTCACGAGCGTGAGGCGGAATGTAGTTGTGAGGAAACCGTCCGACTTCGAGGTACTCCTGCTCGGCACCACCCGTCCATGTCAAGTTCACAAGGCTGTCGATATCCGACAGGTACATGGCGACCCCCAAACGCGGTCGATACAAGACACCTGGCGTCGGCGTACCAGACGTGGGGGCGTTCACGAAGGCCAGCACATTGCCGTTTGACAGGATGTCCATCGGTCCGGCAAAGGACTGCGATGGATCTCTCGAGAAATTGTACGGGATCGCCTTCTTATCGAGGAACTCCCCTTCCGAGTCGAATACGTGAATCGTCCACCGATCCAGCACGAGTAGTGAATCTCCAAGCGTGCGGACGAGCCTCCTTGCTGCACGCAGCTCGCCTGGGCCGTCTCCCTCCCCGGCACGGTCTCGAACGTGCCGACCGCGCTCATCGTAGAAGCGGAGCTGTCTGGTGCCGGCGTTGAGGATGACGGTGCGTCCATCCGATAGCCTCGCCATGCCCGTGACGTTCCACAATTGGTAGGCAGGGTCGTCGGTTGCACCTCCGATGACGTATTGCGGCTCCGCCGCGACACTCCAGGCGGAGGTTTCCGTCCACGAAGGTCCCACGTTCTCGACAATCTGGATGCCGGCGCTATCACGCACAGCGAACGAAGGGCGCTCTGGAGGTCGGGCACAGCTCACTTCCACGCAGATTGCGGGCAGAAGCATCAGAATGTTGGGCGTGCGCACGGGCATCGGATGCTCCACGGGCGGCTAGGGTTTGATCAGCTCGTACATCCGCACATGCTCCACGTCGTCCGCGTCGCGCCAGAGGCCAAGTACGTAATCGCGGCCAATCTCGTACACGGTGAAGCGGGCAGGAACCTGAACGGAGCCGAGCCACTCTCCGGCGGGGTCGAATACGTTCCACCGTTGCGGCTCATTACTTTCAGCCCGTCCCTGGAACTTTGCGGCCCATGCAAACCCCTCGGTGTCGACCAGAAGGTCAGCGTACGCAGGTTTAGTTTCGGGGTCCGGCAAGGACGAGACATAGTCCCTTACAAAGGGCGAGGGATCTTCGCCGAGACGCCAGTCCCGCTCTGCCTGTAACTCCTGGGCGGAGAGGTGAAGGTCGTAGTCCGGCACCCGGATGATCCGCTCCAACCGCCCGTTCGCGCCAAGCACGTCGATCTGCATTTGATCGGCCGATCCGAGATAGATCCGTTCCTGGTAGACAGCGAGGTGGTCCAACTTTCCGAAGAGCGGACTGTGTGCGCCCGAGGAGAGAAGAACTTCCTCGACTCCTGCACTGAACGCTACCGTATCGATGACTTCTCCGGTGATCGAGAACCGCACTACGGGTTCCGGCTTCCGAACAAGGCCCTCGACCCCTTCGGCGCGTAGAACTGAGGGAGAAATAAATGTGGCAACAAAACTCGTCTGGTCGAGAGGGTGCAGCCTCCGCACGAAGGGCAACCGCAGGGTGATGATTCGGGACACCTCGCGCTGGGGGCTCAGTACTGTGACGCGTCTTGCCCAGTAGTCGAACGCGATGAGAGAGTCGCCGCGAAACT
>JBDHHA010000404.1:0-2202 GCA_039589615.1 Gemmatimonadota bacterium
GCCCCACCGCTGGATCTTGGGTGTTCGGATCCCGGAGCCGAGACCCGCGAGGACAACAGCGACCAGCAGTACCCCAAAACCCAGCCACACCGCCCACCAGTCTTCCTTCTTCCAAAGCGCTGCAAGACCCTCACGATCACTCATCGGAGGTCCTCCTCGTCATTTTGTTGGGCGGCCGCGCCCTCGGGCTTCACACCGGCGCGGCAACACCATCTACCTCGTTTTGAACGGAACTCCTCGAGCCAAATATGCGCCGAGATAGATCATACGGTGGTGAAGGTTTCTTGGGCTGAGCTTGCCCTGAAGAGATTCTCACGAAACCATTTCGGTCTATCCCCCGTCTATTTGTCATACGGAGTATGATAAATGACGAGACGTGATTATTTGGGCGAATTCGAGCAGATCGTCCTCCTGGCCGTTCGGCACCTGGGCCCCGACGCCTACGGCGTGACGATCCGCCGGGAGATCGAGACCCGCACGGGCCGGAAGGTCTCCCACGGGGCCATCTACCCCACGATGGACCGGCTGGAGGCCAAGGGGTACGTGTCCTCCTTTATCGGCGAGCCCACGGCGGAGCGGGGCGGCCGGTCGAAGAAGCACTTCAGGCTCGAGCCCGAGGGCGTGCTCGCCCTCGAGCGATCTCGGGAGATGCTGGAAGCCATGTGGAAGGGTGCGGAGTCGGAGACGTCTTCATGACACCCACTGATCCTCGCCTGCCGAAGATCCCTTCCTTCATAGCACGGGCCCTCCCCCGTCATCACCGCGACCACGTCCTCGGTGATCTGGCCGAGGACTACTTCACCCATGTGCTGCCTCGGATCGGGCCCTTGCGGGCAAGGCTGTGGTGGTGGTGGCAGCTCGTCAGAACCATCGCCGCCGAGTGGACTGCGGTAGCCCAGGACAAAGCGTGGATCCGTGGGATCCACCCGCCCACCGGGGTCGTGCGAGACATCCGGTATACGGTTCGCGGGCTTCGTCGCAGTCCTCTCTATACCGGCGTCGCGGTGGTGACCCTCGCCCTCGGCATCGGCGCCCCGACGGCGGTGTTCAGCGTCGCCCATCAGATCATCATCGAGCGTCTCCCCTACCCCGAAGAGGATCGTCTCTTTCGGGTCTACGGACGGAACGACGAGCGAGGCTTCTCGGCCATGTCCGTCTCGCCGCCGAACTTCGCCGATCTCAGGTCGCTGAACCGCTCGTTCGAGGCACTGGGTGCCTACGAGCCGGGGAGCGCGGTGCTCACGGGTCCGGGTGATCCGGAACGCTTGACTGCCGGCAGGATCACGCCCGAGTTGTTTCCTCTCCTCGGCATCGAGCCGCTCCAGGGCGGCCACTTCCCCACCGAGGGCGTCCTTCGGGCCGAAGACCGCCGGCTCGTCCTCCTGAGCCACAGCTTCTATGCGACCCACTTCGAGCCCGGCGACCGGGTGGTCGGCACGACGCTAACCCTGAACGGCGAGCCCTTCATCGTGAGGGGCGTGCTCCCCCCCGGCGAGGACGTCTTGTCGTGGAACGACGTCTATCTCCCCTTGATCCCCACAACCACGGGCAACCGCAGCAACAACAGTCTCTTCGTCACCGGACGGCTGCGTGACGGTGTCGGAGTAGCCGAGGCACAGCAGGAGCTGAACGCACTGGCATTGCGGATCGCCGAGGAGAACCCCGCGGGGAACATGATGACGGCGACGACGCTCCAGCCCTACCGAATGTGGGTGGTGGGAGAGGAGATGCCTCGCATCCTGACCATCCTCATGGGGGCCGTCGTGTTCGTTCTCCTGGTGGCGTGCGCCAACCTCACGAACCTCCTCCTGGCGCGAGCCTCGGGGCGAAGCAGAGAAGTTGCCATCTCCGCGGCCCTCGGGGCCGGACGGGGCACGGTGCTCCGCCAACTCCTCACCGAGTCGACGCTTCTGGCGGGTGCCGGGGGGATTCTGGGAATCCTTCTCACCGTGTGGTCTCTCGACCTCCTCAAGACCCTGGATCCCGGCGGTATCCCCCGCCTGGCGGAGGTGGCCGTCAACGGCTGGGTCTTGCTCTTTGCGCTGGCGCTCACGCTGGGCACTGCCGTGGTGGTGGGGGTGCTGCCGGCGCTACAGATGTCTCGCACGCCCATCGTCGAGGCGCTGAAGCAGGGTGGACGTGCCCACACGGTAGGCGGATGGCAGGGCACCACCCGGAGTGCACTCGTGGTGGCTCAGATGG
>JBDHHA010000405.1:0-2782 GCA_039589615.1 Gemmatimonadota bacterium
CCTCAAACCGTCGACCTCTCATAAGCTCGTCGCCGCCGTAGGCGGGCGCAAGATGGCGGCGTATCTGGTCAGTATTGCAGCGACAACTCTGCTCGCTATCATGGGAAAAGCTGACACTGAAGTTTTGCTCAGTATTCAAACCGCTCTTGGACTCTTAGTCGGGGGCAACGCAGCTGAACACAGATTCACCGGGAGACAATAATGGGCCGCTTTTCAAATACTACTCAACCGGTCAGAACGGCGGCGTTTATCGGCTCGACCGATACCTCCGGCAATGCGTCGACCGACTGGACAGACCTCACCGCGTCGAGCTTCACCGACTCAAAGACGGGCTCCGCGTTCACCGCGTCTCTCGCGTTTACCGCGGTAATGGTCCACAACACGTCGACCACGGCGAGCGCGTTCTTTAAGCTCCGCGCGCGAACCGGAGCCGGCGACGCGACATCAGGCGAGCTCGAGGTCCCGGCGAACTCTACGGTGAGTATCGATATTAACGGTCTCAGCGGAGGCTCTCCGACTACCATCGCCTATCGCAAAGCCGCGGCCGGTGACGAGCTCGTCATCATCTGCGGTTTTGAGACGACCACGGTCTAGGGGGGCATCATGGCGATCAAACTCACCGGACCTATCGGCGGCGGAGCTGGAGGCGGCGCGGTTACGAGCGTCAACGGAGCGACCGGCGCGGTTAATCTCTACGCGGATAATGCGACGCTCAACCTTGCGGGAGATGGGATCGTTGTCAGCGGAACGGGCGCCACTTCTACGCTCGACGTCCACGAACCTCCCGGCCGCTGCGGTCTCCTCTGTTAATGGGGCAACCGGCGCGGTCAATATTTACGCGGACGATACGGTCTTAAATATCGACGGGACCGGGCTTGTTTTAAGCGGGACGGGCGCAACATCGACGCTTAATGCGGACGTCGGAACCGGAGCGAATCAGCTCGTTCAGCTCGACGGCTCGTCTCGGTTGCCAGCGGTCGATGGTTCGCAGCTAACCAACCTCCCGGCCGCTCCAGTGACTTCGGTTAATGGGGCGACCGGAGTCGTTAATCTCTACGCGGACGATGCAACCCTCAACCTCGCTGGGACCGGTATCGTCACAAGCGGGACCGGCGCGACGTCGACGCTTAACGTTGATGTCGGGACCACGGCGAGCAAGATAGTTCAGCTCGACGGCTCCGCTCGATTGCCAGCGGTTGACGGTTCGCAGTTGACCAACCTCCCGAGTGCTCCGGTGACGAGCGTCGCTGGTAGGACTGGGATCGTCGTTCTCTACTCCGACGATGTCGGCGGCATCGATGGGACTGGATTGACGATCAGCGGAACCGGCGCGACTTCTGCTCTTAACGTGGACGCGGGAACGGGAGCGAATCAGATCGTTCAACTCGATGGCTCGTCGCGATTGCCAGCGGTCGACGGCTCACAGCTCACGAACCTCCCGGCCGCTCCGGTGAGTTCCGTCAATGGAGCGACCGGCGCCGTTAACCTTTACGCGGATGACGCGACGCTCAACCTCGCCGGGACCGGTATCGTCACAAGCGGAACCGGCGCGACGTCGACGCTTAACGTTGATGTCGGAACCACAGCGAGCAAGGTCGTTCAGCTCGACGGCTCCGCTCGATTGCCAGCGGTTGACGGTTCGCAGTTGACCAACCTCCCGAGCGCTCCGGTGACGAGCGTCGCTGGTAGGACTGGGATCGTCGTTCTCTACTCCGACGATGTCGGCGGCATCGATGGGACCGGCCTGACGATTAGCGGAACCGGGGCGACCTCAGCTCTCAACGTGGACGCGGGGACCGGAGCGAACCAGATCGTTCAACTCGACGGCTCGTCGCGATTGCCAGCGGTCGACGGTTCGCAGTTGACAAATCTCCCAGGCGTCTCTCGCCCAACCGTGACCACCGATAGCAGCGGGACCGACTCGACAATCTCGAATCCGGCCGCGTCGGTCCTCGAGGATGTCTATCTCGTCGACAATGGAGCGGCCGCGGTGAATATCACTCTCCCGACCGTCACCAGCAACAGCGGATATAAAGCTCAGATTAAGCGCTTAGGGACCGCAAACGTCACAGTGACACCCGCGAGCGGGACGATTGACGGCGTGGCAAATAAGGTCCTTTCCGTCCAGTATTCATCGTTTACCTGTGTAACCGATGGGACTAATTGGCATATCATTTAAGGGGGACGCTATGACCTATGAGCCAGAAGCGGCCCTTCTCTCCGGCAATATGGACGCGGCGTTCTTCACGTTCTCGGGGACGCCCACCGTTAACAACCCGTTGACTCCCAGTCTCGTCGGCTCCTCGAGCGGATTCACTCCGACCATCTCCTCAAATGATATTCAGCTCCCCGCGGGCGAGTATCTGTTGAGATTTTACGGGGCGATCACGCGTACGCTCGTGGCGTCAAACCTCCGCTATCAGTGGAGAGAGGTCGGGGGGAGCCTACTCGGGAAAGAGGGAGCGACGAACCGAGAGCTATCGCCCGGGACCTATGCAGAGTCCATTGATTCCGCGGACGCTTACCTAAAATTGAGCTCGAGCGGCTCAGTGCAGATAGAAATCCTACAGGTCGACAGCGGAATCACGCTCAACACGACATCATCCCACGCTTGCATCTGGAGGGTTCCCGCATGAGCTATAACGCCGGATTGGTTACCTCTAATGCCTTTGCTCTATTGACGGGGAGCAAGAGCACAACGAACGCGACACCGGACACCGTCGAGCCAGCGGGGACGGGGTGGATTACTGTCCCCGCGGGAGCTACCGATGGAGTCGCGTTT
>JBDHHA010000406.1:0-5731 GCA_039589615.1 Gemmatimonadota bacterium
ATCAAACGGAGCGTAGACCATGACCACTGTCCTTAGCCTGCGCCGAGGTGAGGAGAGCATCGACCTATACGGCAATACAAGTAGGTTCCAGGTGCGTTCCGGCGGCTGGAAACCTGGCCGAGCAGCACAGAAACCGGACGGCACCTGGGACGTGGTGGACGAGGTTATCAAGCTGCGCGTCAATGGCCTGAGCCACGACCATCTGGCCTACAGCTTGCAAAGAATCGACACTATCCTGCGCCGGGCGAACGAGCACGCCAACCGCTCATACGCGAATGTGGATGAAGTCTGGTTGTATGCCCAGTTGGAAAACGAAGCCTATGGACGCCGGTCACTGGTGTTCAACGGCAAGACCAAACACAATATCGGTTTCCTGGGTCCACCTGTGACACCGGGCAACACAATCAACGATATGGACATGGCGCTAACCCGGCATCCGTTCTGGGAAGCGCTTGAAGCGGAGTCGGCACTAGACACAGGTAATTTTCTCAGCACGGTAGGAGGCGGCTTGTATGGGTCGGCGGCGGTCTTGGGCGACGTGCCAGGTCGGGTCAATAGCATCTACGTCGCACCAGATACTTCGCAAACCACGGCATTAACAGAAGCGTGGGTGGGTTTCAGAAGTGACGAACTAGGAAACCGCTATTATTTCCAATCTAACTGGGACTTTGGTGCCGCGAATGCGACGCTGGAAAATAACACAACGCGGATAACGGGCGACTCTAGTGCCATCAACTCGCGGTATGCACGCTGGACGCCTGCCGGCGGCGCTGATAACAACATACTGCCGCGGGCGACTGTGCAGATGATAGACGTCACGAGCTACATTAACGACCAGAACGGCACGCATCTGGTGCTGTTGCGGGCGAGGGCGTCTTCGGGTGCTACCAGGACGTTCCGGGTGCGGATGCTGTCGGGCTATTACGACGAAGGCACCGACAGCAAGTGGAAGACGGGCAAGCGAGTGCTGGTTCCTGGCTCGGGGGTGAGCGCCGGGGACTGGTACTACTATCCCGTAGGTTTTGTGAACATTCCAGTAGAGCGGACTGTGACAAACGTGGGGCTGGTAAAAAAGTTTGCGTTACGCGCTGAGGCTGAAGAGTACGGCACGGGTAGCGGCAACTTAGAACTGGACTCATTCACGCTCATTCCGGTGAGCGAAGGGGCCATGCACATAAGCGGGGCGCATATCGCCGTCAGCGGCAGCAATCAGTATTCTGCCTATTTGGCGTCGTCGCCGGATGACGAGTTAGTCGCGTACAACGTTCTTACCTCCGGCACCGCGACGGACAACGTAAAAGACATCCAGTTCGACCCCTATTCGTGGGGTGTCCCGACTGGCGACATTAAGATCATAGGGGCAGCACAGCGTGCCACTGAGTCGGAGGCAAGCGATAACATGCAGGTATGGTTTGACTATTACCCGCGTTGGCTCACGTTGCGGGGTGACGTGCTGACTTTAGTTGAATGGGGGGGCTAGAATAGGCTAGGACTGTGAAATAAAACTATGTTCTCGATTGAGTTGTGGGAAAACCTGGCCGATGCCGATACCTTCATCGAAGGACTGACCGGCCTATTTTCAAAGTGGAAACACAGCACCCGCTCCGTAGGCGGCAACTGGTTTGGGGAGGGTGAGTATATCGGACCGACCACCGACATGGAAGTGTTCTTCCTCACCAACCTGGGCCGGCGCATCAAGGTGACGGGTGGCGGCATAGCCTGGTGGGAGGGCCAGATCGGTGATATACAGCAAAATAGGCGACAACGTGCTGCCGTTGGGCGACGTGGAAAGTGGAAGCTGGATAGCGGTGAGTACCCCGTCCACCATCGAAACGACCACCGACTGGTTCGCCAAAGGCCCGACTGCCATGCACATCATCAGCGATAACGTGGGTGAGGGCGCCAGACCGCACGCGGATAGCACGGTCACCATTAGCGCCAGCACGGCCTACGACTGCGGCATGATTGTGGACGTCAACGTAGGTCCGTGGACATTACAGGTCGACGACGGCGCGGGCGGTGTCATCGCCAGCCGCGCCACCTCAGGCAGCGGCCGGGCGTGGCTGCAGTGCCAGGTGCCTAACAGCAACGACGACACGACAGTGCGGGTCAAGTTGCTGTCGTCAGGGGCGGGCAACGAGGTCTACGCCGACGGCGCGGTGCTGTACACGTCGCCGCTGCGCTGTGAAACGCAGTGGTTCTCGGACGATGATAGTATCGAGCAATACGGGCGCATCGAAGGCGTCTACCTGGAACGCGAGATGAGCGATGCCGAAGCGACCGGCGCGGCGCAACGGGAGCTGACCGAGAACGCCTGGCCGCGCACCAAACCTGTCCAGCGCGGGCGCTCGCTGGGCTTCCAGGATCTGCCGGAAGGGCAGATGCCCGACCCACGGCGCAAACCCAGACCCGACAGGTTGGTTGTCACCTGCATGGGGATGAACTGGACACTGGGCTGGCGTTATGCGCTGACAGAAGGCACGGCCAACGCCGACAGCCACATTACCAATCTGATAGACGAATCGGAGTTCATCGCATCGTCCAACGCGCTCATCGACGATAACAGCGCGGAGGTTTTTCTGGAGTCGACCAACCCGGTCACCATCTGGCGGCAGATAGAGAAGTGTATCGACGTGGGTGACGGGGCGGGTACGTCGTGGATGGGCGGGACGTATCCGGGGCGTGAGTTCCGCTTTGAAGCAAGGCATTCGGACACGCATTACGAGTTCCACCGGGGACAGATGCGCTACAACGGCGGGGGCACGGTCATCCCGCTGGAGTTTCAGCCGGGGTGGTGCCGGATGTTAGATATGCCGGCAGAGCCGACGCCGGCGGGCGGGTCAGACGACGACGACCCGCGCCGCGTATGGCTGGACGAGACGTGGTTCATCCACGAAAAGGGCATCACGCGGCTGGACTGGACGCGGGAGCGGGACTGATGGCAAAACGAACGCTGGGCAGACAGGACGCCATAACCGACGGCGCTCGCGTCAAGACGTTATTGCACGGTTTGACTGGCGCGGCGGGCGGGCAGTCGCACAACGCGCTGGTGCTGGACGCGACAATCGACGGCGTATTTGACATCAGCGGCGCCCAGACCCTGAGCGCGTCGCTCACCCGCGGTGACATATTCTATGCCAACAGCGGCCCGAGTATGGCGCGATTATCAATAGGTGGGGCGTCTACGGTTCTCACGTCGGACGGCACAGACGTGTCCTGGCAAACACCCGCCGGTGCTGCACACAACGCGGTGACGCTGGACGCGACGATTGACGATGTGTTCGACATCACCGGGCAGAACATTAGCGCATCGCTCACCCGCGGCGACATATTCTACGCCAACAGCGGCCCGAGCATGGCGCGATTATCAATAGGCGCAGCATCGGCGGTGCTGCAGTCGGACGGGACGGACGTGGCCTGGCAGGCACGTTTTGACGGCACACTCCCGACCGGCGCGTCTCCAGACGGGAGCGGTGCGGCGGGCACTGCCACAACGGCGGCTCGTCGTGACCACGCCCACGCCTTTGTAAATGCCGCACCGGACGCGGACAGCGTCAACGTCACGTCGAGCGCGGAAGGTTCGGCATCCACGTTCGCACGCTCTGACCACACCCATAATCTGGACGAATCAATCGCGGCAAGCTGGACGGGGTTGCATCAGTGGTTGCTCACCGGACCACAACAGCGGCTGGGGCACGACACCATAGGCGACATCGTGTTAGACCCTGGCGGCAACGACGTGCTACCGGGCGGGACGATTGAGGACGACCTGGGCGCCTATGACACGATGTGGCGCACGCTCTACGCCGCCGAGCTGTACGTCGAGACGCTGGTAGCCGCATCAGTGCTGGCGACCATCGGCGGGCGGATCATGGTAGCGCCCACCACGTATCTCACCGCGTCGTTGTCTGTTCCCGCAAACACCGTTTCTAATAGCGGCTTTGAAACTTCTGGCACTGGCGGCAGTGATGTTTTTGCAGACTGGGGGGAAGTAATACCAAATGGCTCTATGTGGCGTGATGCCACCGGGCCACATTCTGGCACATATCACTGCAAAATGACGCAGGTCGCGGGTGTCCAGCCCAAGGTTTTTCAGTATCTTTCACTCACAGCCAGCGATGTTTACGGTCTTTCTTTATGGACCAAGGGCGATGGTTCACAGGGCGGCCAATATTATGTATACAACCTGACCGAGAGCACTTATGAGATTCCGCTGACGTACAGCGGAATATCGGGGACTGCATACACGCGAGTCAATGATTACTTTACAGTGACAGGCAGCGGAGACGTGACGGTGATTGTATATCTAATCGCGCCGTCCCTGGCCGGCACTGTTTATTTTGACGATGTTGAGGTTTGGCGTGCCGAGATGCAAACTGAGCACAACAGCCTTGCCGTTGGCGATTTCTGTATCATGAAAACAGCACCCGGCGGGGTCGCTCAAACTGAGGTCATGCAGGCCGCCTGTGGTCCTTCCGGCAGCGGGCCGTTCGACTACTTCGTTTACCGGGATTTCGACGGAACCGGGGGAAACGCCTGGCAGCCCGGCGATGCCGTGGTCAACCTGGGAAGTGCCAGCGGCGAGGGCTATCTGGAGCTGACCAGCACCGAAACTATCCACAGCCACCTGGGACCGAACATTACCATATACACCCGCACCGCCAGCACCAACTGGAACGACGTAAACCCGGTGGCTACATTTGGCAACATGGAGAACATGCTGGCCTACTCGGATTACACGATGGGTTTTGCCGCTGGTAATGACCTGGACTTGGACCCGGCCGCAGGGGACTTCTCGGGATTTTCAATCGACACCACCAACGGTCTGCGAATGTACAACACCGACATCGAGCTGTGGAACGCCGGCAGCCAGTCGGTGTCCATCGAGGCAGACGGGGACGCCTTTTTCGGCGCGGACATCTCGGCAGCGTCTACCACGTCGTTCATCGTGTTGTCCAACGCGCAGACGTACAATAGCGAGAGCCTGGGCGCGGGGGATGTGCTGTTTGGGGATAACACGGCAGCCAAGGCGAACATCTTGTGGGACCGTTCGGCCGGCGATCTCTTATTTAGAAGCGGTGCAAGCAATTCGATGGCCGTCAATGGCGGGGGTGACATCTACTTCTATTCACAGAATGCGGGAGTGGGCAATAGCATCATCTGGGCAACCTCGGTTGGGGACACCGTGGGGACGTTAATCATGGATGTCGACGGGTCGGACGTGGTGCGTATCCACATAGAGGCTGACCCATACGACGAAATTGGCGCTGGTGCTTACATCAACCTCAAGGCCAATTATTTGACCGATACTGAGATCTCCGTTAATGGCTTCTCTGACATAGTTTCGGTAAAGGGTACGTCTGGGTCGACCCGGCTTGCCGTCGATGGCAATCTGTTTGTCAATGACGCCGCGAATGCCAACATGAACCACGGTATCACCGTTAACCAGGATGGCTACGACAACGAAATACTTGCGCTCAAGTCCAGCGATGTGGCCCACGGCGTGACGACGGTCACCGAAACGGACACGTATGGCGCAATCACAAAAGACGACGGTGACGCTGGGGGCGTCAAGTTTTATGGTCTGAAGGACAGCCAGGGCTACCGAGGGATCACGTTGGTTGGCATTGTCGGCGCCAATGCAACCAACACAACCAAGACCACCGGCGGTTTGGCGTGCGTCGAGGTCTGGGGCGCGGAAGCGTCTGGCACGGGATGGGGCGACATCGTC
>JBDHHA010000407.1:0-2788 GCA_039589615.1 Gemmatimonadota bacterium
GTCGCCGTCGCTGTCAAGTAGGGTGAGACTCGGATCGAAGATCTCCAGAAAGGGGATGAGGTCGGACGGCGACGCGACGCCTTCCGGAGATTCGAATTCCAGGGCCGGTTGCGCCAGGGAGGCCGACAGGACCTCTACGGTGAGCGTTGCGTCCGTCGTCAGGTCGAGGGCAAACCAGTCCTCGTCCCAGGCAGGGTAGATGTTGAAGTCGGAGTACTGGCCATCGGCACTGTTGACGGTGCCGAGAAACATGGCGCTCCCGGCGTCGTCCCCGGTGGGGCCGCCGTTATCCGCCACCACATTGAAGGCCACCGGGTCGCTGGGCTTGGCCATGTTGGCCGGGACCGTATTGTCCGTATTGTTCTCGGCCCGCACCCGGAAGTAATACGTGTCCAGGTCGGGAACCGAGAGGATTATGGCGGCATCGTTGGAGGGCTCCGTGGTTGGCCCGGAGAAGTTGGGATCCGTGTCCACCTCGGCGACGTAGCGCGTGGCCGTCGAGACAACGCTCCAATCGATCCGGAACTGGAAGGCGGACGTCGTGGTGGGGATCGTGGGATCGACGGTCGGCAGGAACGACCCGAAGGGAATCGTGGCCGTGGTGGTTTGGTCCTCGGTGATCGTCACACCCGACGTCATGCCGAACTCCGAGACGGTGGTTTGGTCCTCGGTGATCGTCACACCCGACGTCATGCCGAACTCCGAGACGAGCTGGCCACCGAGGTCCGTGTCCATGCCCCACACCTGCACCGTGTATCCGCTGCCCGCTGTCAGATTCGGGATGGTGACGTCGAGACTCCCGTCGGGGTTGGGAGTGTAGTCTCGGGTGAAGTCCGTAGGGCCCTCGATGATGATGCGCACGATGTCTCGCAGGGGCACCTGGGGCTGGTCCACCTGGGCCAGGACGTCGTCCGACGCACTGTCGGGACTCACGACGGCGAGGGAGTCACCGACTTTGACGGTGACCGACTCGGCCCTTCCAGCGTTGGCTGATTCGTCGGCAGTGGAATCGGCCGGCGGCCGTGCCTCCTCGAGGGGCACGATGCGCAGGACGAGCCGTCCCGTTCCGTCGAGACCCGTTGGGTCGTCCTTGCACGCCAAGAACGATGCCGTTGAGAGCAACGCGAGGGCGACGAGTGATGGCTTCCACATGGTTGTTGGCTTTCGATCTTCGGGCCGGAGAGGCGACGACGCGTTTGATTTCATGACGGCACCTCGCCTATCGCCGTGGTATGACGATGTGGATGGACCCCAAGCCACTCCCACCGCCGTTGCCACCGCCATTACCACCCTCCTCACTTGGCTTCAACAAGAACGCCGCCGCGGCTCCGCCGCCCGCCAGGACGAGAAGCACTGCGACGATCGCCCCTCCGCCGCCGCCGCCACCCTGGGGTGTGATCTGGGCCCCCGGTGGTGTTTCGGGCTCCGGGGGAGGCGTCTCCTGTTGGGCGAGCAACGTGGGCGTGAGGAGCACCTGGTTGGCGACGCCCGCTTCCATGGTCACCGTGGTGGTGCTCTGGACGGCGCCGCTGGCCACCAGCTCGATCTGGTACCGGCCCTGAGGGCCGGAAAACGTCAGCGGGAGGGGACTCTGTTGTGCCAACTCCGGCCAGTGCCAGTCCTCCCGCGGCGCGATGCGCGCCACCGCGTTGGTCATGTTGGAGCGGAGCGCAATGGAGCCATACGCGTGCTGCTCGGCTTGGGCGACCTGAAGCGGCTGGAGGAGCGAGCCGGTGGCCAGGTTGCGGCGCGCCTGCGTCGTCATGGATGCGAGGTCCGTGGCACGAATCGCCGCCGACCCCACGGAGGCGATAGCCACGACCTCACCCGCCTGGTTGATCACCGGGGCGCCGACCTGCCCCAGCCCCAACACCCGGCTGAGGCCGATGGTCCCCGTGGAGGGGGTGGTCGCGATACGGGCTCGGGTCGCCTGCGTCGCCTGGCAGCTGGGTTGTCCCAGGGCCCACACGTAATCATCCACATCCGGATCCTCGCCCACGGTGAACTCACCGGATCGCTGCACGGGGACGTGCAAGACGGCGAGATCGCTGGGGGCGTCGTACGCGGCGATGCGAACGCCCGACGTCACCCGCTGGCCGTCCGAGGTCACCACCTCGACGGAGTCGGCGCCGCGGATTGCCAGGTAGGACGTCAGCAGCAGATTGGCCCCGACAAAACCACCCACGCGGCACTCCTGGGCGAACCCGAAGTTGTGGGGCTGCACCCGCGCGACCAAGCCGATGCTGGTGTTGGAGACGTCTCCGGGCAGGACCGAGTCCGGCGTGACGGCCGCCGCGGCCTCGGGCTCCTCGATGGGTGCCGCCTGGACGGCAACCACCACCGTGGAACTGATGTTGCCGGATCGAGCCTGGATCTGCGCGATGCCGGGGGAGACAGCCCTGACCGTGGCGAAGTTGGGCGCGGCCGGGTTGTACTCCACGACCGCCACCGAGAGGTTGTTCGACACCCAACTCAGGGGTGCCGCCGCGGTGATGGGGTTACCCCGCGCGTCGAACAGCGTCGCGATCACGTTCCCGGTCTCGCCAACGGTGAGGTTGAGATCGGGCGGTAGCACTTGAATCTCCGCCACCTGTGCATCAGCAGGCTGGGCCAGGCCGCACAGCGCGACTAAAAGGCAGGGCGCAATCCAGCGTATCCGGAACATGAAAGTTTCTCTAAGTCAGAGTGGGACTGGAGTTTAGGCTAACATGCAGACGGGTACTTACCCCTGCAAGGGCGCGCTGGAAGGGCCCGGGTTGCCTGGGGGTTGGGGGCTCCGTGGGGCTGG
>JBDHHA010000408.1:0-2191 GCA_039589615.1 Gemmatimonadota bacterium
CCAGTACCTGCCGGTTCTGGGAAAGATCGCCCAGTTCGCCAAGGAACCGAACGTGCCTGAGAGACTCGAGCAGCTAAAATCGCCCGAGGACTTCCTCACGCTGCTCGAGGAACAGGAGTTCTAGCGGTCAATAGGCTCTGGCCCACACGGCCTCGGCCGTGGACGCCTCGCCGCACACGACACACTTCTCCGGCGGGCTGTCGGACTGGAAATCCGGGCCCGGAAGGACCCGGATCGTCGCTTTGGTTTGGTCTTTGATGCGTTGCTCGCAGGCCGCACTGCCACAGAACCCTCCATAGGCGAACCCGCCGGTTCCGGCCATGAGGTCCACCAGCTCGTCCAAGGTCACGTTGCGGTACGAGTTCTGCGCCTGACGGGAACGGGCGTTCTCGAGCAGGGTCCGTTGCAGCGTGTTCAACGTTTCGTGGACGAATTCGGAGATCTCGTCCATCTTGACCGGCACCTTGCCCCCCGTTCGCCGCGCCAGGACCGCCTGCCCCTCCGCAACGTCCCGCGGACCGATCTCCAACCGCACCGGTACCCCCCGGAGTTCCCACGCATAGTACTTCGCACCCGGCTTCATGCCGTCGCGATCGTCGATCTCGACCCTCACACCGGATTCCTTCAGGACCTCGCCGACCCGCGCGGAGACTTGGAGTACAGCGGTCCGTTCCGCTTCGCTTCTCCAAATCGGCACGATCACCACCTGAATCGGCGCCAGCCGCGGCGGCAACACCAGTCCCTTGTCGTCGCCGTGGGTCATGACGACACCACCGATGAGTCGCGTGGAGGCTCCCCATGACGTGTTCCACACGTAATCCATGTCGCCCGACGGCGTCTGATACTGCACGTCGAACGCCTTGGCGAAATTCTGCCCGAGGTTGTGCGATGTGCCGGCCTGGAGTGCTTTGTTGTCCTGCATCAATGCCTCACAGGCGTACGTGCGCAGGGCGCCTGCGAATCTCTCGGCATCGGTCTTCAGTCCCGTGAGGACCGGCATCGCCATCCACTCCTCCATGAACCGGCGATACACCGCCAGAATATTGAGGGTCTCGGCTTCCGCCTCCTCTTCGTTGGCGTGGGCAGTGTGCCCTTCCTGCCAGAGGAATTCCGTGGTCCGCAGAAACAACCGCGTGCGCAGCTCCCATCGTACGACATTGGCCCACTGATTGATCAACAGCGGCAGGTCCCGATAACTCTGAATCCACTTGCTGAACATCTCATAGATGATCGTCTCGGACGTGGGACGCAGCACCAGGGGCTCATCCAACT
This sequence comes from Gemmatimonadota bacterium, assembly GCA_039589615.1. Lineage (GTDB taxonomy): Bacteria > Gemmatimonadota > Gemmatimonadetes > Gemmatimonadales > GWC2-71-9 > B3T1B10. Next base: position 1,273 of record JBDHHA010000408.1, read on the forward strand.
CCTTGCCGCCCGCGTGCGTCACCACGGCCGTCTCGGGAGCAAAGCCCTCTACGTGTTCGGCTTCTCTGGCCAGGAAGCTCTGTGGAATGAGCATCGGGAAGTACGCATTCTGATGGCCGGTGGCCTTGAACATGTCATCGAGGGCCCGCTGCATCAGCTCCCAAATCCCATATCCCCGCGGCCTGATCACCATGCAACCCCGAACCGGCGAGTAGTCGGCAAGCTCGGCGCGTGTTATGACGTCGTTGTACCAGGCGCTGAAATCCTCATCCTGTGGCGTTATGCGCTTCTCGTCACTCATTGTGGCCCATTGCGATAATATCCTTGTCGGGGTTTTCCTCAACTAGCTTCACTGCCACAACTAACTTCACTGCCACCTTTGCTTTGTCTCCAACTCCGTCGTCGGCATCCGCTCTTCCGTCCCGTCGGCCAAATCGCGCAGCACCACCTCGCCCGCCGTGCGCTCGTCGGGGCCGATGATCACCGCGGTTTTTGCCCGGCGCGCCGCAGCAATCTTGAGCTGCTTTGCGACCGCCTGCGCCTTGAGGGCGTATTCAACCCGGACGCCGCGGTCGCGCAGCAAGTGACTGAGTCGAAGGACCTCGGGTACATCGGAGGTCGTCACCGCGACCAAAAACACATCCAGCCTCTTCCCGGCGGCGGGCGTCACCGCGTGATCCCGCAACAGCTCGGTGATCACCACGTCTCCCATCCCGAACCCCGTGCCCGGCAGGTCCACTCCACCCAGGGCCTTGAGAAGCCCATCGTATCGGCCCCCACCGCAGATTGCTCGGAGGGATCGATCCGCATCGAACAGCTCGTACACCACGCCGGTGTAGTACGCGAGTCCCCGAACGATGGAAAGGTCCACATCTAAGAAGTCGCCCAGTCCCATGTCGCACAGCGCGGCGTGGCAACC
>JBDHHA010000409.1:0-2190 GCA_039589615.1 Gemmatimonadota bacterium
CGTCTGAGTACCACTCGCTCCTCCCATAACCAGAACCGCGACTGTCGCGCTTGCATCCAACGTGACCGTGTAGTCGCCGTCGATCTCAATCGCAACCGTATCCTCAGCGGTCGGCACTCGGGCGGGATTCCAGTTCGCTGGATCGCTCCAGTTGCCGCTCGACGCATTAGCCCAGCTCACGGTTGTGGGAGCAGGTATCGCAACGAGGCTGAGCGATGTGTCCGTCCACACCGTATCCAATTGTATTCCGCTTCCCAACTCCAACCCCGTGATGTTGGCGAAGCCGTTGTTTCCCCGGGATCCGAACGTCAGGACGGTGAACGTGTCGCCCGGATTGGGCGTGAACCCCGCCGTGATGGTGAGGTTCCCGTTGAAGGTGCCGAGTCCGGAGATGGCGACTTGATCGTATTCAGTGCCAACCGTAGTACCATCCAACTCGATGTTGACCGCGGATCCCGGTCCGAGGGGAACGTCGCCCGAAAAAGTGATGATCCCTGGCGACGTCCCGGGGTTCACCGAACCACTCAGGGTGTAAACTCTGGTCGCACCCGTCAAGTCGATGGTGCCGGTGCCCTGGATCGCGCCGGAACTGCCGAATTCGCCGGTTGCGGCGAAGGTCCCGGCCTGAACGTCTAATGTTCCTGAGTTGGTGAACAATGCTCCGATGGTCGTCACACCCGTGCCGGACTTGACGAACGTTCCCTCACCCCCCAACCACCCCGTTCCGCCGAACGTGTCGGCCGCACGCATCTCAAACATGCCCCCAGCCATGACATAGACCTCGGCAGGGTCTATCGCGGTGATGTCCCCATTCAGCCACACAATCGTGCCGGCATTGTCGAGGCCGCGCTCGTCTATAGTCATTGAGATGCCGTTTATCACCATCGTCACCGTGTCCAGGACACTCGTGTTACCCGTACCCTGCATCGCTCCGCCAGACCAGAACATCGAATCGGTGACTATGACGTCGGCAGAGCCACCGAGGATTCCACTGGTCAAGGCCAGGAACGACATCTCGACCGGATCGCTCCCGTCGAACGTCACGGCTCCGCCAGAGATGCTAGTGCGTGAGCCGCTGCCGAACTGATTGTACGAACCCGAGACAGTCGCCGTGCCGCTCGGAAAAGACACGCTCCCGTTGTCTCCGACGGCGATGGCGGTGCCAGCGTCAAACGTGTGATCGGCTGTCTCGAACGAGATGCTGGCTGATCCCGTGGCTGCCTGGACCACGATCGTACCGCCAAAGTGAGTGGACGGCCCCCGCAACTCCAGGTCCTCATCCAAGACGTTGATTGCGCCGTTGTTTTCGACGGCGACGTAGATGGAGGTTATCATGTCCGACTGGATCATTGCGCCGTTGTTCACGATGCGCGGCTCCGCACCGACACCACCCCAGACGATGCCGAAGTCGGACTGCATGTCCATCGCGCCGTTGTTGATGATCTGCGCACCATTGTCCATCACGATTTCGCTGCCACGCCAGACCAGGCTGCCCGAGTTCTCTATCGTGCGCCCATCTAGGAAGGCATTGTTGCCCCCAGGGATGTCGAGCAATCCGATACTCGAAACGCTGAGGAGGCCTGTTCCCGAGATGGTGCCGTCATCCCATGCAAGCGTCCCGTCGACCACCACATCTCCCGCACCCGTCAACGTGGCCCCGTCGAGCACGTCGAGAAAGCCACCGGCGGCTACTGTCGCCCCGCTGTCCACTGTGAGGGTCATCCCCGGATTCACCCACAGCACTCTCTCGATCACGAGCACGGCCACCGCGGCGTCGACGTCCAATTCGACGTGGTAGTCACCGGTTAGCGAGATGTACACCGTGTCGGTGGCCGTCGGAGTTCTGCCGAGGTCCCAGTTGCCCGCATCACTCCAATTGCCGGTCGCAGGATTGATCCAGCGGATGCCACCCGTCTGCGACAACGCTGTGGCGGTGAAGGTGGTCTGGAGCCCGCTGTAGCCCGTCACTGTGGCCATCGCTGATCGGGATCCTTCGGATTGGCCCAGGGTCCACGTCGTCGACGCCAGCCCGCTTGCATCCGTTATCACGGAAGCCGGGCTGAACGAGCCCCCTCCCGTTGTCGTGAAATCGACTGAGACGCCCGCCATCGGCCCATCGGCCGCGTCAACCTGAACGACCACGGGTGCCGGCAACTGCATTCCCACGATCGCCGTCTGTCCGTCACCCGA
>JBDHHA010000410.1:0-2179 GCA_039589615.1 Gemmatimonadota bacterium
CACCGTTGCGGGAGATCAGCACGAGATCGGCAAGACGCTGGTGGGAACCATGCTGACGGCCAACGGCTTCGACGTCGTCGACATCGGAGTCGACAAGAAGCCGGAAGAGTTCGTGGCCGCCATCGAAAAGGCCAACGCCAACATCGTCGGCGCTTCGGCACTGCTGACCACCACCCTCCTGGAGCAGAAGCGACTCATCGACACGATCGTGGAGGCCGGCCTGCGCGACAAGGTGAAGGTGATGGTGGGCGGAGCACCCGTCACCGAGAGCTTCGCCAAGGAGATCGGCGCCGACGGCTACGCCAACGACGCCATCTCTGCGGTGGATGTCGCCCGCAAGCTGGTCGGCGCATAGGCGCGGGCAAACCCGACATGACCAGCGAACGCCCTGCGATCGAACCCATTCGGACATCCTACAAGCTGAACTTCCTGGACGACGCACAGCTGGACGCGCTGCGCGACGCCTCGCTCGACATCCTCGAGAATGTGGGTGTGCGATTCGATTCCGAGAAGGCCCGCAAGATCCTGGCGGAACACGGTGCGTCCGTGGATGACGACTCCCAGATCGTCAAGTTCCCGCGCGATCTGGTGCTCAAGGCCATGTCCAGCGTGCCGCGCCATTTCACGCTGGGGGCGCGCGACCCCGCACTGGACCTGCCTCTCCAAGAGGGCGTCACCTACCTCACGAACGACGGCTGCGGCCACAACGTCGTCGATTTCGAGACGGGCGAGCATCGCGCCTCGACCAGGGCCGACGTCGCCATGATGGCTCGCATCAACGACTACCTGCCCTCCATGTCCTTCTGCTGGACGATGGTCAGCGCTCAGGACTGCGGCGCGACCGCCCCGCTGCACGAGGTGGATGCCGTCTGGAAGAACAACGCCAAGCACTACCAGAGCGTGACGATGATGGGGGAGCAGCTCTGCCGCTACGGCGTCGAAATGGCGACTGCGCTGATGGGAAGCCTGGAGGAAGTCAGGCGCCGCCCGCCCATGGGGCTGATCGCCTGCACCATCGCCCCGCTGGTGCAGGACAAGGATGCAATCGAGGGAGCCCTGGTGCTGGCCGAAGCGGGCATGCCGATCTGCATCATGTCCATGCCCACCATGGGCACCACGGCTCCGGCCACCTACGCGGGAGCCCTGGCCATGGGTGACGCAGAGGTGATAAGCGCGGCGGTGCTGCTGCAGCTAGCCAGCCCCGGTGCGCCGCTCTTCCACTGCATCCTGCACGCCTGGGCGGACCCCCGCACGGGGGGTTACGTCGGCTATCCCCTGGATTGTCGGGCCCGCTATGCACCCGTGGAGATCGCCCACCACTGGGGCATGCCCTCCCTGGGCGGCGCCTTCGGCACGGACAGCGCCGAGCTGGCGAGCTGGCAGGCGGCGGCCGAGGTGGCCACCGACCCGCTGCTGGCGGGTCTGGCGGGAGCCGAGATCGTCACCGGGATCGGCCTGCGAGACACCTACACCCTGCTCTACCCCGAGGCCATCATCCTGGACAGCGATCTCTACGACACCGCGCGCTACGCCCTGATGGATATGGAGATCAGCCCGGAAACCCTGGCCGTGGACGTCGTCGGCAAGGTCCAACCGGGCGGACACTTCCTGGCCCAGAAGCACACCCGCACGCACATGCGCTCGTCGCTGGTGCGGAGCACGGCCCAGCAGCTGGACGCGAGCGTCAAGTACCGGGATGAGGTGGAGGTCGCTAGGGAGAAGGTGGCCTGGATCATGGAGAATCACCATCCCGAGCCGCCGTCCGCGAACGTGCAGAAGGAGATCGACCGCATCCTGGCGGCTGCGGATCGTGAGGTGAAGGGGGAGTAGACTCCTCCAGGTGAGCCACCTGCCCGATTTCCGCCTGGAGGTCTTCCTGTCGAAGTGGGAGTTCTCCGCCCGCCATCACCTCACCGCCTCCGACGCGCAGACCCTGTCGGTCTCGGAGCTGGTCGCCCTGGCCGACGCGGAGGATCGGAAGGCCTGGGAGGAGCTCTCCCTCGGCTACACCCAGACGTCCGGCGATCCGGGCCTGCGGCAGGCGATCGCCGACACTTTCGAGGGGATCGAGGCAGAGGACGTGGTCTGCTTCGCCGGAGCCGAAGAGGGCCTGTACCTCGCCATGCACGTCCTGCTCGGGGCGGGGGATCACGCCGTCGTCGCCACCCCGAACTACCAG
>JBDHHA010000411.1:0-2178 GCA_039589615.1 Gemmatimonadota bacterium
GGATCGACCGGTGTGCTACAGCCTGCGACCGCCAATAGGAGTCCACAGGTCAAGATTGGGTGTTTCACCGTCTGGCGGCTCCTGCGCGGATCATGGGTCCGCTGCCTAACGGCTTTGCGCATCAGCTGCGGCGTGACCACTCCCCAGCTCCTAGATGCTGATCGTGTGACCATCCCCTCCATGTTCACAAATCAAAGGCCTTCCTTAGCAACCGAACCGCGCCGTCTGCTGCATGCGCTTGTTAGGCTGCGTGGCAATGCGGAACTTGCCTCCATCTTGTTAGTGTCTCGTTGGCCCTAGGTGCTGCACTTTGTTGGCGGTAAACACATGCACGATCCAAAACAGCCCGTACATTCCAATTGCGACACCTGTGATGCCAGCAGCGGTCTTGCCTGGGTTCAAGGCACCTAGCTCCCAATGTCGAATTGCGTCCAGTGGAATCTCGACATTTGAGTGAGTCTCTCGTGAATACCCCGTGAGCGCGGTTCCTTCGACTCGCGGGCTTTCTATAACTGCTTGCATACTGTCGGCTTCGGTAACACGTATCCGCCAAGTGGTGTCGAGGCGCGCCCGGGCCTCCGGAGGGCTGACGGGATGCCACGAGAAACACGCCGGCATGGTCGCCAGTAATGCCAGCGCGGTGACGAGGCGTACCCGGTGCGCAACCGCTGTGCGTCGTGTGACGACCCAAGTGGGATGCTGACCTGTCATCGGCGACGCACCCTAACTCGTTTTCGGCGGAACTGCATAAGCCAATATGCGGCGAGATCGGTCATGCTATTATGAAGGTTTCTTGGGTTATCACGGCACCTCGGCCGCATAATCCCTTGCTGTCTAAACCCGTTATCCGAGCGAGGGGCGGCTACGAGACGTTACCCCATAGATGCATGGCGAGGTCCGAATCTCACGCCCGCCCCGACCAGTCTGGTGGACACACCCGAACGGGTGTGTCCACCCTCTAAAGCGCGCCTCTGCCGCCGCATCCCGACTAATAACGGACCAGTCGGTAGCGTCGGATGTGCTCCCGGTCCAGTTCGTCCCTCATCAGCACGACCACGTAGTTGGCCGCGAACCGCAGCACCTCCATTCCCGACGGCACGCCTACACGCGCCACGAGGGCGCCGTCCGGATCGACCGCAGACCACCAGAGAACCGTATCGCCTGGCAGACTGAACGCGCCCACCCAGAGTCGACCGTCCACTCCCAGTTGCACGTCACTGAAAGCGGGAAGCGTCGCGTGTTGTTCGATCTGGCGCTGTCGTTCCATGGTCCGCTCCCGCGCCGCGCCGTCCGGAACATTCTTGTACCGCTCACGGATGGCGTCTTCGAGTAGGGAGGCGGTAACCGGCACGTCGCCTCCTTGGCGACGGACGAGGGCCGAGAGCCGGCCCTCGGGGGAGTAGCCGCGCAGCTCCCAGCGCTCGCTATCGGCGACCCAAAACCTGTCGGCCCCGACGGCGATTCGCGTGACGCGCGCGAACGGTGTCACGAACACCCCGAGGCGTCCCCCGTCCGCAACAAGGTGCACCTCGTTGCCCGGCCATGATCCCAACAGATCATTCGACGATGCATCGGGAGTGTATCGGAGAAGCCTCGCCAGCGGTCGGTCCAGCCCCGCTGTCAGCGTGGGGCCGTCATACGACACGGTGAGAAACGAGCCGTCACCGAACATGCCGAGAGGCTGAGGGGGTGCCATGGCGGACTGGCCTCCCTCCGAAGATGGACCCACTGTCGTCGCCGTGCGGACCGGTTCCCCAACCGCGTCAAATACGGTGACGCGGCGCAGGCGGGCATCTGCGACCACGAGCGAGTCCGGCGGGCGAAGCGCGATCCAGGCCAGGCCCCGGAATTCCCCAGGTCCCTCGCCCGGACGGCCAATGGTCCGCTCGTAACCACCCTCCGCGTCGAAGATCCGAATCTCGCTTGTACCTCCATTTGCCACGGCCAATCCACCATTGGGCAACGGCAGCACATCGGCAACGCGAAAGAACTGGAAGATCGGATCGTCTTCACGGCTATCCAGCGTGAGATCGGGCTGACTGGCGAGGCGCCACACTCCAGAGGCAGGATTGGTTTCCAGTGTGAACTCGATTATTCGAATGCCGCTGCTGTCTCGTACCAATGCGGAGTCGACAGATGTGTATCGGCGCTCCCCGCACGACGAGAACATCAAGATCA
>JBDHHA010000412.1:0-2168 GCA_039589615.1 Gemmatimonadota bacterium
CACGACGTCGGTGGGAAGGGCCAGGCCGATCATGGCGCCGACGATGGCGAAGGTCGAGGCGATCAGGGCAACGGGTATGGCAAGGCGCAGGCTAGCCAGGTTGGCCCTCAGTAGACCCGGTCCGGCAGCAAGGGCCCCGCTCAACGCCACCAGCAGGCCGCATCCCCGGACGAAGTCCAGGTGAAAGGGGAAGAAACCGCTGATGATCGGGACGAAGAGTACGCCTCCCCCCACGCCGCCAAGCACGGCTACGATCCCCATCACGAAGGTCACCGCGAGCAATACGAGCGGCCATACCCACCAGCTCACCGCTTCGCTTCCGGGTCCAGTCACAGCCTCATCGCTGGCCAACGCCATGGCCGGCTCGAACAGAATGAACAGCGCGAAAAGTAAGGAACTCAGTTTCAGGTTGGAGCGCAATCCATCAGGAATAGGCATCATTTCCCCGGAGCATGGGAGCGTCTCGTCAATGGAACAGCCCGACAGTGAGCCAACAGCTCGTCGACAATGGATTGAGTGGTGCGCCTTCTCGATTCCAAGCCCACCATCATGCCATGAGATCGAATACTCTTCGACGTCGACGGCCCAATCGACACCACGGTCGCTCCAGTGGTAAGCCGTTCCAGCTCACGTTGATCGAGATTCGCTGCGAATCCGTCGACTGCCGAGCCACTCGTGAAAATGATGACGTCCGGCGGATAGAGGGACAGCTCCTCCTTCACCTCAGCGGGCCACTGCGTATAGATCGTCCGGTAGACACGAAGCGGAAATACCTTCGCCCCGGTCAGTTCCATGCTCGTTTCCACATAATCGTCGCCGAGATTTCCCCGAACACGCACGACGACGGCGTTCGAGAGCCGTGGATTCTCGGCCAATTCCTCCACCAGGGCGGAGGTGTCCGCTCTGGTGGGGACGAAATCCGGTACGATGCCTCGAGCGTGAAGCGCATGGGTGGTCTTGGCTCCCACAGCCGCGATCCGATATGCCAACAGGCCGCGCAAGTCTCCAACTGTGGCGCACCACCGTTCCAGAAAATAGCGAACGCCGTTTTCGTTCGTGAACACCAACCAACGTTCATCCGTCGCGATACCGCGCAACGCCTCCCAGTCATCGGCGTGAAAATCCTCGGTCGTCGAAATTGCGGGATACGCGAGTACCTCTGCGCCACGTTCCCTCAGATCTCTGTAGAGCGTCGCCGCCTGGTCACCCGGTTGCGTCACCATCACTCGAACCCCGGACAACGGCTGCTCCCGAAACCATTCGAGTTTCTTCCGGAGATTCACGATCTCGCCGATGACGAAGATCGTCGGAGGCTTCACTCCGAGTTCGACGACCTTGCCGGGAAGATCTGACAGCGTCGTAATCACCGTCCGCTGAGTGGGGAAAGTTCCCCGTTCGACGGCCGCCACCGGCGTATCGGGCGGCATACCCCCGTCGAGAAGCCGGTCGACGATTCTCCGTATCTCGGAGACGCCCATGTAAATGACCAATGTTCCGTTTCTGGCCCCGGCGACCCAGTCCCAAGGTACGCTGGAAGATACCTTGTCGACCGCCTTGTGGCCCGTAACGAACGTGACGTGAGACGCTTCCTCCCGGTCGGTACAGGGGATGCCTGCGAAAGCGGGAGCCGCCACACCCGAAGTAATACCGGGCACGACCTCATAGGGTATGCCGTGTTCCCTCAGGTACTTTGCCTCTTCCCCGCCTCGGCCGAACACGAACGGGTCACCGCCCTTCAAACGCACGACCCGGTTCCCCCGCGAAGCCAGCCTCACCAACAAGTCGTTGATTTCCTGCTGCGGTAACGAGTGACGATCCGCCTTCTTGCCGACGTAGTGGCGCTCCACGTCGGCCGGGAGCGTGGCCACGAGCTCGTACGGTATCAAAGCGTCGTAAACGACCACGTCACACTGTTCGAGCAGGTGCTTTCCTTTGACAGTGATCAGGTCGGGATCACCGGGTCCCGCGCCAACCAGGTAAACCATTCCTCTCCGGGGTTTCGGATCCATCGGCGGCCATCTGCTTTCGTGCCACCAGCTGCGTCTTCCCGGGGGAGTCATTCCGGCATCTCCAGCATTCGCGTGAGCTCTTCTTCTATCTCGTCGTCGTTCAACTCCTTGAGCATCTTCTTCCAATCCGCCTCCAGGAACTCGGCGTAGCAGGCGCTC
>JBDHHA010000413.1:0-2155 GCA_039589615.1 Gemmatimonadota bacterium
GTCGATCCGCTTGATCCAGTACACGAGCCCATCCCCTGCTGCCGCCGTGGGCAGGGTGATCGTGATGTCGTTGCTGGTGGCGTCGAGAAAGATGACGCCATCCGTCGTGTCCAGCGTATCCGTTGACGCGGTGATCGTCTCGTTGGTCAGGACCAGCGCGTCGGCCGTGAGCAGAGTGAAGCTACCCGCTGCCGTGACTGCCCCGCCGATTATGGTACCATCGATGGTACCACCATTCAGGTCCACCGTCGTGACGATGCCCAGGTCCGCCCAGGTCCCGGTGATCGTGACTGCGTTGGTCAGGGTCCAGGCCGAAGGGTGGTATGTCAGGGCGTCTCCGGTCGCGTCCCCGATGGTGACCGCTCCGTCGAGCGTGACAGCGCCCGCCACGTTGAGCGTGCTCGACAGGACGACCGGATCCGTGAACGTCCAGAGCGGCCCGCCGTTATCAGGCGACAGGATCGTCAGGCTGATGTCATCATCCCACCGGAAGGTGAAGGTCCCGTAGGAGCCGGTGCCCGTCTTCGTCATCCGCAGGCCCATGGAGATCGCGGCGCTGACTTCCTCGTTGAATAGCTCCAGCCCCTCCTGGTTGTCGCTGTCCGTCTCCCGGAGCAGTCGGAAGCCTGCCTCAGCGTCCGTGGAGCCCAGGGTGCCCGCGGGCGCCTTGACGTTGAGCCAGCTGTCCGTGGCGTCCGCGTGGACGTTTCGGTAGGTCAGGTCCTTGATGCCCGAGGGCGCGGGGGTCGCGGCCTCTGGGGCAGCGGTCTCAGTCCAGTCGTCCGTGAACGAGAGGAACGCCAACCGCTGGGCCGAGCCTGCGTCCGGGAAGTTGGGCATCATCCAGCCCATCTTGTTCCCCAACCGTCCACCCGTCAGGGTGTCGATGGAGGTGCCGTCCCAACCGGCGGGCTCCGCTGAGATGTCCCCAGTCCAGGCCTTGATGTAGTAGTCGTCCGTCCCGACGCCTGTGCCCTCGAACTCCACCCGCAGGCGGATCCAGTACCACGTGGCCGTGGCCTCCGCTTCCTGGATGTCACCCGCGGCGAAGATACCACCCGAGGAGTTGGTGACGTCCTGGGCCTCGCTCTCGTAGTCGCCCGCGTTCCGCATGTAGATGTCACCGACCACACCGTCCATGTCGGTCTCGTCCGTCCCACCCGCACGCATAGCAGGACCACCGACCCGGCGGTTCGAGACGTGAGAGCCCAGGTAGACACGGGCCAGCATCTCGGCGCTGCCGCTGGAGCCCACCAGGGCGTCCCAGGCGTCCAGGGTGAGCATGTTGAACTCGAACTCATCAGGGACGAACTGGATGTAGTTCCCTTCCGTGACGTCGTTGGCCACGCTCACCGTCGGCGTGTCGGCGTCCCCGACGAACGACCACCCTGTCGGAATACCCGACCCGATGGAGAGTTCGCTCATGTCCGTGTAGCCGTAGTTCGTCCCACCGCCGCTAACCTGCGCTTCCCCACTGTTCAGGGACCCGGAGCCTGTGATAGATAAGCTATCCTCCAAGAAAAGCTTACCTTGGGCAGCGAGCTTGTCCACCGTGTCCCAGAACGAGACACCGGCCTCGAAGTGCATGAGGGCGGTGAAGTTCTTGGTGGCGCCGTAGTCGCTGCCGTTGTGGACGAGCGTATCCCCGACCACGCCCGGGTAGTTATCGATCAGGCTGAACGACTGCCCGCCGATGCCGGGGGAGGTGGAGTCCTGCAGCATCTGCCGGACCATGCTACGGAACTGAGCTTCGTTCTGGAAGCTGTAGTTCTGGGGGGCGTTGGGGAAACGCGGGACCAGCGTCATTTAACGTTCCCCGCCCATCTCCACGTCCGCACGGATGGTGCCGACGCGCCAGCCCGGTTGATCTTGGACAATCTCCAGGCGCACTTGACGCGCCGTCAGACGGATGTCCGTCGGGTTGACTGGGGTGAAGGGCCCTTCCCTTACCTCCGTCTCCGTCGGGTAGAAGCTCGTGCGGAGGTAGAGGTCCACGTCCCCGAGCGTCTTCTCGTCGGGGATGATCTGCTGCATGTGCATCACGTTATCGCCCTTGCCGATCTCGATCGGTCCCGAGACGGCCGTGGGCACGGCGCCGCCGTAGCTAAAGCCCGTCTCGTGACGGTACAGCAGGCCCGCGGCGTCGAAGGCCACG
>JBDHHA010000414.1:0-2154 GCA_039589615.1 Gemmatimonadota bacterium
TGCCACTGTCACACGCTTGCCGCAACCTGCGCATGCACGACCTGCGACTGCCACTGTCATAGGTTGGGTGCAGCGTGCGCGTGTACCTGCACGGATGGATGCCATTGCCATGATAGCGGTACGCTTGCGGCTGTTTGCAATGACTGTTATGGTGTACAAGTCTGTTGCCATACTGACCACTGTGTTTCCCAAAACCAGCATACCCATGCGGTTGAAGGCTGTACTGCATGCAACACCCACGCGCACTGTGTCCAGGGCTCAACGTGCTGCGAGGACCACTGCCACGGGGTGCAGGGGGCGACGTGCTGCGAGTGTCATTGCCACCAGGTATGCGGCGACACTTGTTGCAATGGGGACCATGTGCATGCGTTGTCCTCAACGAATACGAGCTGTGACGCGCATCTGCCGCAGTTGATTGACGTGATCTTCCTGATGAAGCTGTAGAGAGGAGCGGGCATGGACGCGGAGAAGGCACTGGCGGCGATCATGGAGCGCCTGGACAAGCTGGAGCGGCGCGGGGCAGCAGCCCCCGCGGCCCCGGAGATCAAGAAGATGCCGGCCGACGTGACCGTCGCGATGATCGTCGCGAGCGACGTGTCGACCAGCAGCCAACAGATGCCGTCCCGCTTCTGGGCCCAGACCCTCTTCATGCTCGAGGCGGGAGGGCAGGACTTGCCGCTGCGGATACTGATTCAGCCTGTCGAGCCGGACCAGGACGGTATCAACGCACTGCTGCGCGATCTCGGGGATCACCCGGAGAAGTGGCCGGTGCGGGCATTCCCGGCTGGCTTCACGGTCCTGGCTCCGATACCATCTCACGGGAACGCGAACAAGAATATCGAGCATGGGCTCGCGGTGATGATGGCGAACGTGGACACGCCCTACGTGATGTTCGTGGAGCCCGACACGGAGCCGCAGCCGGGTGTGGTGTTCGACCTGATGAAGACGCTTGAGTCCGACGAGACCATAGGGTTCGTCGGCTGTGGATACGAGAGAGAGACCGATCACCCGAAGCTCGGATGCTCGATGATGCGGACTGAGCTGGCGAAGGACATCAAGTGGCGGTCAGACGGCGGCTGTGTATGCCGCTGGCTCCACAAGACGGAGATGCCCCGGCGCGAGCTCAAGTCGGTGTATCTGAAGGATGGGCACCGCTTCGCGAGGCATTGGAGGCGTGTGACGTAATTGTCTGGTGGCGCGAGCCACGGATGGAGGAGAAGTCATGGCGAAGCGCGAGACGACGGTGAAGCCTGCGGGGGCGACGGACGTAGAGACAACTCCGCTCACGCCGATGGAGGAGTTCCTGGAGAGGAACCCCCAGTTGCGGAGCCTCAATCCCTATCAGATCGAGCAGATCATGTCGGGGCGCTGGCCGATGCCTGGAGCGTCACCAACCGGGACGAGGCTCTCCCAGCAGCCGGGGGGCCCCGGGAGCCCCACGCTCCCGATGCAGCAGGTCGGCCTGGAGTCCCTGCGGAGGCTCCACGGCGTGCTCCCCGAGGCGACCGGTCTGGCCGGCGATATCGTCGGGGGCATCGAAGGGGCGTACCAGGCCCCACCGGGGACCTTCGCCGAACTCGAAGCCCCGGCCATTGGCGCGTTCCAGCGCGAGCTCCGTGGCGACGTGACGCCGCGAGAGCGGGCCGACATCATGGGCGACGTGATGAGCCGCTTCCGCCAGGCGACGGGCGCGATTCACGATGAGCGCGCGCGGGCCGGGGGCTACGTTCCCGGTAGCGCCGCGACGGCCGCGGCCGGTGAGCCGTCGGCGGAACTCGCGACGGGGCTCGGCAAGGCCGCAGTCGGCCTCGAGAGGCTGGGCTCGGAGCGCCGGGCGAGGGCACTCAGCACGGCAGGTCGGTATCTGCCCGAGATCACGGGGCCCCGCAAGGCATTCGGCGCATTCGTCGGCGAGGCCGGGAAGTCGATTCCGGTGCTCGGGGCTGGTGGAGGCAGTGGAGTCCCGGGCGGCGGTGGCGGGGCCGGCGGCTTTGGCCCAGGCACCCAGAGCTTCGGCGGCACGTCCTGGGCATCGCCGGCGCTTCAGCGCAGGTATCCTGGGCAGCAGGCAATCGGCCGCACGTCGACCGGGGGCTACATTACCCCGGGGCAGCAGTACGTGACCTACGGACAGGACTTCCCGAGCCCCACTGG
>JBDHHA010000415.1:0-2151 GCA_039589615.1 Gemmatimonadota bacterium
ACCACGGTCGCCGCCATGGCCATCAAGTATCTGGCCAGCAGCGGGCGCGGCGCCACCCTCGCCATCGATGCCGATCCCAGCAGCAACCTCAACATGGTGCTCGGCCTGGATCTCGACTGGACGGTCGCCGATATCCGCGAAGGCATGCTGTCGAAGGTGAAGGAATCGGTCGCGGCCGGCGGTGCCGCCATGGGCGGGTTGCCCGGTGGGGTCAGCAAACGGGAGCATCTCGACTACGAGATCCGAGCCTCCGTATCGGAGGGCGTCGACGTCGACCTGATCGCCATGGGGCGCGGGGAAGGCCGAGGCTGCTATTGCGCAGTCAACCACAACCTGCGCGAGGTGATAGACGCCATTGGGGACCACTATCGCTATGTGGTGATCGACAACGAGGCGGGAATGGAGCACCTCAGCCGCAGGACCACCCGCGATGTCCAGCATCTGCTGATCGTCAGCGACCCCACCCAGCGCGGCATCGTAGCCGCCGGACGCATCGCCGGATTCCGGCACGAGTTGGATATCAATATCGAGAACGCTCACCTGATCATCAACCGATTGCCGGCCGGTGAGATGCCTCCCGCCCTGCGAGAGGCCATCGACGCGTTGGATGTTCCATTGCTGGGAACCATTCCCGAAACACAAGACATCGCCGAGTTCGAATTCAGCGGCCGCCCGCTCGTCGATGTGAACGAAGATTGCCCGGTGTACCAGACGGTGGCGGCCATGACCGAACGAATCCTGTGAGCCGGGCGGCTGCGTTGGAAACCCGCTGAGCCATGCGGATTCTCGGTGTCATCACGGGCGAGTATGGGGAACGCCACGTTTCCAACGTTCGAGAGAACGCTCCGGAAGAGTGGACGATCGAACAGTGGAGGGCTCCTTCTCGATATCCGATCGTGATCGATTACCCCGACGAGTACGTCCCCCCCGACCTCCCCCCGGCCGATTTGATCCTCTCGTTCCCCGAGGTGTCGGCGGTGGCGGAGCTGATCCCGGACGTGGTGAAGGTGACCGGCGCCTCGGCCGTGATCGCGGCCGTCGACAGCGAGGCGTGGCTGCCGCGGGGGCTGGCCCGGCAACTGCGCGGATGGTTGGAGAGGATGGGAGTCGTGTGCGTTACCCCCAAGCCGCTGTGCTCGTTGACCGAAACCGACTTCGGGATGGCGCTGCGACAGCGGATGCCGTATGAAGATCCGTTGATCTCCGAGTTCGCTCGGTACTTCGGCCAGCCGAACCTGCAACTCGACGTAGATCCCCGCTCGAGGAAGATCACCGGGGCTGAGGTCACCCGGGACGCGGTGTGTGGGTGTGCGCGCTACGTGGCCGAACGCCTGGTGGGGGTGGCTGCCGACGACGCTGAACAGGAAGCGGGCCTGCAGCACCACCACTACCCGTGTCTGGCCAGTATGGGCATCGACGTCGATTTCGGCGACACGCTGATGCACGTGTCGGGGAATGTGATCAAGGACAACGTGGCGAAGCAGGTCAAGCCATTCAAGACCAAGCGCTACATCGTGCCCGGAAGTTGAACGTGCGAGCCTGACATGGGAATCGGTACGACAAACGCAGGCAGGTCAGTTCTCTCGGACCTGGACCTGCCAAGGATCTGCTGACATGGATGGAGTCACCCTCAGTATCCTCGTTGGCGCCGTGAGCGTGGCCTTCTTCCACACGCTGCTGGGGGCGGACCACACCCTCCCCTTCATCATGCTGGCGCGGTCCGAGGGCTGGTCCACGAGCCGCACCCTGGTGATCACGTTCCTGTGCGGGCTGGGCCACGTGGCCGCCTCGCTCCTGCTGGGCGGACTGGGCATCGCCCTTGGGTACGGCATCGGAGCCCTCGAGTCCGCCGAGGGAAGCCGGGGCGCCTGGGCCGCCTGGGCGCTGTTCGCCTTCGGCTTCGCGTACATGGTCTGGGGTATCCGCCTGGCCTGGCGGCGCCGCTCCGGACTGGCTCTGCACGACCACGCGGGCCACGTGCACGTCCACGGGCACGGCGACCACGAGCATGCACACGACAACATGGGCGGCTCGCGTACCACGTTCTGGGTGCTCTTCGCCATCTTCGTGCTGGGACCCTGTGAGCCCTTGATCGCCTTCTTCATGGTCCCCGCCAGCGAGGGAAACTGGACCCTGGCGGTCACCACGGCG
>JBDHHA010000416.1:0-2135 GCA_039589615.1 Gemmatimonadota bacterium
GCCGACCGGCTTGCCGACCAGGGTCTTCATGATGCTCACGTCCGCCGGCGTGATCAGCACCCCCACCCCGTCCAGGTCGTACTCCGCACACACGTTCGAGGCCGTGCCCGCGCCGCAGGTGCTGAGCGTGCGCAGCTTGCCCACCGAGTTCTTGTACGCCACTACGTCCGCCGGCAGCACGAACGTGCCGAAGCTGTGGAAGCGCCCGTCACAGCGGTTGCCATAGCCATCCATGTCCTGATCGAGCTGGCCGCCCGTCATGTCCTGGAAAGCAAGCGGGTTCCCGAGCCTGGGGTTGGCGTGGTTGAGGCAGTTGTCGCACACCTGGCCCACACCATCGTCGTCATCATCGGCCTGGTCCTGGTTCGGGATGGTCGGACAGTTGTCCATGCAGTTCTGCGTCTCACCGCCGCTACAGTAACCGGGGCCCCCGTCGTCACAGACTTCGTCGCCGTCCGTATCACCGCCCAGGTCCGCGCACGGATCACCGACGGGCTCTCTGAAGCACTCGGGCCGCCCGGTGTCGAGGTTAATCGGACAGGACGTGACCTCGGTCTTCACAACGACGTCGGTGTTATCGACATTGCCTTCAAGCACGTCGAGGTCGCGAAGCGTCGTGGCCCCGACCAGGTGGAACGTCGGTGCCGAGTCTCTCGGGTTGGGGATCAGGAAGCGGGACTCGTGAGCCGGCGAAAAATCGCCCTCGCCCGTGCGCACTCCCAGTCCCTCGTCCACGACCGGGATCGGGATCTCCGGATCGTCCGCACCGGTGTTGAACTCCAGGAGCGGCTCGTCCCCGGTGCAAGTTGGAGGACCATCAAACGGGCAACATTTCGACGTGAAGCCGTACCGGAATCCACACTGAAGCGGCGCCAAAGTCTGCAGGCAGGGCGGTGGCACGGGCATGAGGTCCGCATCCCCACCGACGCAGCCGCCCCACTTGGCCCGCGTGGCGTTCGGGTCGTCCTGCCCGCTCTCCGGTCCCCGAAACAGCCGCTTCCTGCAGGCATCTTTAGCATTATTTCCGGGGATGTTGTTTCCGATGCAGCCCGGGACCCCATCTTCTCCGGCGGCGAAGGTGCCGAGCCGGACAAACGCCCTGGTGCCGGGGCCACAAGGATTGTCCGGGTCCCAGCTGACCGGGCTCCCGGACCTGTTCTCGCCGCCGTGGGCGAACCTCTGGTCGGCCGCGAACGTGCCGCCCGAGCCGATGCCGAGGCCGCCCGGCTGCGACCCGGAGCACGCGCCGAGCTCACAGCGGTCCCCCGAAGCAATACAAGGCTCGCTGTCGTTGAACTGCGCGGCCGCGACGCCGGTCGTACCCACGACGAAGATCGTGACCGTGACCGTCGTTTCGCTGCCGTTCAGCACGCCGAGCCGGCGGTTCTCCACGAGCTTCAGCGCATCGAGCCCGCGGTCGTCGTAGCCGATCGGCAGCGCCTGCTCGTTCAGGCCCTTAGTGGCTTGGAGGGGATCTCCAGACCGGATCAAGCGGCCGCCGCAGGCCTCGCATGTCTCGACGGGTGCACACTGGCCGGAACCCTCGGGATCACACGGTACCAGACTCAAGGTACACGTCCCGAGGTTGACCTGGTCGTTCGGATCCTGGCCGCCCAGCTGGCAGCGGATATCGGCTTTGTTGACGAAAGCCACGGTTGTGGTGGCGTCCACGCTCAGCATGCTGCCCGCGCTGGCCCTGCGGCCCTGGAGCTCATCGAGAGCGAGCTGGATGCCCGAGGCCCGATCCTGGATCCCCACGGCCGTGATCGCCTCACTCTCGAAGGTGGTTTGGTCGTACTCGGTCCCGCAGATGGGTGGACAGGTCGGGTTCGAAGGATTCGTGGACCAGAGCGGGCTGCCACCGGCATCCCTGAACCGGTCCGGGAGCCCCGGCGGGATGGGCTCGTTATCCACGATGTCCCGCTGCCAGAGGAACGCGACGCTGTCCAGCACCGGCCCGAGCTCCGGCCGGTTCGGGTCTTTACTCTCCTGACAGAAGAAGACGTTCTCGCATACGCCGGCATCCCCTGCCTGCTGGCAATCCTCGTCCCGGATGCAGAAGATGCCGGTGTCTAACGAACAGTTGCCCTCCACGGGGAGCTGGGTTTCCCACGAGCCGGTGATGTCATCAATGG
>JBDHHA010000417.1:0-2131 GCA_039589615.1 Gemmatimonadota bacterium
AGACGGACGGATCGAGCGCCGGGTCGCATCCAGCCAGATGGGCGAGGTGCTGGCGCTGCTCACCGAGGAGGGCGGCGAGTGAGCATCGGCGATCTCGCCCGCTTTGCCGCTCGTGGGCTTTCGGGGCACGGTCTGCGGACGGCACTCAGTCTGCTCGGCGTTACGATCGGCGTGGCGGCGGTCGTGATCCTGACCGCCGTGGGAGAGGGCGCGCGCCGCTACGTCATCGATCAGTTCGCCGGCCTGGGCACCAACATCCTCATCGTCGTGCCGGGGAAGACCGAAACGAGTGGGGCCGTGGGCGTCGGCGGTGTGCCGAACGACCTGACTCTCGAGGACGCGCAGGCGATTTCGCGCAGGGTTCCCGCTACCCGGCGCGTGGCGCCGATCTCCATGGGCAACGAACAGGTGGCCTACGGCGAGCGCAGGCGAGAGGTGGCGATCATCGGCACCACGCACGAGTACAAGGATGCTCGTCAGCTGGAGATCATGCTCGGTGGGTTCCTCCCGGAGGAGGAGATGTTCCGCGGCTCCGCGGTCGTCGTGCTGGGTCACAAGCTGGCCCGGGAGCTGTTCAGCGGTGAACAGCCGTTGGGTGAGGTGGTCCGCGTCGGCGGTTTTCGCATGCGGGTCATCGGCGTGCTGGCCAAGCAGGGTGTGCAGATGGGGGTGAACTTCGACGACCTGGCCATAGTGCCCGTCTCGACGGGCATGCAGATGTTCAATCGCAGCTCCCTGTTTCGGATCCTGGTCCAGGCGCGCTCACACGCCGACCTCGAATCGGTCAAGACTGCGGTGACCGACGTCCTGATCGAGCGCCACGACGAGGAGGACATCACGGTCATCACCCAGGATTCGGTGCTGTCGACCTTCACGGCCATTCTCGACGCCCTGACGCTGGCGGTGGGGGCCATCGCCGCCATCTCGCTCAGCGTGGCCGGTATCGGCATCATGAACGTGATGCTGGTATCGGTTTCGGAGCGCACCCGGGAGGTGGGCCTGCTCAAGGCCCTGGGTGTCGGCCGCCGTCAGATCCTCTCGGTATTTCTCGCCGAGGCCGCCCTGATCTCCTCGCTGGGGGGCGTGGTGGGGTTGGCCACCGGTTGGCTCGGGGTGCGCATCCTGGTCGGGGTGTATCCCGTCTTTCCCGCCAGTCCGCCGGCTTGGGCCATAGGCACTGCGCTCGCGGTGTCCCTCGGTGTCGGGATCACCTTCGGGCTGCTGCCGGCGCGGCGCGCGAGCCGGCTCGATCCGGTCCTGGCCCTGGCCGGGAGGTGACATCCGTGTGGGAGCTCATCACGCTTTCGCTGCGCGCCATCGCGGCCCATCGGTTGCGCTCGGCGCTGTCGATGCTGGGCATCGGCATCGGTGTCACGTCGGTGATCCTGCTCACCTCCATCGGTGAGGGCACCCGTCTGTACATCATTTCCCAGTTCACCGAGTTCGGCACCAATCTGCTGGCCGTCCACCCGGGCAAGGCCGAGACCATGGGGATCCCCGGGATGATGGGCGGCACGACCCATAAGCTCACCATCGACGACGCCGAGGCCCTCGAGCGGATTCCCGGCGTCGAGAAGGTGGTGCCGATGACCTTTGGCACCGCCCGGGTAGAGGCCAGGGGGCGGGGCCGCAGCGTGTTCGTCTACGGCGTCACCCCAGAGGTTCCCGAGGTCTGGCAGTGGGGGGTGAAGGTCGGGTCGTTCTGGCCGGCGGGCGACCCGCGCCGCAGGATTTCTCAGGCGGTGCTGGGTCCGAAGCTCAAGAACGAGCTGTTCGGCTCGGCGAACGCACTCGGTGAGTTCGTCCGCATCGGCGGGGCCCGTTTTCGCGTCGTGGGCCTGATGGAGCCCAAGGGGCAGCTTCTGGGCTTCGATCTCGACGATTCGGCCTACATCCCCGTCGCCTCTGCCATGCGCATCTTCAACCTGGACGAGCTGGTCGAGATCGACCTCACCTTCAGCAACGCGCACCTGCTGGAGAGCGTCGAGTCCGAGGTCCGCCGCGTGCTGACGCAGCGACACGACGGGCGTGAGGACTTCAGCGTGACCAGCCAGGCCGCCATGCTCGAAGTCTTCGACAACGTCATGAACATCATCACGACGGCGGTCGGGGCCATCGGTGGCATCTCCCT
>JBDHHA010000418.1:0-2127 GCA_039589615.1 Gemmatimonadota bacterium
GGACCTGGTGGTTATTCGCCAGGGAGACGAGGTATCGGTCCTGTACGGACGGTGCCTCCACCGGGGCGCCCTCCTGGCGGACGGGCACGTCGACGGCCCCAATCCCAGCTGCGGCGTCCACGGATGGGACTACCGGGTGGACACCGGCGTGAGCGAATACAACAACGACGAGCGGCTGCAGCGATTCACCAGCTGGATCGAGAACGATGCCGTGTGGGTCGACGAGGACGAGATCGCGGAGTGGGAGTTGGCCAATCCCCAGCCCTATCGCCGCGACACGTACCAGGGCGCCTATCAGGATCCCCACGGCACTCCGGAGGAACCGCACAACAAACTGATCCAGCAGCTCGCCGCCACCGGGCTCGCCCACGGCCGGCACGGTCCCGTCGCCGCCATGGGCGTTCCCGCCCCCGATCTCCCGAGGTGGGACGACATCCAACTGGTCACCGCCCAGTTGTGGAAGGTCCCCCAGCTCGAGGACACGGAGGTGGCTTCCGACCTCGTCATTGGGCCGGGCGCGAAGAAGCCCCTGTCCCTGAACATCCCCCTCTTCGTGTCCGACATGAGCTTCGGAGCGCTCTCGGAAGAGGCCAAGGTGGCCCTCGCCCGGGGAGCGGAACAGGCGGGCACGGGGATTTGCTCCGGAGAGGGCGGGATGCTCCCCGAGGAGCAGGCGGAGAACGGACGGTACATGTACGAGTTGGCCTCCGCCCGGTTCGGATTCTCGATGGACAAGCTCCTCCGCGTGCAGGCATTTCACTTCAAGGGAGGACAGGGCGCCAAGACAGGTACGGGAGGACACCTCCCCGGTCAAAAGGTGCAGGGGAAGATCGCCGAGGTGCGTGGCCTGGAGCCCGGAACGCCCGCGGTCTCTCCGCCGCGCTTTCCGGACTGGACCACGCCTTCCGACTTTCGGGGCTTCGCCGCCGAGGTCCGGGACGCCACCGGCGGGATCCCCATCGGCTTTAAGCTCTCGGCACAGCACATCGAGAAGGACATCGACGCCGCCCTCGAGGTGGGGGTCGACTACATCATCCTGGACGGGCGGGGCGGCGGCACGGGGGCGGCGCCACTGATCTTCCGGGACAACATCTCCGTGCCCACCATCCCGGCACTCGCCAGGGCACGACGGCACCTCGATGCGTGCGACCGGAAAGACATCACCCTGATTATCACGGGTGGGTTGCGCACACCGGGCGATTTCGCCAAGGCGCTCGCCCTCGGTGCCGACGGCATCGCCGTCTCCAACGCCGCAATCCAGGCCATCGGATGTCTCGGGATGCGAGCCTGCCACACCAACAACTGCCCCGCGGGGATCGCCACACAGAAACCCCATCTCCGGGCCCGGCTGCCGGTGGACGCCGCGGCCGAACGCCTGGCTCGCTTCTTCGCCGCGTCGGTGGACCTCATGAAGGTGTTGGCCAGGGCGTGCGGACACACGCACCTGAACCAATTCACCATCGACGATCTCACCACGTGGGATCGGGAAATGGCGTACCTGTCGGGAGTGCGGTACGGAGGAGCGGTTGCCTTGGAGTAGAGACCACCCTCCGTCTTTTCGTCTCAGGAGAGCAGCGCAATGTCATCGGACACCAGCAACAACCTGAAGTGGTACCGGGTCCTCGAACCCGACGAGCTCCCCGAGGGAAGGGTGAAATCCGTCACGGCGGGCCACCGGCAACTGGCCATGACCCACCACGAGGGGCAATACGGGGCGCTGGACAACCGGTGTCCCCACCAGGGCGGGCCCCTCGGCGAAGGATCCATCGAGAACGGGTACCTCCGCTGCCCGTGGCACGGATGGGATTACTGCCCGTTGGACGGCAAGCCCCCCGGTGGATACGACGACGGAGTCGCCACATTTCCCGTCGAGGTGCGTGACGACGGCGTATATGTGGGCGTGGAAGAGGAGGCCGCCCACACGCGTACCGTGACAGACGTGATGGTGGAGACGATGGTGAACTGGGGCGTCACCCACGTGTTCGGGATGGTAGGACATTCCAACCTGGGGTTGGCCGACGCCTTTCGGCGTCAGGAGGCCGCCGGCAATCTCAGCTACATCGGGATCCGTCACGAGGGCGCCGCCTCGTTTGCCGCGTCGGCCTACTCCAAGCTGACTGGGAAACC
>JBDHHA010000419.1:0-2120 GCA_039589615.1 Gemmatimonadota bacterium
GGGTATCAGCTCGGACGATTTCCTCCGCCCTTGGTGGAGTGGAACGACAAATATCGCGATGAGGTGCGCGAGTACTGGCGTAATGCCCCGGGCTCGGCACGGCATTTCACAATGCGGTTCGCAGGGAGCCCAGACCTGTTCGGATCACGAGAACCGGTGAACTACGTCACCTGTCACGATGGTTTCACGCTGCACGACCTCGTCTCGTACGAGTCGAAGCACAACGAAGCGAACGGTGAGGAGAACCGAGACGGCACGAACGACAACCGCTCCTGGAACTGTGGTGCAGAGGGCGTGACGGACGATCCGGCAATCAACGCGCTGAGAGAGCGCCAGAAGCGCAATTTCCTCGCCACACTCCTCCTTTCCCGAGGGATCCCGATGCTTCTCGCGGGCGACGAGATGAGCAGAACGCAGGGCGGCAACAACAACGCCTACTGCCAGAACAACGATATATCGTGGTTCGACTGGGAACATGGCGACCACGAGCTGAGGCGCTTCGTGCAAGCGGTCATCCTGCTCCGCAGGCGTCACCGGGGCTTCAAGCCTCGGGCAGCCGCTTCCGATGGTGCGAGCGCACGGGCAGAAAAACACAGCGCCGGAAAGGGCTCTGAGATCAGGGGCCTGGTGTGGTTCGGTCCGGAAGGTGAGAAAATCGATGAGAACGGCTTGCATCACGCGTGCACGGGTGCACTGCAGGTTCTCCTTCGAGCCGATGACGGTGACAGGGGGGTGGGGTCGGCCGATCAGGATCTCGTCATCATGTTCAATCCGCGTCATGTTCCGACCACCTTCACGCTTCCTTGGGAGGCACAGGATGCGGAATGGGTGAGAATCCTCGACTCGACCCTGGCCGATGTGCCGCACGGGCGCAAGCGTCTTGCGGCGGGTCGCGAGGTCTCTCTCGCGAGTCACTCCCTCGTGGTCCTGCGTTCCGCCCATGGCGATGCATCGGGTGCCGAACGGGACCGAGCGCAGACATCGCACGTCCGATAGTGGCGACCGCGAAGTCGACGCCCCGGCCGGTATTGACGCATGAAGCGGGGAGTGGTACATTCAGCCGCAAAAATTTAGTGCGCCCTGCAGGCACTCGGCCCTTGGAAGAAGGTGTGAATATGGGGGCCCTCCTCACCACCAGTCACGGGTTCAGGTACCGTATCAAGGACTTCCTCGATGACGAACGGCGGCTCATTGCCGCAGGCGGTGAGTGCCCGTCCACTGATGAGTTGATCGTCGAAGGGCTCGAGGGGCGCCTTCTCGTCGTGGACGCCGGGCGTTTGAGTCAGGCGCTGGCTCAGGATGATGCGTCGGCGTCGTTTCTTGAGAAATACGGCGACGATCAGAACGCCGCCCGGCGGCGCCGTTGCCTCCTGGTCATCGACTTCCTTCTGCGTTGGCGTGACGAGATCGTCGAGTGCGGACTCGCGAGTCAAGCAAACGACCCACTGGCGGTCCGAGAAGAGTTCATTGATTTTCTCTTGAACTACGACGTCACCCTCGAAAGCGACCCGCTGCCCGAACGTGCTCTGACCGCCTTCCTCGACCAGTGGGGGCACCGCTGGCTGTGAGCGAGTGCTCGATCGCAGCTGCGGCGAGGAGGTGGCCTCTTCCTGTCCTTCCCGAATAATCCATTGTCCCCGTAAGGTCCAAATACTCAACCGGCTGTAAAACCACTGGATGCACAGCAACTTACAGCCCTGGCAGATTCTCTTCGCCGCACTCGCCGGCTGGGTCAATCGGCACCAACGGCACATCATAGAATACCTTCAGGAGGAGAATCGTGTCCTGAAGGAGCAGCTTGGAGGGACCCGGCTCCGACTGACCGATAACCAACGACGACGTCTGGCCGTGAAGGGCAAGGAAATCGCCACCCTCGTCACTCCCGACACGATCATGGCCTGGCACCGGAAGCTGATCGCGATGAAGTGGGACGACAGCTCCCGGCGGAAGACGGTGGGCCGACCCAGGGTCATGGAGGAGATCACTGAACTTGTCGTTCGCATGGCCCGGGAGAATCCCCGCTGGGGCTACAGTCGCATCCGGGGCGCCCTCGCCAACCTCGGTCACCGCGTTGCCCGCAGCACCATTGCAGACATCCTGAAGGAGCACGGGATTGGCCC
>JBDHHA010000420.1:0-2989 GCA_039589615.1 Gemmatimonadota bacterium
TACGGGTCGGACCCGTCCTGTAGGTAGTACGAGGTATCGCCCGGCCCCTGCGTCGCGCCTCCGGTGTTGTCGAAGTAGTGGGTCGGTGCCTGCCCGGAACTCAGCGACCGCTGGATGTTGTAGAGGAAGCCGCCGTAGACCGGCCCGAGTATCCAGACATTGTCCGCCGCCGCCGGCGTGAAACTGAACGGCTCCTCGACCGACACGTCCCGGGACGTGCTGTACTGAGAGATCCACCGGACCTCGGCGTGGCTATCGCCAGCATCCTCCACCATGATGGCGTGCATCCAGTAGGCATCGTTGACGTCCTGCCCGGCGGTGATGGTGAAGTTATTCACGTCATTGGGCGCAGCGACGGTAGTCGTCACCACGGCGATCAGGTCGGTCATGGCCTTGATGGCGTCTATCAGCAGGTCCAGCCGCCCACCGTCCGTCCAGTCGGTTTGCAGCTCGTTCGTGTCGGCCAGTACAAAGGCGAGGTTCGGGTCCAGGCCGCCCAGTTCGCCGCCGAACGTCGTCTCGGTGACATGGTCGGCCGTGGCCTCGTTCCAGACGCTGTCGGCAATCGTGGCGGCGCTGGGATCGTTCAGCGCCGCAATCTCCGTACTCAAGGCGTGTAGCTGTACCTCTTCGCCGAACGACCCGGCCGCGACGTGACCGGACTTGGCCTCGTCCCACACACCATCGGCGATGTCCGCTACCGAGGCGGAACTGCTGGCAAAAGTCGAGCCGTTCCAATCGCCCTCCTGAATCCAGACGATCGGGTCACTGTCGGCCGGGGCGCCCGCGACCTGGTAGTGCGTGGCGACGGTGTACGAGCCGTTCGAGACGTTGGTGTCGAAGTCGCCCACGAACATATCGCCCGACTTGTCCGTCAGGGCGATGTCGTAGTCGGCCGCCGTTCTGCCGCCCATGCCCCACGCCTCGAAGACCTGGCCGCTCACGTACCACACATCCCCGTCCGCCTCGCGGATCACGGCATAGGCGGTACTCACGCCGGGCGCGAAGGATTGCAATTCGTTGGCCGCCTGGGCCTCCGTGACCATAATCACCTGGGAGGCGGTGCTGGCCGCAGCCCCATACGTCCCGGCCCGGATCTGGTCGATTTCGCCAGTCGTCAGGATGTCGTTGAAGACGACGACTTCGTCCTTCCATCCCGCAATCGTCGTACCGACACTGCTGCCAATGGTGAAATTAGCCGCGCTAAGATAGATGTTGTTGGAGAATGTGCCCGATTCGTTATGGACAACACTGCTCGCCGTGTCATCCCACAGGCGAATCGTGTAGGCCCCATCCGAGTCCTGGAACGTAACGCCGACATGATACCAGCGATTGACAGCAATCTCGTAGGTGGTGTCCTTTACCTCTGTGCCACCAGCGCCGTCCGTCGCGATACCGAAAGCCAAATGCTTGTCTGACGCGGTGACATAAAGAAGCCACGTTCGGGTGGGGCTGCCCCCCCATTTCGACACGATGTAGCGAGAAGAGGCGCCGGGCAGGCCATCCGTCCTGAACCACTGACAGATAGACAATTTCTTCGTCGCGTCACCGCTCTTGAGCGGGAAACCACTGTCCAAGCCAACATCGGTAATACTCAGCTTATCGGTCAGGTTGGTGGTATCATACGACGCCGCACCTTCTTTGTACGTTCCAGCATCAGCGGCACCACCGGTCTGGGTCAGCGTGTTCGTACCCTTGCTGTCCGTGGTCAGCGCCCCGCTTTCCACGCGGAAGAGCGCCTTGCAATTCCCGTCGCTCGAAAAGTCGTTCGCCGCCCCGGCGGGCAGGCAGAGCAGTAGGACCAAAAGCAGTCGTTTCATCGTGTCACCCTCAGTTAACATCGGAGTTGTACCATCCTGTAATCGCAATCAAGAGATAGTCCGGCGTGTCGGACGTATCGAAGTCCACGGCAATCGTGTGGTCGTGCTCGATAGCCGCGTGGGTAATGGTGCTGTCCGAGGCGTAGTACACACTCGTCCCGTCGGTGGCCACTTCGCAGGCGTCGATGGTGGTAATCGCCGTGAAGTCCGTCTGGTCGGTCAACTCCTCCAGCTCGAAAGACACGTCGTCGTCGTCGCTCCACGCCTTCCATTCGACGATGGTGAATGTCATGCCCGACGTGTTGTGCCACACCGGAATCAGGTCGGCCGCGTCGATACCGTCCGGCTCGATCAGCGTGAAGTTGATCGTCTTGAGCTTGCGGCTGTAGAGGAACTGGTTGGCCCCATCGTAGCCGCGCAGGGACGAGTCGCCCGTCTCGTTGGCCCCATCGCTGTCCCGCCCTATCTCGCCCGCCGCATCGACGTCCGGGTCGGCGGCGACCGCCGGCATGTCGTCGTCGGTGATGAAGGCCGTCACGTCCGTCAGGGCCGAGAGCAGTTCGGAGAGTTCGTCCACCTGGGCCGTGGCCCCGCCGGTGATGCTCACCAGTCCCGCGTAGGCCGAGACGTCCGCCTCCAGGCCGCCGCGCTCATGGTCTACCGCCGTCGCCTGCCACGTACCCGTGGCGAGGGTGCCCAGCGTCGTGATGTTGGCCGAGCCCGTCCAGTTCAGCAGGAACTCGTGACGGCCCACCTTGTAGCCAGCGGGCACGCCGTTCGGGTCGTCCACGATGTAAATGGCGTCGTCGGCATCGACCGAGGCCGAGCCCAGGACCGACAGCGCCGAGAGCTTGGTGTCGGCCGCCCAGGTGACTGTCACCAGGGACAGCACCAGCAGGGTCGCCAGCAGGCCCCGTTTATGTCGTCTCACGAATTGCATCGTTTACTCCAATATCAGCTTGTCGCCGATCTCCAGCAGCAGGGCATCGGCCGTCTCCAGCAGCAGGAAGTCGATCCATTCACTCGCCCCGGAGAAGTCCCAGAGCGTGCCCCGCTTGGTGGTCCCGCCCGCCGTACCGGCAATCATCACGTCGCCGTCGTCGCCCGATTCGGTGCCGTCGCTCATCCAGATGCTTACCTTGCCCTCGGCCGGTTTGTCCGGGTCGGCG
>JBDHHA010000421.1:0-2691 GCA_039589615.1 Gemmatimonadota bacterium
TCGGCATGGGTAACGCAGCCGCCAGCAAGACGATTCGTTTCATGCTACATGCCTCATGCTCGTAACCCACACGTAGACACCGTATCCCCACACCAGATCCTTCTTGTCCATGTCGCCGTAGCCCTTGTCGCCCCAGTTGCCCCAGGAGTTGGCAATCTTGAGCTTCTTCTTGTTCTTCCGCAGCCGCACAGCCAAGATGCTGTGGCCAGGCCAGCCAACCACACAAGACTTGCGGGCAATCAAGCAGGAACCCAATTCCTCCCACCTTCGTACCTGATAAAACTCCCGCCCCCGATGGGCCTTGGCCGCCTCGTAGGCTTCTTCCGATGGCTTTCGCCTCCACCCTTTATCGCGGCCCCAGACCGACATCGGAGCCACGCCATTGGCCCGAATGAAAGCCATGTTCTCGTCGTGGCTGGAGCCTCCATTGTCACCGGCACGGGTGTGGTAGTAGATGAACCACGGATTCAGTTCCACGAACTTGTTGCCCTGGAACTGCTCGATTACCTCTTCGTCTTGCGTGGTGCTCTCCGTCGCACAGGAGCCCGCCCCATCTTGATCCTTGATGTGAATCCACTGTTCGATCGGTGCATCGTCCTCGTCCTCGTCGAGCAGGTACTCGTCCCATTCCTGCTCGGGGATGATCTCGACTGCCTCGGGATGGTCGGAGAGAAAACCGCAGACTGTGCCGGCAGGATACTTGGGCGGCAACAGCCCAGCGGGCCGCTCGCCTTCAAACGGGCGTTTGTACTTCTCAATCAAGGCAATCGCCCCCTTGACCGTGTGCGGGTGCCGCTGCTCGTGCAGCACCACGCCGTCCTTGCCCACCAGGTAGATCCACGGCCACGGAGTCCGCTTGTCGCTTTTGTAGCGTGCGACGAACGCCTTCATGGCGGGGCTGAGGTTGGTGGCGTCCTGATCGATGATGTAGTAGCGGCCCTCGATTGTCGCCCGTAGCGACTTACTACTCAGGATAGCCCCATAGTTGATCCGCTGGCCATCGATCTGGTGGAATACGTCCGTAGCCTCCCAGATCACGACACACCAGGCGACTTCATTGACTGGCGGAGGCGGAGGTGGCGGAGGTGGTGGCGGTGGCGGAGGAACGGGCTCCCCAACGGCAAACGTCGCTCTAACAGTGGACTTATTGGCGGTTTTATTTTCCCAGTCGATCGTCACCAACATGCACTTGAGTCGGTGCTTGCCGGGGGGAGCCCAGATGTGCAACGTGCGGCCGTCGTCGAGTTCACGGACGCCCAGAACGTCCTCGGCGAAGTCCCAAAAGTAGATCGTGGCCTGTTGCGTAACATGGGCCACAATGGGTTCGTAGGGGGCGTACTGCTCGTTGATCTCGATTGAGGCTGGCGGTTTCTCGGCCGCCGAGATGGCCAGAGCGAGCGAGCCAACAATCGGAGCGGCGCCATGGGCCGTCGGGCAACAGGCCAAAGCCCAAAGGAGCATGGTTGCTAAACGGGCAGTCAAGTAAAGCCGATGGGCCCCCGCTTCCGGCATGGCGCCGCTCCTTCCAGGGAGGTTTCTCGCTATCAGTCCCGCTTCAGCAGCTTGAGGATCAGTAGAATGATCTGGATTAGTAGGGGAATCGAAATGCCCATCCGTGTGGCCGCCGCAGCAACGTCGGTGTCCTCGCCAAGCTCTGGTGGCGGTCCACCGATGATTACCCGGCCGTCGCCCAGCAGCTTCTTCAGCAGCATGTAGAGGACCAGCCATTGAGTGTCGTTTGCAATGATCGCCTGGACTTCATCGATCACTGGGCCCAACAGCTTGTCGTCTACCTTTGTGGGCGTCCGCTTGACCATTCGCTCGAACAAGGCCAAGGCCGAATCGAGCCACTCCCGAAACTCGGCCTCTTCGTCAATGTCGGGCGGCCCCCACAACGCCCAAATCAGGCCGATAAACCACTTGCCAACTTGCTCAAGTTTGTCCCAAATCTTGTCCCACATCGCTCCGTCCTTTCCGAAAGTGCTACCACTTTTCTCGTATGGAACCGCACATTCTCTTGCATAGCTGCTATTACCCCCACCTTGTCAAGAGCACTGCCCGTGCCCCCCCCTCTCTCGTAGTGCTGTGCGGCGACGTTCCATCTCTGCGGACAATTCCAGCGCAATCTCGGTGCTCTCCGTATCGTCGAAGCGATGGCCATCCCGAGGTTTCCCCTTCCGCTCCGCCCAGCAGGCGATACAGGGGGCTCGCATCAGCCCGTGCTTGCACTTTTCAAAGCCGCCCGTCGGCCGCGGCGGCTCCAGTCTGCCCTTCTTCGCCGCCCGCTCGGCGATCAGTGCCGCCCGCTGCTGATCACGCCGATAGCCCCACAGCCACAGCGAGATCCCATCCGCCCGCTTCGTGTTGATTTTGTAGATAATGTGCTTCGAGACGCGGTACTCCCTGGCCAGTGACGCCTGGCTCTGGCCGGCCTCCAGCTTGGCGGTGATCTCCTCAAACTGTTCCAGCGTCAGTTTCCGTCTGCACATCGGCCGTAGCCTCCTCCTGCAACAGCCGCTCCTCCAGCCAGCAACCGACTAGGATATTCAGAGAGCAGCCGATTTCCGTCGCCTTGGCTTTCAGCCGTCGCTTCACGCTGGGTTTAATTCGCACGTTCATCTGCATGGTGGCTCTTTCCTGTTCGGCCATCATTCGCTCCTTCAGTGCTTGGTGCCTTGGCGAGAGTTCTCT
>JBDHHA010000422.1:0-3599 GCA_039589615.1 Gemmatimonadota bacterium
GCGGAAGACCGCGCTGGTGGCGGCGTTGCGGTCGAGCGTGGCTGGGCCATTGCGGAAACAATCGACAAGGACGAAACCGCCCTCCGCGATCTATGGGGATTGAATGCCGCGGCTCGAGAGGGTGCCCGTCGCGGTCGTGAGCTTGCCGGTGGATGTTCGCCGCATGTCGTCCCTTGAGTGTGAGACGACATGTGAGTTGTAGCTGCTCCGGCGTGCCCGGAAGCTGCCGTTCGTGAGCCGTGCGCGCAGATCCGTCCCTCCTCCAGGTGGAAGGGGATCATCGCCGAAGCGCGAACGCGTCGAAGGGGGGATCATGAGGTGTCCTCCCGCAGCCCAATCCGGAAGAGAGCTTCATCGCCGGGGGCGAAGACGAGCACGCAGGTCATCCGCCCGTGCTTGCACTCGGGACACCGAGGGAGGCTGGGATCGTCCATCGGACCCATCTCAGCAGGCGGGGTGGAATCGGAGGGAGACGACACGGCGAGGAGCTGGCGACACCGATCGAGCTTGGCCTGTCGGGAGCGATTGGCCAGGAACCCATAGTGGCGGACTCGCATGAATCCTTTGGGCAGAAGGTGCAGGAGAAAACGGCGCAGGAACTCGACGCCGCTGAGAGTCATGATCCGTTGGCGACCGCCGAGCCGGTAATCCTTCCAGGTGAAGGTGACGGTGTCGCCCGTGATCGACAGGAGGCGGTTGTTGGAGATGGCGACGCGGTGGGTATAGCGGGCGAGATAGTGGAGGACCTGCGCCGGACCGCCGAACGGGGGCTTGGCGTAGACGACCCAGTCACATCGCCGGACCCCCCGCAGGCAGGCCCGAAACGCGGTGGGCCGACGCAGAGGTGCGATCTGACCATGGAAGACGAGCTGGTCACGGTCGAAAGCTCTCTTAAGATGATGGAGGAACTTCCCGCGGAACATGCGGCCGAGCACGCGCACGGGCAAGAAGAACCCGGGTCGGCAGCTCACCCAACGCGAGTCGTCGGGAGCGAGCCCCCCGCCGGCGATCAGACAATGCACATGAGGATGGTGCTCGAGGGTCTGGCCCCAGGTGTGCAGGACGGACAGGAAGCCGAGCTCAGCCCCGAGGTGCTTGCGGTCGGCCCCGATCGCCGACAACGTCTCCGCCGAGGCACGGAACAGAATGGCGTACAGGACTCTCTTGTTCTGCAGCGCGATCGGTGCGATCTCCCTGGGCAGGGTGAACACGACGTGGAAGTACTGGACCGGGAGGATCTCCTGCTGCCGCTCGGCGACCCAGGCGGCGCGGGCCAGCTCCTGACACTTGGGGCAGTGGCGGTTGCGACAAGAGTTGTAGGCGATGCGCTGGTGGCCGCAGGAGTTGCAGCGCTCGACGTGGCCGCCCCGGGCCGCGGTGCGACACGCGACGATGTCGTCGAGCACGCGGCGTTCCGCCGCCGCGATCCGGCCGCCGCGCTCGGCGGTGAAGCGGGGCCGGTGGAGACGCACGACGTCGGCGAGTTCCAGCCGTGATCGGGCCACGATCGAGCCGCGACTCAGCGCGACGGATCAGGTGGGTCGAGAGGGCTGGTGACGGAGGCCAGCTCCCGGGTGGAGACGTGGGTGTAGACGGAGGTGGAGCGTAGGCTGGCATGGCCGAGGAGCAGTTGCAGGGTGCGAAGGTTGGTGCCGGCTTCGAGAAGGTGGGTCGCGAAGCCGTGCCGGAGGGTGTGGACCGTCATCGGCCGCTTCACTCCGGAGACACGCCGGGCTCGCGTCAATGCATGTTGGGCGACGCGGACACTGAGGTGCTGACCGTAGCGGCCCGGGAACAGCCAGTCTCGGGGCCGGACGGTTCTCCAGTACACGCGCAAGAGCTCGAGCAGCGTCTTGGACAACGGTACGACGCGATCCTTGCGACGCTTGCCCTGGCGGACGTAGATGACCATCCGGACGCTGTCGATGTCGGTCGGCTTGAGGCGGACCGCCTCCGCAACACGAAGACCGGCCGCGTAGCAGGTCATCAGGATCGCCTGGTGCTTGAGGTTGCGAACGCAACCGAGGAGGTGGAGGATCTCCGCGCGGGTGGGGATCTCGGGCAGGTGCTTCTCCGGCCTTGGATAGGGGATGGTCTGGAGGTCCCAGGGCTCTGGAGGTCCCAGGGCCGCTGCAGGGTGATCTTGTAGAGGAAGCGCAGCGCGGAGACGTAGTTCACCAGCACGCCGTGTGAGACCTTGGCCTCGTTGACGAGGTGAAGCAGGAAGGCGCGCACGTCCTCTGGTCCGAGCTGATCGGGTGAGCGACCGAAGTGCCGGGCGAACTTGGCGACGCAGCTCAAGTAGCCCTTCTGCGTTCCGGGGGCGAAGCGGCGGATCTGCAACTCTTCAATCATCTTGCGGCGGAGAGGGGTCATGGGCGCGCCTCCTTCTCGTAGGTGCAGGCGGGAGTGCCTGAGCGGTGGTCAGGCTAATCCAGCCGCCTCACCATGCAACCGAGATGGACTCGGGAGGAGCGGAGAAGAGCTATCCTCTTGAAGAGACGAGTGTTACCGACTACCGGAGTGAGAGATCCAAGAGACTACCGCGAAGCGGTTTAGTTCTTTGAGCCGGGGACGACATGTTCTAGTCACACTGTTGCGACGACGCTGGGCGTGCTCCGAGAGGGCAGGCAGTTCCAGGAAAAATCACTAGATTCCGAACTGAGATCTCTTCGAGGTCCTGCAACCGACCGACAATATTTGACACCCCGGCCTGGTCACGGTGACTGTGCGCCCGTTGTTTGGATCGTGGCAGGGACAGATGTTAATGAGCAAGTAGACGATGGAGAAAACACATCCCAGGATAGTCAAGGTGTCCTCGTTGGGGATGAAATTAGACGCTAAACGGTGGAAGGAGTGTGACTTGAGAGGCGCCAGAGGGGCTAGCCAGATCGGGGTGGTTAGGTTTTCGAGAGGGTCATCAAAAGCACTCTGACTCGATTGACGGTTGCACTCGCCCGTCTATATTGGGGTTGAAGGAGCAAGGCCCGAGTAGCAGGGGTGTGGCTCAGCAACATATTGAGAATCGACCCGCGGAGGTGAAGATGCGACTCGTCACCCGAGGTGATTTCGACGGATTGACCTGTGCTGTGATTATCACGGGCAATGAGAATGTCGACGACATTGCTTTGATTCATCCGCAGGACATCACCGACAATCGTGTGGGGATCTACAAGACAGATATCCTTGCCAATGTTCCCTACCATCCAAACTGTTTCAAATGGTTCGATCACCACCTGCAGACGGAGAACAACCGAAAGCCGCCCGAGCAGTTCGATGGAGCCTATTCATTGGCTCCTTCGGCCGCGGGGCTTGTCTACGATTACTACGGTGGCAAGGCCAAGATGCCGAAACTCGAAACGTTGGTAGAAAATGCCGACCGTCTCGATTCAGCACAGCTCACGGTGGAGGACGTTCTAAGACCAAAAGACTACATCCTTCTTGGCTATACGATTGACAGTCGAACCGGGCACGGGTCGTTTGAGGCCTATTTCCACCTGCTCGTGGATCTGCTCAAGACCAAGCCGATCAACAAGATCTTGAAGCATCCGAAAGTTAAAGAACGCTGTGAGCGAATATATGCCGACGATTCAACATTC
>JBDHHA010000423.1:0-2104 GCA_039589615.1 Gemmatimonadota bacterium
CTCGTAGGGAAGGAGCAAGAGGCTGCGTTCAGCTTCGCCTCTGCGTATGTTGTAGGTGCGGACGACTTGAGTGAGGACCGCTCGGAAGTCCATAACCGATACCGTGGTTCCGGGGCCGTCGGCTGGCTTGATGAGAATGGCGAAGTCGCGGGCATCCGACATGATTCGTCTACCTTTACAGTTGTGATGGCGGTGGTGAGTACGAGATCCTCCAGCGATACTCCGTCTGTCATCATGCAGCGGACGGGATGGAAGACGGTTTGGAGCGGCAAAAGAGCCCCTGCGGCGTTATGCACGCAGGAGCCGTAGGTTTCGATATCGAGCGAGAGGATGTTCACGCAGCAGCAGCTTGCAGATGGCAGACGGCCATCATCCGCTCACGACACGCCTTCGCATCGTCCTTGGAGGGTATTCGGTTGTCGGCCGCCGAAACGATGGTGTCGACGAGATCCTTGTCGAGCCCCAGCTTCTCGGCCGCTTGGTGATAGCCCATCCCCTTGAACTGGGGGAACTTCACGTCACAGACGAACTCGATGGGGCACCGGCCGCCACAGCGGATGGGCCAGGACGTTGCTGTGCCGCCAGTCCAGTCGTCCGGTTTCTGGCTGCGGGCCAGCTTGAACTCTTGGAAGAATGCCTCCATCGTGTCGATGCGGCTCGGGGCTGGTGTGGTTGGTGCGGGTTGGGGAGATCCAAACGTAGTCACTGTACGGGCTCCTTTGGAAGAGGCGATGGAGGCCGGTCTTCACTGGCCTCCTTTAGATTGCAAGCCTTCAACAAGAGGGCCCGCATTCGTATCCGTGTGGGGTCGTTGCCGATGTTGTTGTCGGCGGCTCCCATGATGACATCCTGGGAGCGAACGCTGATGTCGTCGTCGGTGATGTAGTGTCTGCCGAAGACGGCACGAAGAGGGCACATTGTGCCCGGAGTACCGAGCCGTAGCACAGCCTTGGGGCCGTAGAGGGCTGGCGGGTAGATGAGCGACGCCTTGGCGAGCCGCTTGAGAAATTCGTGTTGGGTAATGCTCAATGTGTATCCCTAATTATACTAGGCCACGGTAGCGGAGGTAGTCAAACGCGAAAGCCCGAGTTGCTGCCTCTTCTGGCTCAATTCCGCCAGGGTAGACGCCGTTATCACGGAGTTCGTCGTCTCGGCACTCCCAACAAAGGGGGGCATTTCGCATCGGACGCTTCTTATTGCATCGCCGACAAATGCGGCGGGAGGTAGTAAGCATTGCCTGGACTCCTATTAAGGAGCCCAAGCTTAGACACGCGGAGCTACGCGGTCAACCCGGATCTTTGAGAAACTCATCAAACTTTCTACGCCAACCCGATCGCTCCGCTCGGGTAGCCTCCTTCCGCCCCCCACATATAGGGCAGGGGAAGCGACCGAAGGGCGTGCTACGTACCCTTGTGATGGCTACTACCCATCCCTTGCCTTTGCAGCACGGGCATCTCGCAAGCGATTCTCTTCCAACAAGCGTGAGTTCAGGAGGTGTGTTGGACGTTGGCCCAGGTGCCACAGGACGCGATCCAGATTCACTATTCATGACAGGATCCATTTCCATACCAAGACGACGGCGGAGAAGGCGAGCAGGAGCGGCAGTGCCGTACACAGGCACACTATTAAGCAGCCCAAGAGGGTCGCCACGTCGTCACTGTTGAAGCGGGGGCGGGACATGGGGGCATCCTCTCATGAGGTCGATGACGCCGAAGGAATCCTTCGCGTAGCACGTACACAGAGGCGGCGGAGGTTGGGGGGGTTCACCGCTTGGCAAGGCGGCAAAGCAGATGACACCCCCCAACCAACCGAGCGCCCCGCCAGCGATCAGGCACTCCAAACGAGTCACGGCTCACTCGGCGAGCATGAGCCCCACCGCCCCAAGAGATGCAGCAGATCGGCCGTATCGAACGGGTCCCCGAAGTTGTCGTACAGTAGGATCAGATCCGCCGTCCCCACGGTGTTGTCGTGGGTGAAGTCGGCGGGGCACCACCCACTGATATGGGCGTTCATCGTGTGAGAGACACCCGTCAGTTCGGTAGGCGGGCACGTCAGGCTGGTGCCGCCGTTGGTCGGCTCCGGTGGGTCGGGGTGATCCCCGAGG
>JBDHHA010000424.1:0-2094 GCA_039589615.1 Gemmatimonadota bacterium
GCTCTGGTTCTCAGGTGCGGCTTCCTCCATCCGGCCTCGTGGGCCGCGATTCCGTCGCACTCTGCATGCCCAGTCGTCGAGCGATGAGAAATCGGATCACGGGTCCTCGAGCGGGGCGCGGTTGTGAAGTGGGTCACACCCGCAGGAGGCGAGATCCGTGGTGGAGCGTGGCCCTCCGTGCCGTGTGAAATCACCACTTGTGGACTGTTCTCACGGAAGGCGACAGGTGCTTGCGCCAGTGCGGGGCCTGATCCCCTCACTCGGTCGTAGTTGACAGAATCAAGAGGGGCCTATGCGCTCGTGCGGCTCACACAGAGCTGGGACGTGGCGGAGCCCCGCTAATCGTTCCTTCGTCGATCTCGCGCAGCTCTCGCTCCTCTCGGACGCGGAGCTGCTGGCGCTCCAGCGCGGAGACTCCTTCGTGCGAGCCACCCTCGGATTCGACGCCGTGGGCGTGGGTACTTCATCGCTCGACTTCGTCTTTGACGCATTCAACGGCATCCAGGGCCGGAATGCCCAGCCTCTGGAGATCGTCGCCCAGTCCGGAGCCGCCTCGGTGGTCCCCGAGCCGGGCGCGGCCCTGCTCTTCGTCGTAGGGGTGATCGTCGTCGGAAAGGCGACAAGGCAGGTTCGGCCCGTATGAGAGCCCGTCGCCTGATGGGCGCGTAGCGCCAGGCGCTCGATGTGGGCTATTCCGGCTCGCATTCAGATAACCACAATATCGTGTCTACCCCTCCGAGGATTCCTATCCGCGAGAGAGCCCACTTTCCCGGTCGCGAAGGGCCTGTGTGGAGGGTGGGGGGGGCGGTTTGCCACGAGTCCGCCATTGGACCGTAGAGCTTCGACGGCGGAGGGATGAACTGCGAATGCGGGGGGACGAAGATCACATGGACCGCGAATAAGAATCCTGCCTTGGCCTCGCTTCAAGACGGACAATGGCACCAATTGGTGATGACCTCTCTCCGGCTCGGACTCGGATGGCGATGGGGTTCTTGATGGTTTCGACAACTGTCCAAGTCAGTTCAATCCTGGCCAAGAAGACTCTGACCTCGACCAAATCGGCGATGCCTGCGATCCATTTCCCGATGACCCGGATAACGATCAAGCGCAGTGCGAGGTAGACCTTGCAGACGTGCTGGCTGAGCTTGACCAGTGCCTCAACCCTCCAACTCCGATTACCCAATGCAGCGATGGAATCGACAACGATGGCGACGGCTGGATCGACCTAGAAGACCGCCAGTGCCAGAACCCAGAGCAAGACTCCGAGAAGGATCGACGTGTAATCCCCACGAGCGACCCAACACATTTTGCTTGCGTTTGCACATCGGTGCGCGGAGAATCCGCCTGTGTGTCCGGCTCGAGACGAGTAGAGATCACGGGCCGGGGGCGGGACCGTCCCTTCTGGCACCTTGCGCGTCTCCATTGGCCGTTTCCCGCCTCGTCCGGAATCGAAAGCTTCAACGATGGGAGTGAAAACATGCGACTTGACTGGCCGACGTCCATCGCTGCCCTGGCGTTGGGTTTCTTCGTTGCTGCGCAGAGCGCTGCGCAACCGGTTCTGCTCGGGAGTTCGCAATTCGGCGAACTCTTCAGCGTTGATGTCACCACCGGCACCTCGAGCTTCATTGGCGCCATGCCTTCCAGGTTGGCCACGGAGATCGAATTCGGCGGGCTCACGAACAGGCTCTTCGCCGAGCAGACGGATGGCGGGACGGGGCTTTTCACGATTGACCCAGCGTCCGGTGCGCCCTTGGGCGTAGTCAATCATGCCTTCGGTGCACTCAACGGTCTCGAGTTCGTCGGCTCGACTCTGTACGGGACGTTCATCCCCATGGCGGGATTTCCGTCGTGGCTTGTGCGCGTCGACACGCTGACCGGGGCTCTCTCTTCCGTGGGTCTGACGGGGCAGGGGCCGATCTCCGGTCTTGCGTTCGACTCGTCCAGCGGCATCATGTATGGCGTGACCGCCGGCGGAGGCCCGGCCGAGCTTGTTACGATTGACCTGCTCACGGGTGCGGCGACAGTAGTCGGAGCGACCGGATTCGATCACATCGGAAGCATCGAATTCGCATCCGACGGCAATCTCTACGGCGG
>JBDHHA010000425.1:0-2091 GCA_039589615.1 Gemmatimonadota bacterium
GGTGGCACGCCCCAGCCCCTTTCGGCGATGGTCGGGGTGCGTGGCGATATTGCCGAGCGCCGCCACGCGGTATCTCCGCGAGTAGACGTGAACGCCGGCAACGGACCGGAGTCCGCTCTCGCCCTGAACGCCGAAGTACTGTCCGGTCTCAAGCATGCGCCGATCGAACCAGTTACCGGGGTAGCTCGCCGCGTAGAGGGCGAGCGCGCCGTTGGTGTCGTCTGCGGAAAGCGGCACGACGCCGGCGACGTCGATGCCGTCGATTCCGGAAGGTTTCGTCAGTGTCATCTTCCGGTAAAGGCCTTGCGGCTCGAGGTCGTAGCGCGGCCGGAGGATGTCGCCGAGACCAGGGCTCAAGTGGGCGTAGAAGCGTGCGGGCAGCAGGTGAACGATCGCGCCGAGGAGATCCCGGACGGGTCCGATGTCGGCCGATAGCACGAGCAGGGTCGGCAAGGGCAATCGAGTATAGAGAAGAGCGACGGCGTCGAGCGAGTCGGCGCGCCGGAGCGCGTACCAGGTGGTGTGTGGCCAGAAAAACTCGTCGAGATCCCCGATCTCGTAGATGTGGAGCGACACGTCTCTTCTGAGAAAAGCCTCGATCTTGTCCCTGTCGTGAAGCATTACCATCGACACGCCGATTGGCCTCCTCGCGCCCGTGCCCGCGCCCGACCGGTTCGTCCCGCCTTCCTGGGGGGTTCGTGAGGGCGTGTTCCCCCGTGTGGTGTTGAATGGACAAAGCTCCCACGGAGAGTCGTCCGACAGGGTCCTAGTCGTGGTGGCAGATCTCGAGGCAGTTTCCGGAGGGATCCTCGAAGAACGCCGCGTAGTATGTGGGCGTGTACTCGGGACATGCCCTCGGGCCACTCATGTTGCGCGCACCTGTGTCGCGCGCGATGGCAGCCAGACGATCGACCTCCTCGCGGCTCGCCGCGGAGAAGGCGATGCGGTTTCCGTTCGGACGATGGGAGACATCCTCGATGAAGGCGAACCAGGGTCTGTGGGGGGCCTTGCCGGTGCCGACGAAGACCTTCCATTTCTCACCGCTGTCCTCCGCCGGAAAGCCGACGGCGGACAGGAGCTTGGCGTAGAACGGGTAGGCCGCCTTCATGTCGCATACCCGCAGGTCAATGTGCTGGAATCGGTTCACGCTCATCGCTTCTCAATTCCGACTGATAGTATGCCCATTCCTGAAACGTTGTGGCCCTGGACCCGCTCTTGAAGGCCTTTCTTGAATTGGGCGCTCTCCGGCTGTTCCCGCAGGATCTTGCCGGTCCACGCGGAACAGGCTAACGGTCTGACGGTCGATGTTTGTTTTCAGCCTCCGTTAACCCTGAGATCCGCAGGCCACGAAACCACTTCGTAATGACGCACTTTCTCGTCGCAATCGTCCAACATGGCCCTCGCTGCTGGCTCGACCACGGCGGCGTCCAGTGTGTCCCCTGCGAACTTCCGGATCGCGTCCATCGAACTCCATAGTGTGAGGGCGACGAATTCCGTGCGCTCGTCTTCATCGCGACGGAGGAGGCACGCAGCAAAGTGGCCGTCGATCCTCGATAACATCGGACCGACCTGTTCCTCAAAGAATGGAACGTATTCCTCGGCGCGCGGCGTTGCGGTGCGTCCGCACCAGATGCGGGCGATCATGGCTGGCTCCTTCAGATCTTCTCGAGTTTTGTTGTCTCGATCGTGTAGGCGTGATCCACATTACCGGTGTTTCTTTTGGCTGCTACATTCACGCTATTCTGCATTGCTGCTCTCTCCACTTGGCTTGTCCTCCACAAACAGGTACAGCTTAAGAGTCAGACCAGGGAGAATTGACCTGACGGTTGTCCTGCAAGAACTTGAGCCGGACCGAGCGATGGCGTTGCGGGAAGGACCGGCGGCACCTCCACTGCCTGTCGACGTGCGAGTCAACTCTTCCGGGCGTACCTCCCCCGCTCGTTGAACACGATGATCGCACGGTAGCCCGCCCGCACCGTGGCTCCGTGGGTGACGCCAGCCGGGATGTAGAAGTTGTCACCTGTTTTGTGCTCGCGAGCGGCGCCGCCCGTGCGCAGCTCCGCGCTTCCCGAAAGGACGATTTCCCACTGT
>JBDHHA010000426.1:0-2088 GCA_039589615.1 Gemmatimonadota bacterium
AAAGAACCTAAAGCTAATAAAAAATCAAAATAATTTTTAGGTTTTAAAATCTAAAGGCTGCTGCAAAATGTAGCAGCCTTTTTTTTTAATATGGCACAAAAATTCTTCATACCATTAAGAAAATTAATTAATACTTTTTTGAGTTTTGATGTTGATTCTATTGCTTTAGAAATTGCTAAAACAAATGCTTTTCAAACATTGGTTATTAAATTAAATACTGAAGGATTGCCAACCTCACAATTGTATCAATTAGGTGAAGATTCAACAGGTAGAACATTAGAAAGCATTGGTGGTGGATATAGTCCATTCACGATAGAAGAAAAAAAACGTAAAGGGCAACCAACAGATAGAGTTACTTTAAAAGATACAGGTGATTTTTATTTGAGTTTTAGTGTAATACCATTTAAAGGGGGTTTTGAAATTACTGCAAACCCTATAAAAGATGACACTAATTTATTTGAAGAATGGGGAAAAGAAATTTTAGGATTAAATCAGGTTAATTTACAGATAATTATTAATTTTTATGCTAAAACTATTTCGGAAAAAATCAATCAAAAACTTAGGGCAGCATAATTGTTATTTAACGATTGATGAATTACCTATTAGAATTTGGTTTGATATACACAAAGAAGGAGATTACACAAAATTGATTAAAACATCAATTAAATTAACTGATAATAATTTATTGGAAATTTCTAATATTTGGAGTAAAATGTATAATGAATACATTAATAAATTTGGTTTAAGTGATGAATTTATGAGTGATTTAAGGGATGAAATAAAATTAGCTAATTTACAAGCTGATTATATTATTACAGGTCAAGCATATTTTAAGACTTTAATAAACATTGAAAAAGAAAAGAAAAGAATATTTGATTTAGAAATTAAAGAACCACAAGATTTGGAAGTGGTTTTAGCCAAAATGAGCAAGTATTATGGCTTTAAATTAAATTCAAGAGAATTAACAACAACAGAATATTATAGTTATTTAGAAAACGTTACTGATGGCAAAAATTGAAAATAAAGATTTATTTGGTGCTGATTTATTTAAAAAGACCATTGAAGATGTTAAGTTATTATCTGCTGAATTAGATAAATTAGATAAATCATTAATTGATGTAGCAAAAAACCAACAAAAAATATTATCTCAACAAGATAATAAAAGCTACGAATCAATACAAAAAACAAAAGAAGCAACAAAAAAATTAAATGAAACTGAAAGAATAGCTGCAAGAGTTAAAAAAGAAAAAATAAGATTAGATGAAAAATTAAAACAAGGAAGGAAATTACAAACCCAACAGAATGAAGTAATAAGGCAACAGATTCAATTTGAGGCTAAAGAAAGAAAAAGATTAGAAAAAGAAAGTTTAGGATTAATATCTGTTTATCAAAAAGAATCAGCACGTTTAAATGATTTAAGAAATAAATATAAAAATCTTGCATTAAGTGAAGGTGAAAGCAGTAAAAAAGCAAAGGATTTATTAAAACAAGTCCAACAATTAGATGGTAAATTAAAAAAATTAGACCAAACAGTTGGACAAAGCCAAAGAAATGTTGGAAATTATGGAAGTGCTTTAGGTAAAGTTGGAGGTTTTTTATCAAAAGGTTTAGGAATTTTAGGAATTACAGCAGGTATTAGTGGATTAGTTAGGGCATTTAGTAATAGTATAAAAATTGCTAAAGATTTTGAACAAGGAAATGCAAATTTAGCTGCTGTATTAGGAACAACAAAAGAAAATATTACAGCTTTAACAGATGATGCAAAAAGACTTGGTGCAGCAACTTCATTTAGTGCATCACAAGTTTCTCAATTACAAACTGAATTTGCAAAATTAGGATTTAATGAGCAAGAAATATTAGATGCAACAGAAGCAACATTAAATTTAGCTGCTGCAACAGGAAGTGAATTAGGAGAAGCAGCAGCCATTGCAGGTGCTACATTAGGAGGATTTGGATTAGATGCTAATGAAACTTCAAGGGTAACAGATGTAATGGCTAAATCTTTTTCAACTTCTGCATTAGATTTAGAGAAATTTAAAGAATCTATGAAAGATGCAGCACCTGCTGCTAAAGCTGTTGGAGTTGATG
>JBDHHA010000427.1:0-2080 GCA_039589615.1 Gemmatimonadota bacterium
ATCCAGCATGTCGCCGGGGTAGCACGACCGCATCTGGTCGCTCGGCCTTTCAGCCGCGAAATCATCAACTTCTGTCATCGAACCATGCTCCTCTGCTCACCGCGTCAACCCCGGCTGCACCGTCGAGCGCCGACGAGCAATACGTGATACGCGGAGTGCCCGCCCCACCAACGTCGATAGTGGACGGACTGGTTGCAACAACGGCCCCGCAGATGTCGGTGCCGCCCCCGAGAGTCAACAGGACGCCGCCGGGGTTCGCCATGATGATCAACCCTTCGAAGTGGAAGTTACCGTTGATGGTTACCTCCGGGGCCGTTATCACGAGAACGCCTGCGCCGTCGATGTTGGAGTTGATCGTGTCGGTTGTGTCGTACACATGGATGATGGGATCGTTCCGGGTACCCCATGCTGACCCGTTCCATCCCGATGCGTGATCCATGAGGATGCTCACGAGCTCAATCCAGTCATCGCCTGTGAACGCGCCCCCGCCGGTCTGTACTGGCGGCGATCCCTCCAGTGTAGGGGAGCCGACTAGATCCACGCTGCCGCCGCCTGTGTGTTGATAGACGCCGGGAATCGTCCCGCCAACCGTGAGCGTGGCTTCGCACGACGCCCCGTTGCAGTTGAAGTCTGCGGGTGGGTCGTGGTCGCGCCCGTCAACGTACGCGTTCCCGATAAGGTCGAGGTCGCAACTGCCGTAACAGGCGATGGTACCGTCAACCGTGAACGGGATGTCGATGTGCCTCAGATACATCCGCGTAGTCTCGGCTGCGTGCATGGCCGACGCGAGATAGATGGCGTGCATCGTGTCGGTGCTCCAAACCATCACATCGTACTCGGTCCCAAACATCGTCGTTCCGGTGAGCGGACCGGGCGCTGCCATGAAGTCGCTTTCAGCCTCGCTAAGGCCGGTTTCTGTATGCTGAAAGCTACGAACCATCTCCTGCATGTTGCCCGCCATGCGATTCTCCAGGGCGCTCAACTGCATGCCTGTTGTGGCAAGTAAGGTGAGCATGACCAGGATGATCATCGCAACGATGAGCACTGCTCCTTTCTGCTTTTTCATAACTACCTCCTATCCTCGTACACCGAGGGTCGCGTTAGGCTTGTCGCACTTGGGTATCTTCTTGCCGTCGAATACGACATACCCTTTGCAAGCGTTTGCATCGTGGATGTC
The DNA here is from genome assembly GCA_039589615.1 of Gemmatimonadota bacterium. Taxonomy (GTDB): domain Bacteria; phylum Gemmatimonadota; class Gemmatimonadetes; order Gemmatimonadales; family GWC2-71-9; genus B3T1B10. Next base: position 1,178 of record JBDHHA010000427.1, read on the forward strand.
CTGCACGGCCCCGCCGCCGGTCATCACATGCCCGAGTCCGAACATCGTGACGCCGAAAGCGACAATGAGAACAACCATGATGCGGATGGCCCGATCCATATCCATCAGCCAACCGCGAGGTAGCAACGAGACTTGCCTGTTCGATGGCAAGTAATCTCTTCGCCGACCACGCGGCCTCCGCTGGTGGATACCTGGGTAAACGTCGACTCGGCCTGCAAGTCGATCTCGATCAGTGGGCGTCCGCCGAGAGGGAGTTGCTCCAACTTCTCGACTTCATACCAGAACTTCTTGGATGTTACATGCTTCATTTCACCTTACCTCCGTATGAGAAGTTAGGCCCGTTTTGGTCACGAGTGGGCTAGTCTCGCCATACGCCGCGTGGTTGCCGGGGAAGCTAAGCTCGCGGTGACCAGTTCCCGTTTCCGGAAACAAATGTACAAAACGTTTCCGGAAACTACGGACTGTTGCCGGGTGATCCCCCGCCACCGCCGGAGTTGCCCCCGTTACCTGAACTGCTGTTACCGGCTCCACAACCGCAACCGCCGCCCTTGCCTTTGCCTTGGGGTCCGCCGTCGCCGTCGCTGTTACCGGGTCCACCTGGACCGCCTGGGCCTGGGCCTGGGCCTGGGCCGGGTCCGGGGCCTCCCCCATCGCCGCCGCCGTCTCCGTTACCGCCGGAACCTCCACCGGGGCCTCCTGCGCCGCCTCCGTCACCGCCCATGTGACCGGACTGGTAGACCCATCCATCCGACCCGCCATTGCGGCTACCATCGGATGTGCAGGTTCCTTCCCGGAGCCAGTCGTAGAGATCCCCATCGGGGCACAACTCGGCCTTGTTCTTGAACGCGCCGGAGAAGTCGCCGGGATGTGCAACCGCGCTGTACGAGAACGCGAGAGCAATCA
>JBDHHA010000428.1:0-2069 GCA_039589615.1 Gemmatimonadota bacterium
CCCGCCCTGGACATTGGTGTGGTCGAGGGCGAAGCCGCCTACCAGCTCTTTGACGTGGTCGGCGCGCAGCGCCTGACGGACGGTCGGATCGTCGTCGCGAATGCGGGCAGCTTCGAACTCCGTTTCTACGATGCCAACGGCAGCCATACGCTCTCCGCAGGCGGTGAAGGTGGCGGTCCGGGCGAATTCCGGGGCATCATGGGATTGGCCGCGGTGGCAGGCGATTCGTTGTTCGTCTTCGACTGGCGCAACCAGCGCGTATCCTTCTTCGATGCGAGGGGGACTCTCTCGCGCACCGCGCAGCTCGAGTTCCTACCGGCGATGGGCGGCTTCCCGATGATTGTCGCGCCGTTCGACGACGGGTCCTTGCTTGTGGGCGTGCGGACCTACGAGCGCAGCATCGGGATCAGCCGCGACAAAATCGTCTACGTGCGCAGCGATTCCGAGGGACACCTCATCGACACGTTGGCCGTATTGCCCGGCGGCGAGATGCACTTCATGGCCCAAGAGAACCGACGGATCTTGGGTGACCGCCCGTTCGGTCGTTACCCGCAGCACGCCGTCTACCGGGACGGGTTCTTCTATGGGAGCGGCGACCGCTATGAGATCGAATACTATGGCGACGATGCGCAACTCCGCCGCTCCATCCGCCGCGCACAGGCAAACATGGAGGTCACGGATGCGGATGTGGAGGGGTACACCCGGAATCAGCTCGAGAACGCGGGGGACGAAAGGCAGCGCCAGATAAACGAGCGCCTGCTGGCAGATGTCACCTTTCCAGCAACCTTTCCTGCGTACCGCAACTTCATCGTGGATGCCGAGGGGAACCTCTGGGTCGCCGTCTACGGTAGGCCGGGGGACGAGTCCCCACGATGGACCGTGTTCGATTCGAACGGCCAGATGTTGGGGGAGGTGTCGATCCCGGAGCGATTCACCGTCTACCAAATCGGATCCGACTTCGTGCTCGGGCGCTGGCGGGATGATCTCACCGTCGAGCACGTGCTGCTGTTCGAACTCCTGAAGGAGTGACGCGAGGCCTCGGGCAAGAGTGGGCGGATGGGGGTAGCGCGCATGTGAACCCGCCCCCTCGGTCCGGCGGGCCCAGATGGTCATTGAGACCGCACGGCCCCCAGCGGATCCATGCGCGTCGCCAGGCGTGCCGGCACGGTCTGCTACGCGCTCACTCGCCCCGCAGCGACTCGATGGGATCCACGTTGGATGCTCGCCGCGCAGGCAGGTAGCTCGCCAGCAGCCCCACCAGCACCATCGTAGCGGACATTCCCAGGAAGGTGCGGGCGTCCGCTGCCGCGACTCCGAAGAGCAGGTTGCCGAGAACCCGCGTGGCCGCAACGGCGGCCCCGATGCCGATGGCGACGCCGACGACCACCACCCGGGCTCCCTGAGCCACGACCATGCTCCGGACCCGATTCGCTTCGGCTCCCAGAGCCATGCGCACGCCGATCTCCTGAGTCCGCTCGGCGACCACGTAGGACAGAATGCCGAACAGTCCTATCGCTCCCAAGATCAAGGCCAGCATAGAGGCGATCCCCAGCGTGAGCATGGTGAATGAGAGTCGCACCATGGAATCCGACGCCAGCCCGGCCATCGTGAACACGCGGTACATGGGAGCTTCAGGCGCAACGTCACGGACCAGCGCGCGGATCTCGGGTGCGATGTGGTCCGCCCGGTTGGTTCTCACCACGAATGCCGGCGAAGAGATGGCGCGACTCGTCGGAGATCCCGACTGTCCGACGAGAGGGAAGTAGACGAGGGGCTGGGGCGTCTCCCGGAAGTCGGACTGCATCACGTCCTCCACCACGCCCACCACGGTTTCCCAATTCTCCGAACCGATCTGCCGGATCCGCCGGCCGATGGGATCCTCGCCCGGCCACAAGAGGCCGGCGGTGGATCGGGCGACGATGACGTTGCCCAGGGTCGATTCATGGTCGGCCATGGTGAATGCACGGCCCCGCACGACCTCGATCCCCATGGTCTCGAAGTAGGCACCGGCCGCATAGGTGAAACTCAGCAGCGTGCCGGCGTCTTCGTCGCTCCCGCTGTCTTCGGTA
>JBDHHA010000429.1:0-2069 GCA_039589615.1 Gemmatimonadota bacterium
CACGATCAACAGTGACGAGCCGTGGACCACGACCCCAGTGGACGGGGATCTGTACTACATCGGGCACTACTGGATGAGCGTGGAGAGCGGGGACTTGACGGACAGCGACCCCGAGACCCAGCACAAGATCCAGTCGCTGACGCTGCATCTGGAGAGCGGGTTCCTGGGGGACACGGGGGAGAACGCCATCACGGCCGGGATCGCGAAGCTCCCCCGCTCCGATAGCGCGACGGCGTTCGCGTACGGCGGCAGCATGGCGGACGGCAAGGTCGTGCAGCAGTTGGACGCCGGGGGCGTGACCGCCTACACCCAGCGCCTACGTCTCCTCATGCGGATGGGGGCCGCGCGGTTCCGCCTGTTCGCGGTGACCGTGAAGCGCGCCCTGACGGGACGCCCCCTTGGGTAGTCCGACCACGCCGCTGCCGAATTCCCCAGGCTTTGGGCCGGGCGCGAACCCTACCGCGCCCACGGCCACGCTGCCGCTGCACCTTGAGCCCACTCCACCCCCTCTCCCGAGTGGACTCAAGGCCCAACTGGATCAACTCCAGAATGGGCTGCTGGCGAGCAAGCCGTACGAGGGCGGGGAGGTCATCCATGCGAATCCCAATGGGCATCTCGTAGGCCTCCCCGCCCCCGTGGTCATGGGCGGACCGATCCTCATGTACCTGGACGGGATTCCGACGTGGGGTCTGGATCTGCGGGGGCCGTACACGGCGGACACGTTCACGATCACGAACCTGACCACGACTACGCTGACGACGGGGATCACGGACCAGCAACTCGTGTTCTCAAACGCGGGGGTGCTGAGCGGGCACGCCGGGCTGTTGTACGACGACTCCACCTCGACGTTCACGGTCACGGCGGACATGGACATCACGCTGGGCGGGGAACAGAACATCACGATTGACGGCCGCGCGGACGAGCGCGCCATCACGCTGGGCATTTTCGAGGTGCTGCACACCCCGAGCATTACGGGCACCCGGGCGATGCGCCTGGATGTTGACATCAACTCCCAGCCGGACACCAGCGCGTTCGTGATTCAGTACCTCGCGAAGGGGCTGGCGGCGGGTGAGGCGGGGGACGCGATCACGGTGAACGTGGACGCCAGCACCGCGACGGGTGGCGAGGTCTACGGCTTGAACGTGACGAAGTCGGGGAACGGGAGCCTGGTGGTCCAAGCGATGCACGTCGCGGCGGGCGTGTGGCCGGTGGAGCAGGAGAGCGGCACGCTGGGTGTGGTGGATGTGGCGCTGACGACCTCGGACGAAGTGGTCTTCGTGGACGTGACGACGGACTTCAATTCGGCGGCGAGCGACATTCCGTTGTGGGCCGCGAATAACGACTTCGTCTACATCGGGTCCGATGCGGTCTTTGGGATTCTGGAGTTCATCTGGAACACCCCGGCGAGCGGGGCCGGGACCAAGCCCGAGTTCTACTACTCGACCGGGGCGGGGACGTGGACCCAGTTCGGGCCCCTGGACGGCACGAACGGGGCGCGGGTGGACGGCGCGGTGACGTGGAACGCCCAGGATCTGGCCGGGTGGATCGCGGCGACCTACGACGGGAACGCCAAGTTCTGGGTGAAGATCAAGCGCACGCAGAACACGCTCGTGACGGTGCCGATTGAGGACACCGTGCAGGTCGCGCCGATCACGCGCTACCACTGGAATGCCTCCGGGGACATGACGATCAACGACCTGACGGCGGCCGGGGCCACGCTGTCGGACCTGACGGCTGGGCGGGTGGCGCTGGTCGGAACGGCCGGGCTGCTGGAGGACGACGCGGATCTCCTGTGGGCCACCGCCACCAAGAAGCTGACGCTGGGCACCAATGCGATCTACTCGCAGGGGGCGCATGGGCTGACGTTGGCGGCGGACGATTGGGCTGTAGGGTCGGGCGCGGCGCAGAACATCCACTGGGACAACTCGGTGCCCCGTATCACGATGACCGGGCCGGGGACGGTGGAGTGGTGGGCGAACTCGACTGGCGGGGGCATCGCGGCGTTCCTGCTGCTGGATAACGGCGCCTTCGGGTGGCAGATTTACAAGCCTGCGTCCAGCACTGACCTC
>JBDHHA010000430.1:0-2060 GCA_039589615.1 Gemmatimonadota bacterium
AATGAACAAGGCGAGTAGGATGGCACGGCGAGCCCCGGAGTCAGGTGCGTTCCTGGCGCCCCATGCTAGGACGGCGAACGCCAGTAGCGCCGCTCCGAACAATTGCCCCGTATACTCAAGGGGAGCGTCAGCCGTCACGCCGTACAGTGAGACTACCTGACTGGGCACCAGAACGAATCCGAGCCCGAAGACAGTTGCGACTATTGCGAAGACGATCATGAGTGCATTGAGCTTCATCGGACCACCCCTTTTCGTTTGTAGGGCCGGGAATCACCGGCGTGCAACCGCGTTGCTCCAGCCTAGTCCGGCCGTGTCACCTGAAGGGTCAGCCGAACCGGGCTGCCCCGTGGGTGCCCGAAGGCCCCTTTGGTTGGCGACGGGCGTCAGTTGCGGGACGGTGTGGGAAACGAGGACCTAACTCCAACTGCCCTCGGCAATACCCCGGCCATCGCCGATACCGCCCTCCAGATTGCGGCGCAGAACTGGCCTTCTCTAGGGTCAGTACATCGGCGGCCTTTGGTGGTCTCGTCGTCGGGCGGGCGTCCTATGGGCGTCTACTGCGGCGGCGGGGCCATCATAGGCCACCGTCTAGGACACCATCATGCGGCGAGGTACACGGAACCACAAGGTTGCACCGCAACCCAGGGATTCCAGAGAAATTGGGGAATTAATTCGGGAATTATCCGGCTAGAACCTCACCGACGCCCCGAAGCCGAACCTGCCGTCACGCTGCGGCCGCCGTTGGATGATGGAGCTCACGCTACCGAGCAGGCGATTCGTTCTGGAGGACCGAGTTAGCGACGTATCCGATGCGCTTGCCGTCTATGTGCAAGCCCCACCAGCTCCCTTGGAGGCTGTCGACCTCTACGGGCTGCCTCGGATCGAGGACTTGAACGATCGGTGTGTCGGCTCCGCGTCCTTCTCTGACATTCGCCCAGGTCGATGTCCACTTCGTTTGGGTGCTCGGGCTAGTGGTCCTGGGTGTTGCAGTCGGTGGAGCAGCAACGGTTGCGGGGGTCAATTGCGCCGGTGTGCTACTCGTCGGCGGTTGGGATTCAGTATTGATCCTCTTCGGTATCCCGAGAATGGCAACCAACAACAGCAGTGCCGTCACGAGCACTGGGGCCTGCCAGGCGGTGTGACGTCTTCTGGGGGCGGCCCGGTAGCCAAAGAAGCACGAACATCGTGGGCACGCCGACGCCACACTCGCCACTTTTTGGCCACACTCGGAGCATTCTTCGAGTGACATTGGACCATGGGGCGGGTGATGACCGGCGAGATACGCTCGCATGATGCCATCTCCAAGACAAAGTGTGTCCAGTGCTGGGCGTGGATATGGCGTTGCTGCGTCGGCCACTGTCTAGGACGATACGATGACACCAAGTACAGGAACTCGCTAGATCGGTACCCGAAGATTTCCCGGCACCCGTCAGAAACACCAGATATAGAGGGATGTCTCCTGTCTACGGGGCTCGACCTGATCCCGGACCCACAGGTGCCAAGAGGGGTTCGAGATGGTCGGCCGCCTCGCCGGCGCATCTTGCCGTCACCGCGTCCAGAACGCGATCACGCCGCAGACCGCACCCGGCCGGTTGAACTCGGGTGGAAGACCCCCAATGCTGGTGTACACCTCGATCGCCTCGACATCCACCAAGGGTAGTAGGTCATCAATGCGGTTGTAGTAGGAACTACCGATGTAGAGGCCGTTGAGGAAGTACAAGGGAAAACACACCCCCTCTCCAGAAGGCCCCGGTTTCGCTTCCCTTCCAATAATCGTACGGGAGCGGCCGCGTGACGTTAGCACAAGCAGGCCACCGCTGCGCCTGTTTTCGATGCGGATTCCCCGCATCCGCCTGAGCACGTCGGTTGGTTTCTGTGGGTTGCCCTCGTCCTGAAACTCCGCCCTGGTAACGAAGCTCCCGGTGGTGGTCCGACGTCGCATCTCGAACTCCGACAGATCCCGCCCCGACGTCGGCGCCTCGGCCTCTACGGTGATATTTGCCAGGCGCGTGGGCAGAGGGGTCAGGGTCAACACGCCTCGGGGGATCGCCACGGTCTCC
>JBDHHA010000431.1:0-2051 GCA_039589615.1 Gemmatimonadota bacterium
CGACATCGAGGTGGTGTTTCTGATTCCCTGGGGCGTCGCGTTCCGGAGACTCGGTCTCAGCGCCTTCGTGGCGATGGCCATCTTCATCATCGTGCTCGAGGTGGGCCACGCGTATGCGTGGAAGAGAGGAGCCCTCGAATGGGACTAGACCAACCGCAGGATGCAGCTCCGAGCGGTGAGGAGGTGGTCGTTTCGGCGGTCTCGCCGAACTGGGTGACCACTCGTCTCGACTTTCTCGTCAACTGGGCCCGCTCCAGTAGCCTGTGGCCGATGCCCTTTGGGACGGCCTGCTGCGGCATCGAGTTCATGGCCACCGCTGCCAGCCGGTACGATATGGCGCGCTTCGGCATGGAGCGCCTGAGCTTCACGCCGCGGCAGGCGGACGTTCTGCTGTGCGCCGGGCGCGTGCCGTTCAAACTGGCGCCGGTGCTTCGGCGCATCTACGACCAAATGCCGCAGCCCAAGTGGGTGATCTCCATGGGGGCGTGTGCCTCCACAGGAGGGATCTTCGACACCTACGCGATGGTGCAGGGCATCGACACCGTGGTTCCCGTGGACGTCTATGTCCCGGGCTGTCCGCCGCGCCCCGAGGCGCTCCTGTACGGCGTCCTGATGCTGCACAAGAAGATTCGCGGAGAGACGCTGGCGGACTCATCCCTGCGGCACGAGGAAGGGCTGATGCACCGCGGGCTGCGGATGCCCCCGAACCTGCTGGATGAGCTCTCGGAGCCCTTCGGCAACTCCGTCCACCAAACACGTTCTGGATAGCGACAGTGAATCCCTCGGTTCAGGCGCTCTGCGACAAATTCGGAGGAGCAGTCGGCCGCGCGTTGGAGTCCTGTGGGGATACCATCGTCTATGTGGAGGCCGGTAGCCTCACGGACGTCATGGCGTTCCTCAAGAACTCGCCGGATCAAGACTACAACTACCTCGTCGACATCACCGCGGTCGAATACCGCGATCCGGAGCGGCCAATCGAGATGGTGTACGAGCTCTACTCGTTCCAGCGCGGCGCCCAGCTGCGGGTCAAGGTGGAACTCGACAAGGGGCAGGATCTCGTCATCGACTCCCTGGTTCCGATCTGGAATGGCGCGAACTGGTTGGAGCGCGAGGTCTTCGACATGTTCGGTGTCCACTTCAGCGACCACCCCGATCTGCGTCGCATCCTGATGTGGGAGACGTACGACGAAGGCCATCCGCTGCGGAAGGACTTCCCCCTGCGGGGCCGGTTCTCCCGGGCCGAGCAGGTGCGGCAGGCGTTGAACGCCAATCCCGAAGCACACTACTCCATGGAGGAGATCTCCATCGTCGAGGCGTACCGTGAGATCCCCGCCGACATGCGAGAGCGCCTCGCCCGCGGTGAGCGCGGCGAGATCAGCGAGCCGGAGAGTCCGTAGGCATGGGCAAGAAACGCACGATCGAACTCGACGTCGCCACACCCGGCGTAGATGCGCAGGGACGGGCCACCCGGCTCCCGGTGGGCGTCGCCGACCCGGCTGGCGTCGGGCTGCTGACCGATAGAGAAGAGCCGGAGTTGGGTGGGGACCACATGCTGGTCAACATCGGTCCCCAGCACCCAGCAACCCACGGTGTGCTGCGGCTGGTGGTGGAGCTGGACGGCGAGGTCGTCGTCCGGGTCATCCCTCATGTGGGATATCTCCACTCCGGATTCGAGAAGCTCGCCGAGTACCGCTTCTACAATCAGATCGTTCCTCTCACGGATCGCATGGACTATCTCGCGCCGATGGCGAACAACGTCTGTCTGGCGTTGGCCGCCGAGAAGTTGATGGGCATCGAGATCACCGAGCGCTGCAAGGTGCTCAGAGTCATCGCGTGCGAATTGAGCCGGATCATCTCGCATCTCGTGTGGTTGGGGACGACGGCGATCGACATCGGCGCCTTCACGCCGTTCCTGTGGCTGTTTCAGGAACGGGAGAAGGTGTACGACCTACAGGAGATGTGGACCGGGGCGCGGCTCACGACGAGCCTGACCCGGGTGGGCGGCTTGATGGCTGATATTCCCGACGGCTTCGAGAAGGGGCTGCGGGATT
>JBDHHA010000432.1:0-2048 GCA_039589615.1 Gemmatimonadota bacterium
CCGCCTGGCCGAGAAGCTCCCCAAGCCGATGTATCTGTGGGACACGCTGGCGGTGCCCGACGGGACGTACGAGATCAAGGTGGAGGTCACCGACTCCCCGGCCAACCCGCCGGCGGCGGCGCTGTCGGCGGCGAGGAACTCCCGGGCCATCGTGGTCGACAACTCGGCGCCCCGGGTGGCGGACCTGCTGGCCAGGCCGGACGGCAAGGACAAGGTCAAGCTGGCCGGCGCGATCAGGGACGCGGGCAGCCGGATCAGCGCGATCTCCTACGCGGTCGACACCAACGACGAATGGGTCACCGTGCTGCCGGCCGACGGCATCTGCGATTCCCGCAACGAGCGGTTCACGGCGACCATCTCCGACGTCGAGGCGGGCACCCACCGCATCGCCGTCCGCGCCGCCGACGAGTTCGGAAACGTCGGATACGCATCGGTGGAGGTGACGGTGGGGAAATGAGAATCGCCTTCCGCGCCGGGGGGACACAGTGTAGGTCGGGCATACTTGCCCGACAATTCTACTGGTCCGATCCGGTAACATAGGTGACAGATTAGTCCGGGAACATGGGTAACAGGTCAAGCTAGCATGGCGGGCGAAAGGAGCGTCGCCCATGCCATGGAAGGAGACCTGTGCGGTGGACCAACGGATGCGGTTTGTGGTCGCCTGCGAGACGGAAGAGGACACGATGGTGGAGTTGTGCCGGGGATACGGGATCAGTCGCAAGACCGGCTACAAGTGGCTTGGTCGGTACCTAAAAGAAGGGGCGGAGGGTCTGACGGATCGAAGTCGGATCCCGAAGTGTTGTCCCCAGGCGGTCGGTGCGGAGGTAGAGGCGGCGGTGGTAGCGGCCCGGGGGGCTCATCCGACGTGGGGTCCGAAGAAGCTGCGGGTGTTTCTGGAGCGGGAGCATCCTGGGACGGCCTGGCCGGCGCGGAGCACGATGGCCGAGATCCTCAAGCGGCACGGGCTGGTGGTGCCGCGGAAGCGTCGTCGTCGGACGCCGCCGCAGGAAGTGCCGTTCGGTTCGTGCGACGGTCCGAACGCGATCTGGTGCGCGGACTTCAAGGGTTGGTTCCGGACCGGCGACGGGCGTCGGTGCGATCCTCTGACCGTCAGTGACGCCTACAGTCGCTACCTTTTGCGTTGCCAGACGTTGCGTAAGACCACTGTGGGGTTGGTTCGTCCGCTGATGGAAGCGGCGTTTCGGGAATACGGGCTTCCGGGGGCGATACGTACGGACAACGGTCCTCCGTTCGCCAGTCGAGGCGTGGCGGGGTTGAGCGTGCTGAGCGTGTGGTGGATCAAGCTTGGGATCGTTCCGGAGCGGATTGAACCGGGCAAGCCGCAGCAGAACGGCCGGCATGAGCGGATGCACCTGACGCTGAAGGCCGAGACGGCCAGTCCACCGGAGCGTAGCCTTCGGGCCCAGCAGCGGCGTTTTGACGTATTCCGTCTGGAGTACAACGAGGTGCGGCCGCACGAGGCATTGGAGATGGACACGCCGGCGTCGTGGTACGCGCCCTCGGCTCGGGGGTATCCGTCTCGGCTAGCGGACCCGGCGTACCCGTCAGGGTGGTCTTGTCGGCGTGTTTGCGACCGTGGGGAGTTCCGGTGGCAGGTGACGAAGGTGTTCCTGGGTCGAGCGCTGGACGGGGAGCTGGTGGGTCTGGAGCCTCTAGGCGGGCGGTATTGGCGGGTATGGTTTGACCGGATGGCGTTGGGCGTGCTTCAGACGGGTCGGGCTCGGTTGCTGACTCGCCGGGAGGGCCGGCGAGCGGGGCTGGATGAATCGTTCCTGCGGAGCTCCTTCCGCTGCGCTCCAGGAGCTCCGCAGGAGTCATGAAAGTGTTACCTATGTCTCCGGACTAAAGCGCCACCTATGTTGCCGGTTGCACATGCTGTCATGGTCAACTCCTTGCCGACGTCAGCCCCACCTTCTGACGAACTTGGCCAGCGCCCGCGGGTTGTCGAGGACCGACAGCGTGCAGTCGTAGGTGCGCATCTCGCCGGGGGCCAGTTCGCCGGCAGGGACGCCGCAGCCGGGCATGCC
>JBDHHA010000433.1:0-2876 GCA_039589615.1 Gemmatimonadota bacterium
TACAAGTACCTACACGCCGAGGCTGACTCAGAACACCTGCACGGGTGGGGCATGCTCCTGTGGGACAAGATCATGATCTTTGTTGGTCATCTGCATCCGGCGGACGCAGCCACCTAACTCCATTAAGGAGTGCCGAGTCAGGCGCATGAAGCGTGTCGGGCGCGTGGTGCCCGTTCCCTGCGTGGAGACTTGAACCTGCGAGCGCCGGATTGTAGATCCGTAGGACGGACATTATCGCACTGCTACAACGGGCACTTGCGACGGCGATTCATAGTTCTCCATACGACCAGTCGCGTGTAGGGACTGCTAGTAGCTCGGCCGGTGATCTCACATAAGAACAGGGCCCCGAGCGCCGCGAGACGCCCGGGGGCATGGCCTGCATAGCAGCGGCTAGAACCTAGCCGACACCGCGGAGCTGGTTCGTCTTCCCGCTCGCCATCGGACTCCATTCAGATCCATCGTGGTGCAGGATCGTGCCGTTGTAGCCAACTGCATAGACGTCGCTCGACGACGTGCCCCACACAGCGTAGAGGCTCTCACCCGTCCCGCTTGTCATCGCGCTCCACTCGGTTCCGTCATAGTGCAGGATCGTGCCGTTGTAGCCAACTGCATAGACGTCGCTCGATGACGTGCCCCACACGGCATTGAGGCGCACGTCAGTCCCGCTTGGCATGGCACCCCACTCGGCCCCGTCGTAGTGCAGGATCGTTCCGTTGTAACCAACCGCGTACACGTCGCTCGATGACGTGCCCCATACGGCATAGAGGCTCTCGCTCGTCCCGCTCTCCATCTCATTCCAGCCCGTCCCATCATAGCGCAGGATCGTGCCGTGGTGACCCACTGCGTAGACATCGCCCGATGACGTGCCCCGCACCCCACTCGGTCCCGTCGTAGTGCAGAATGGTGCCGTGGGCTCCCACCGCGTAGATGTCACTTGATGAGGTGCCCCATAGGGCAAGCAGCTCCTCGCTCGTCCCGCACACGACACTGTGGTCCTCGGTGGCACCAGTCGTCATCCCACTCCACTCGGTCCCGTCGTAATGCCCGATCGCGCCATCACTACCCACCGCGTAGACATCGGCTGGCGAGCTACCCCAGACGCCCAGTAGCCATGCATCGTTCCACGCCAGATCCAGCTGAAAGTCGATGATCTGGACCTCGTCCGTACAGCCGATGTAGGTTGTGTCATCAAACGCTGCCGCGAAACTCAGCGTCTGAAACCCCCCGCAAGTTGCCCAGATCCCGAACCCGCGTTCAGAGCAATACCCCGTTTCCACGAAGGAGAGCGAATAGTGTCCAGCTGCATCGCTGGACGCTCCCTCTGCCAGGAAAGGCGTAAAGGCCATCTTCCATACTTCTACCCTCGCTCCCTGGACGGCAGTACCGTCGGTGGCTGCCGTGACGGTTCCCTGCACCCGAATAGTGATTTCAGGTTCTGTCAGTCCACAGCCGGCAAGAACGGCGACGAGTAGTGCGACGTGACGCATGGTCTCCTCCGGCAAGCGGCGCACCGAAGCTGCACCGAGGGCGTCAATGAAACGTCAAGCGAGTGATCACGCCGACTGGCCTAACTCTTTCGTCGTCTGGCGGGCGTCTACTGCGGCGTCTACTACGGCGTCTACGGCGTCCAGCTACGGCGTCTACTACGGCGGCGGGGCCACGAAGGCCACCGGCGTAATCATACGGATGCAACTCTAGGCTGGCACCGTTACCCGAGCGTCATCTGAGGCCGGGCAAGCCAAAGTCCCGAGCGCCGCGAGACGCCCGGGGGTGGAAGGCGAACCGCTCGGTGCGGGGTCGGGCTGCGTAACCTCTGTGGGCCGACGACTGCTAAGGATTCCTTCGCTCTATGAACTCGATGAGCTTCTCGTCAAACAGCGCCTGTTCCTCCAGCATCGGGTAGTGTGCGCTCTCGTCAAAGAGATGGTAGGACAGCTCGGGTAGGCGGTGCCTGTCCTCCTCCCATAGGACGTACGGAACTACGAAGTCATAGCGACCGAGCGCCAGAAATACGAGCACCTCGACTTCCGCGAAGCGGTCGCGTGGATCGTAGTCGGTCAGAATGTTGGTGAAAATGTGGCTGGCCATCGGCAAGTAGCTTTGCCGCCCCGCAAAGTGCCAGAAGGGGTCATAGGTTGGGTCGTGCCAACGTGCAGGAGCCGACCGGACCTCGTCCATGACAAACCGATCCCACGGCGTAAGAGATGCGAGCAGCTCATCCGGGAGTCGTTGCTGGTTGGCCTGCAGCGCAGCCCCGACTTCCATCGCGACCCGTCGCTCCTCCTCGTTGGCCCCCATGTACTCGTACCGAATCCTCTGAAACTCGGCGTTGTAGAACGGCGGTGTTCCAATTGCGACCGCGTGCGAGATGTGATCCGGATACGCCAATGCGTACTCCAGCGGCCAATAACCCAAGACGGAACAACCCAAGACGCAGATCTTCTCGTAGCCGAGCGCCTGCCGCACCTCATCGATCTCATCCACCATGGTCGCCATGGTCACGTCGCTCAGATCCACGGATTCGTCGGCCATCCACGTGTTCTTGGCGTCTACTAGTACGAACTGAATATGCTGTTTCAGGTTGTCGGAGAAGAACTGCGCGTAGTGAAACGCCGGTCCGACCACCACGCACGGAACGCCACGTCCCTCCAGTAAGTAGGGCTGCAACGTGCCGTTGATCTCGATTATGCCCGACCTCCGCTCAACGGCTCCGGCGGTGTCTTGCGCCGCGAGCTCGGCGACTCCGGCCAGTAGCATCACGGTGATTGCGAAGAGAGCTTCTTTCATGGCACCTCATCTCTTCCGACACTCCCAGCGGTCTCGTCGTCGGGGCGGGCGTCTACTGCGGCGTCACACTGCGGCGTCTGAAACGGCGT
>JBDHHA010000434.1:0-2035 GCA_039589615.1 Gemmatimonadota bacterium
CCCACGTTGATTCTGTTCAGCCCCGATTCCCCCTCGCTCTCGTTTGACGTGGCAACCGGCCTGCTGTCCGATCTCCAGGAAGACGATGACTTTACCCGGACGACCTGCCTCGGCGCCTTTTCCGGCAATCCGGCGAGCGATGACTCCACTCCCCCCGTCGGCGATGGGTACTACTACCTGGCACGGGGGCTGAGCTGCTGCAGCACGCAAGGCTACGGTGACTCCACGCTGATCCCCGATCCGCGGGACGACCTGAATATCGTCAGCCCGTGTCCCTAGACGAGGCGCACGGCGCGAGCGGGGGTGTCAGGAGGTGTGACATGAAGACGCGATCTGGTCTGATCGTCTTCACTCTCCTGGCCCTGATGATGCTGATCGCGCCCCCTGTGGCACAGGCCCAGGACATCCTCTGGGCAAAGCAGTGGGAGTGGGGGGAAGCACGACTGGCAGTGGACAGGAGCTACAACGTTTTCAGAGTGGGTAACTTCTCGGGGACATTGGACTTCGACCCCGGTCCCGGCACGTTCGAAATGACGTCTTCCGGTGAAGTAGACGGATTCGTCTCCAAGCTCGACCGCGACGGAGGATTCCTGTGGGCAAAGCAACTAGGAGGAACGGGCTTCATTGAATGGACCAGAGCTGCGCTGGATGACGACGGGAACGTCTACATCGTCGCCGGATTCTACGGGGCGGCGGACTTCGATCCTGGTCCCGGGACATTCGAGCTGACAGCTCCCTTTGGCTACGACACCTTCGTCTGCAAGCTTGACAACTCGGGCACCTTCGTCTGGGCAATAGCAACGACTGGAGGAGCATTCAGGGATTCAATGGGGATGAGTGTGATTGTGGACGGCGACCACGTCTACACAGTCGGGGTGTTCGACGGCACGGTGGACTTCGACCCCGGTCCCGGCACCTTCGAACTGACGAATCCCGGTGGTGGACTGGACGCGTTCGTTTGGAAGCTCGATAGCGCCGGGAATTTCGTCTGGGCGGGGCAGCTAGGGGGGGCGTCAGGCACCGTGTGGCCTCTGGGAGTCGGCGTGGCTCCCGACGGACACGTCTACACAGTGGGGTATTTCAACAACACGGTTGATTTCGACCCCGGTCCCGGCACGTTCGAACTGACGTATTTAGGCGTAGACGACGCGTTCGTTTCGAAGCTCGATAGCGCCGGAAATTTCGTCTGGGCGGGGCAGTTCGGGGGGCCGCAACGAGTGAGATCCAACGAAGTGACCGTAGACCCCAACGGCTGCGTATACACGATCGGTTCTTTCGACGGCACGGTCGACTTCGACCCCGGACCTGGGACGTTCAACCTGATCTCTGAAGGGGATAGCGCCGTGTTTGTCCACAAGCTTGACGGCACGGACAACTTCGTGTGGGCAAAGCAACCGGCGGGAGTGCTGTACGTTGGCCCCGGCGGCATGGCACTGGACAGACGAGACAACGTCTACATTGCGGGGTGGTTCCAGGACACGGTCGACTTCGACCCCGGCCCCGGGACGTTCTTCCTGACGTCTTTCGGCGGAAGCGACGCATTCGTCTCCAAGCTCGACAGCGCCGGTAACTTCGTCTGGGCAAACCAACTGGGTGGAGCGTCGGGCGATAGCGCCGGCTACCCGGTACTGGACAGCAGCGACAACCTCTACATAGCGGGATCGTTCTCCGGCACGGTGGACGTTGATCCCGGTCCCGGGACGTTCTTCCTAACCGCAATCGACTCAAGCGACGTTTTCGTCTCGAAGTTCGGCTATGTTGACATCCGACTGGAGAACCAGGATCCGACATCGATTCACTTCAGCCCCGATTCCCCGTCGCTCTCGTTTGACGTGGCCACCGGCCTGCTGTCCGATCTCCAGGCGGACGATGACTTCACCGGGGCGACCTGCCTCGGCACGTTTTCCGGAAATCCGGCGACCGATGATTCCACTCCCCCCGTCGGCGACGGGTACTACTACCTGGCACGGGGTCTGAGCTGCTGCACCACGCAAGGGTACGGTGACTCCACGCTGACCCCTGACCCACGGGACGA
>JBDHHA010000435.1:0-2034 GCA_039589615.1 Gemmatimonadota bacterium
ATCGGTGCCTCGTTCGCCGGGAAGTGTGCGGTGACGATCACCTCGGGGCCCGGCTACTCGCTCAAGCAGGAAGGCATCGGTCTGGCGGTCATGGGCGAGGTTCCGCTGGTGGTGGTCAACGTTCAGCGAGGTGGTCCGGCCACCGGCCAGCCCACCAAGGTGGAACAGGGTGACCTGCTGGCAGCCGTTTTCGGAAGCCACGGAGATGCGCCCAAGATCGTGATGGCGGCCTCCTCCATCGAGGACTGCTTCTACTCGATCATCACGGCGCGAAAGCTCGCGGAGACCTATCGCACGCCGGTTGTGGTCCTGACCGACGCCAACCTGGCGACGGCGCAGCAGCCCTTCCCGCGGCCCAAGTTCCAGCGGGAGTGGGCGGCGCCTCCCATCGATCAGAGCCCCGTGGCCGAAGGCCAGAAGCCCTATGAATGGGATGCGAAGACGGGGCTCGCCGACCGCTTCATCCCCGGGCGCACCGATGGCATGCATACGTTGACCGGTCTCGCGCACGACAGGATGAGCCGGGTGGCCTACGACCCCGAGATCAACCAGGAGGGCATTCACCAGCGCAGCCTCAAGCTGGCCACCCTGCAAAAAGCCCTGAAGACACCGAAGGTCAACGGCGACGAACGGGGTGAGATGCTCGTCGTCGGTTGGGGCAGCACCAAGGGAGCCATCGACGAGGCAGTGGAGCGCATTCGCGCTGACGGCCGCAAGGTCTCGTCTCTGCATCTCCGGTTCCTGCAGCCCATGGCCTCTGGAATCAAGGAGATCCTCCACCGCTTCGACAAGGTGATGACGGTGGAGATCAGCTGGTGCGACGACTTGAATGACGAGATGATCGACGAGAGCAATCGTCGCTACTCGAACCTGGCCTGGATCTTGAGGGGAAGATATCTGGTCGACGTCGATTGCTGGTGTGAGGTCAAGGGACAGCCCATCAAGCCGGGTTCGATCGAAAGGGCGATTCGAGAGCGGTTGAATTGAGGAGCAAGGCGGAACATGCGGCGGCCCGGCCGCCGGAGCACGCGTGCGACGTACCTAGAAGGTGAGAAAATGCTGGGTTTTGAAGACGCATATCAACTCATGTCCAGGGACGAGTACTACACTCTGGAAGACTACCAGAGCAATGTTCCGCGCTGGTGCACGGGGTGTGGCGACCACGGCATCCTGACGGCCTTGCAGAGATTGTGCCGCGACGAGCAACTTCTCCCGGAGAAGACCGTCTTCGTGTCGGGCATCGGCTGCTCCAGCAGGTTCCCCCACTACATGAAGACCTATGGGTTTCACAGCCTTCACGGCAGGGCGCTTCCGGTCGCCGAGGGCATCAAGATCAAGCGGCCGGACCTGCATGTCTTCGTGAACACGGGAGATGGTGACTGCTGCAGCATCGGCACCGCGCACTGGATCCATGCCATTCGCTACAACATGGACATGACGGTGATGATGCACGACAACCGCATCTACGGGCTCACCAAGATGCAGCTGTCGCCCACCACGCCCAAAGGGCAGGCGAGCAACACCAGTCCGCGCGGTGCGTATCTGGACCCGCTCAATCCGTTGAGCACCACGCTGGGCGTCGCGAACGTGTCTTTCGTGGCGCAAGCGGTCGACTGGATACCCGAGCTCTCCTACCAGATCATCTCCCAGGCGTTCCACCACAAGGGCTTTTCCTTCATCAATATTCTGCAGACGTGCCCGAACTACCTGCCGGTTATCTTCGATCCCTGGCTGCAGGATCCGGAGAAGACGCAGATCCTCACCCACGAGAACGGCATCGAGCTCGATCCGAGCCTGTCCAGGATCTACAAAAACCAGGAAGAGCACGACCCGTCGGATCTGAACCGGGCCAGGGAGCTCGCCTCCAATACAGATACACCGCCCGTGGGCATCCTCTACCGGAACGACGACGTGCCCTGTTACGAAGACGTGCGAAGGCGGGACAAGGGGCAGACGCCCGAAATGATCGAGCAGGCCCTGAACGAGGAGTTCGACAACTTTACCGTGGATCCGGCTCGCTGATCCATCGCGTTG
>JBDHHA010000436.1:0-2030 GCA_039589615.1 Gemmatimonadota bacterium
TCGGGTACGTGTCGCAGGGCCGCGGCATCTCCATTCACCGAAGCGACTGCCCCAACTTGCTGACCATTCCCGCCGATCCCGCTCGGCGGGTGGAAATCGACTGGAAGGAGCAGGAGGGCGAGGTGTTCGTCGTGTGTCTCGGCGTCGTGGGCGAGGACCGGCGGGGCCTCTACGCCGACCTCATGACTGCCGTGACGGAGAAGGGCACCAACATCCGCAGCGCGGAGCTCGAGACCAAGGACGGCGCCATGTTCGGCACGGTGTTGGTGGAGGTGGAGAACGCCGCCCAACTCTCCAAGGTGGTTCGGGCCATGCGCCGTACCAAGGGCGTGTCGTCCGTCGAACGCCGGGAGCCGCCGGCGCAGAGCGAGCCGGCCTGACCGCGTGACCTTCAAGCTCGAGCTGCCCTTCGCGCCGGCGGGCGACCAACCCCGTGCCATTGCCGAACTCACCGAACGCCTCACGGCCGGCGACGAGCGTTTCCACACGTTGCTCGGGGTCACCGGCTCGGGAAAGACCGTGACCATGGCCAACGCCATCGAAGCGTTCGGCCGCCCGGCGCTGGTCTTGTCCCACAACAAGACGCTCGCCGCCCAGCTGTACGGTGAGCTGAAATCGTTCTTCCCGTCCAACGCCGTCGAGTACTTCATCTCGTACTACGATTATTACCAACCCGAGGCGTACGTCCCCGTCACGGACACCTATATCGAAAAGGATGCGAGCATCAACGAGGACATCGACTCGTTGCGGCTGCGGGCGACGTCGAGTCTCATGGAGCGGGAAGACGTCATCATCGTCGCCACCGTCAGCGCGATCTACGGGTTGGGTGATCCGGTGGAATACCGCAACCTCATGGTCACGGTGAAGGTGGGCGATGAGATGTCCCGGGACGCGATCCTCGAGGAGCTGGTGCGCATTCAGTACTCGCGGAACAACGCCGTGCTGGAACGGGGCGCGTTTCGGGTGCGTGGCGACACCGTCGAGATTCTGCCGGCGTATGAAGAGCAGGCGGTCCGCATCGAGCTGTGGGGCGACACCATCGAGCGGATCTCCAAGATCGATCCCCTCACCGGCCGCGTGATCGCCCAACTCGACCGTTGCGCTGTCTATCCGGCCACCCACTTCGTGGTGCGGCGACCCACCGTCGAGCGTGCGGTCACCGCCATTCGCGCGGAATTGCAGGAGCGACTCACCGAGTTCCGCGGCCTGGGCAAGCTCCTGGAGGCCCAGCGCCTCGAGACCCGCACGATGTTCGACATCGACATGCTGCTCGAGGCCGGGACGTGCGCCGGCGTCGAGAACTACAGCCGCCATCTCTCGGGGCGGATGCCGGGAGAGCGACCGGCGTGCCTGCTGGACTATTTCCCGGCGGAGTTCCTCACCATCATCGACGAATCCCACGTCACGCTTCCCCAGCTCGGGGGCATGTATGAGGGCGACCGGTCCCGGAAGCTCACCCTCGTGGAGTACGGATTCCGGTTGCCATCCGCCCTCGACAACCGCCCGCTCAACCGCGACGAGTTTCGCGACATTGTGGGTGACGTGATCTTCGTATCCGCCACGCCGGGGGACGTGGAACTGGGTCTGTCGGGGGACGGGGTGGTCGAACAGATCATTCGCCCCACCGGCTTGGTGGACCCCAGCATCGAGGTGCGCAGCGTGTCGGGTCAGGTGGACGACCTGCTGGCGGAGATTCGACGGTGCGAGAGCCTCGGCGAGCGGGTGTTGGTGACGACGTTGACGAAGCGGATGTCGGAGGATCTCACGGACTACTTGCAGCAGACGGGGGTGCGGGTGCGGTACTTGCACTCCGACATCGACGCCATCGAGCGGATGGAGATCATCCGCGGCCTCCGGCTCGGCGAGTTCGACGTCCTCGTGGGCATCAACCTGTTGCGGGAGGGGCTCGATCTCCCGGAGGTCGGGCTGGTGGCGATTCTCGATGCCGATCAGGAGGGTTTTCTCCGATCTGATCGCGCCCTGATCCAGACGGTGGGGCGGGCCGCCCGCAACGTGCACGGACGGGCCGT
>JBDHHA010000437.1:0-2805 GCA_039589615.1 Gemmatimonadota bacterium
CCGTGAATCCGAGGAGCGCCCCAGAGTGGATTGGACCGAGACATTCTACGAATCAATTCCCGCACCTCCGGTGTAACCGTCGGCCGACCACCCTCGTGACGACTCTTCCAGGTCCAGTAATACTTGAAGCCTTTCCGGTGCCATCGGACCACGGTCCCAGGCTTGACGACGATGAGGCTCTCTCTCCATCCGTTCCAGGAGCGGGCGAGCCAGAGCCAGAAGATACGGTCTCGCTTCAACAGGCGTAGGCGTCCGGTCCTCCTACGAAGAACGATCAGCTGCTGGCGGAGGGCCAGATTCTCTGCAACGAGGTCGGCTTTCTTGGAGAAAAGGGCCCGGATGGCAGCCCAGATGATTCGGAGCAGGAGCATCGGCACCTCTAGCCCGGATTTCTCACAGGCCAATTGAAAAGGCTGGTCCCTTTCAGGCATAAAGGGTTTGCGAACAGAACCTTGTGCCTGAAGGAGGAACCAGCCCAATGCCTACACAGTGTAACCAAAGCAGCTTCGCATTTCACTGGGAAAATCGACGTGAGGTGGTGGCCCGGTTCGACGGGGGTGTGATCACCTCGGACGGGGGTGGCGTGCTGCTGCGGGAGGTGGAGAAGCGGACCGGCATCGCCCGACAGTTCGCGGCGTGCTTCACCGACCACCGGGACCCGGATCTCATCGAGCACCCGGTGCAGGATCTGGTGGCACAGCGAGTGTACGCGCTGGCGCTGGGGTACGAGGATCTGAACGACCACGACGAGTTGCGCCGCGATCCGTTACTGGCGACGCTGGTGGGCAAGGCGGATCCGACGGGACGCACGCGTGTGCGGGCGCGCGATGCGGGGAAGGCGCTGGCGGGCAAGAGCACGCTGAACCGGCTGGAGCTGACGACGCAGCAGGCCGACAGCCGAGATCGTGCTGCACGAAGACCGGGTGGATCGCCTGCTGGTCGAACTGTTCCTGCAGGCCCACGCACAAGCGCCCAGGCAGATCATTTTGGACCTGGATGCAACAGACGACCCGCTGTACGGCAGGCAGGAGGGACGGTTCTTTCACGGTTACTACGGCTGCTACTGCTACCTGCCGTTGTACATCTTCTGCGGCGAGCATCTACTATGTGCTCGCTTACGGCGTTCGGACATCGATGCGTCGGCGGGGGCAGTGGAGGAGGTGCAGCGCATCGTGGGGCAGATCCGGGAGCGCTGGCCGGAGGTGTCCATCCTCCTGCGTGCCGACTCGGGCTTCGCCCGGGACGCCCTGATGGCCTGGTGCGAAGAGCACGGTGTGGACTACGTGTTCGGGCTGGCTAAAAACTCGCGCTTGCGGCGAGTGCTGGGCAGAGAGTTGTCCCAGGTGGAGCAGGAATGCGCGCGCACCGGTCGGCCGGCGCGTCTCTTCAAGGACTTCACCTACAGGACCCGCACGAGCTGGACGCGCACGCGCCGGGTCGTGGGCAAGGCAGAGCATCTGGCGGACAAGTCCAACCCCCGGTTCGTGGTGACCTCCCTGTCGGCGGCACAGTGGAAGGCCCGTGCGCTGTACGAGGATCTGTACTGCGCCCGCGGCGACATGGAAAATCGCATCAAGGAGCAACAGTTGTATCTGTTCGCCGACCGGACCAGTGCGGCGACCATGCGCGCCAATCAGATCCGGCTGTGGTTCTCCTCGATGGCCTATGTGCTCCTGCAGACCCTGCGACGTCTGGGATTGAAGGGCACCGCGCTCGCACGGGCCCAATGCCACACCATCCGTCTCAAGCTCCTGAAGATCGGTGCCCAGATACGCGTCACCGTGCGCAAGGTCTGGGTGTCCCTCGCCAGCGGCTCACCGTACGCCGATCTCTTTGCGCAGGTCTACGCCAACCTGCGGGCCGGACCCCGGCACTGCTAAGACAAGATCACCCGGACAGCCCATTGCCTGGACCCCCTCATCGGGGACAGGTCTGATCGACAGCAGCTTGCACGCTGCTTCTGCGCCCTCTCTTGGCTGCGATCCGGACCATCCCACCCCACGCTCGCCGATCGCTCGGCATGGGACGCCTTCCTCTCCCCCGACGAGACAACAAGAAACGGGGACTGACGCTCTGGTGAGAAGACCGGGCTAGCGCGGATTCCCCACCAGTCTTCTGCTGCGACCGCGGATCTGGCCGCCCTGACGGGCGTCCTCGCGGCTTGGACCCATCAACGTATGTACAATACGTTTCGGGTCCTCACCGCTGCGGGTGCCCGTCATGACGGCCATCTGCGCGGTCTCGCGACGAACCCTGGTGAGAAACCCGCGCTGCCTCCGACCAGACTGTGTTAGGGTCTTTACCCTATTGACCCCCCCTCCCCCGCTGACTGTATGCTGCCGCGGGTGGTTTTGTGGTTTATCGTGCTTTTCTGCAGGGAGGAACTCTCTGATGGCGCAGAACCTTCTCGGCCGTGCCCGGTCGGGTATCGCTGTCTTCGTCGTGCTCGCATTGGCATTTGGGCCGGCCGCATCGACCTTCGTCATGGCCCAGGATAGCGGCGGAGGTGTCCGGGGTTTCCTCCTTCAGAACGACGAGGCCACCCGCATCGCGGGCGCCAAGGTGACCGTCATCGACGTGCGCACCGGTGACCGCCACACGAGCAATGTCACCGGTGAGAACGGGGCCTTCGAGATCACCGGCCTGCCGACCGGCACCTACGATCTCGGCATCGAGGTCGCCGGCGCAGTTTATGTCACCGACAGCCTCGTCGAGGTGGGCGAGGGCCAGATGGTGACCCTCTCCTTCTCGCTGCAGCCGAAAGAGGACAGCCGGCAGCTGGCCGGGACCGCGACCACCCCGCAG
>JBDHHA010000438.1:0-3416 GCA_039589615.1 Gemmatimonadota bacterium
GTGTTGAAAGTGGGACCCAACTGGCTGTTGTGGCGCGCCGGCGCACTAGCACTGGTGGCAGCTGCCTTTGGCATTGCCGCGGCTCGCACATGAAGCGTTATGACTTGACGCAGGTGCCCGTGCTTGGAGCCCTGCTGAAGAACCGGGTACCCCAGCTCGTCCTCACCGCGGTTGCACTGGGGGGTTTCCTGTTCGCAATACTCGCAGGGCTCACGGGAACTCCAGTAGGCAGCAGGAACTTTGCGATCATAATCGTGTGGATCGCGTGGTGGGCGGCCCTGATACTCGTGGCCGTGCCGGTACTGGGTCGCGCCTGGTGCACCATCTGTCCCATACCGGTTCCCGGCGAATGGCTCCAGCGTGGTAATGTCCTCGGTCCGGCTGGAGGCGGCAGCGGTCTCAATCGGCGCTGGCCCAAGAGACTGCGCGGCATGTGGCTGCAGAACGGCGCGTTCTTGCTGCTGGCCCTGTTCAGTACCGTCGTCCTCACACAGCCCTTCGTCACGGCGCTCATCCTACTCGGGCTGCTGGCGTTGGCTATAGCGACGAGCCTAGTCTTCGAGCGCCGCAGCTTCTGTCGTTATCTCTGTCCCGTGGGCGGCTTCATCGGACTGTACTCACAGCTCGCCCCGGTGGAGGTGCGCGTAAAGGACGTCACCGTATGCGCGCGGTGCAGGGAAAAGAGCTGCTACCACGGCAACGGACATGGATACGGCTGTCCTTGGTTGCTGTTCCCCCGAGCCCTCAGCAAGAACACCCAGTGCGGACTCTGTCTCGAGTGCCTGCGGACCTGCCACAACTCCAACGTCGCTCTCAACGTTCGTCCGTTTGGGGACGATCTCAACGTGCCTGACGACCGCAAGCTTGATGAGGCGTACAAGGCGTTCATCATGCTCGGCAGCGCACTCGTGTACGCCACCGTGCTGCTTGGACCTTGGGGGGATTTGAAGACGGTGGCCTATTCGATCGGTTCGGTCGCGTGGATCTGGTATTCGGTCGTCTTCTTGCTGAGCATCCTGGTGCTGATGCCGGCACTGTTCCTTGCCGCCGTGTGGCTGGGGCAGCGGCTGACCGAACCTGACAGACCACTGCGCAGGGCGTTTGTCGCCCAGAGCCACGCGCTGATTCCGCTCGGCCTGGCCGCCTGGATCGCGTTCAGCCTGGCATTCGTCGGCACCAACTTCTCGTACGTGTGGCCCGTGCTCTCCGACCCGATGGCTTGGGGCTGGAATCTGTTGGGCGCCGCAGCGTATCCGTGGACGCCATACATGACCGGTGTCATGCCGGCACTCGAGGTCGTTGTGCTTCTGATTGGCTTGGCCTGGTCGGTGAAGGTGGCGCATCGAACGGCCCACGCCGGTGCTTCCGGCTTGAGCCTGCAGGCGCTACCGGTGGTCGCGTACTGTGCGCTGTTCACTTTCGCTCTACTCGTGTTGCTAGTCGGATGACCGAGCGAGCCGCCCGCCTGTTGGTTGTTGCATTCGCGCTCGGCGTCCCGTTGGCGGCTTTGGTAGGGCGTGCGGTGCAACAGTACGTGACGAATGACGGTGTGGTCGACGGTGGGCGAACCCCTACGGTTGCGCATCAGCTCGGACGACGTGATGCACGGCTTCGCGATCGGGCACGTCGATTCGGCTGCTGTGGACGTGAAGCCGGGAGAGGTAACCGAAACCACAGTCACGTTTTCCCGGGCCGGCCGGTACGTGTTCTACTGCACCCGCTGGTGCGGACTGAACCACTGGCGCATGCGCGGTACCATCGAAGTCTCTGGCGGAGAACATCAAACCGACTCCGTTGCACCGCCGCGCTACGCCATACTGGGTCTCGATCTCGACGCGCCGCACCCGGCAGAAACAACTCCCGCCGCAGCTCCGTCGGCCCTGCGGGCGGAGCAGTTGGACGTGATCGTGCCCGACACGTTGCAGACCCGGGACTACTACCGCGAGCACAGCCCGGTAGACATCCGGCGATCGCTCAGAAGCGCTCTGGGCCGACCGGATCTGAGCGACCAGGATTACTGGGATCTCGTGGCGCTGATTTGGAAGCGGAACTCTCGCTCCGCCGTCCTGGCGCAAGGCCAGGTGATCTACTCAGAGAATTGCGCCGCGTGTCACGGCGAAGCGGGCGCCGGTGACGGAGTGATGGCGCAGGCTCTCAAACAGTATGGCGAGACCGAGCTGGGCAAGGCCGCCAAGGCGCCGGCGGACTTCACGGACACCGAGCTGATGTTGGGAGCGAGCCCGGTGCTCCTTCACGGCAAGATCGTGCGTGGCGGAATGGGAACGGGCATGCCGTATTGGGGACCTATTCTGACGGACGCCCAGATCTGGGCCGTGGTGCACTACCTGTGGTCGTTTCAGTTCGAGGGTGGTATGGTAGCTCCCTGACTGGAATCTACGGAACCCGTCCGGAGGACCCGCTGCAACATCGCGACCAGTGGCTCCGCGTCCCACTCCCTGGCGCCGATCTCTCTTCTGACTATCACGCCCTCGCGGTCGATTATGAAAGTCTCGGGCACACCTGTCGTCTGATAGCTGCGCTCGATACCAGCGGCTCGGTCCTGGAGCACGTCGAAGGTCAGGTCGCGCTCGGTTACCCACTCGAGTACGTCCTCCGGGTCGCCCTGGTCGATGCTCACGGCGACGATCTTGAGTCCCAATGGCCCGAGAGCTTCGTGCAGTCGCTGGATCGACGGCATCTCGGCCTCACACGGTGGGCACCATGTCGCCCAGATATTGAGCAGGACGACCTGACCAGCGTAGTCCGCCAATGCGACTGATTCACCGGTCCGGATGTTCACGGCCTCGAAGTTCGGCGCTCGAGTCCCGGGCGCCACCAGGCCCACATCGGATGTCAGCGCCGCACCGGTCCCGATCAGCGCCACGATCGCTGCGAGGAGGCCACCGGCAGCGGCCCATTCTCTCTTCGAAGCCATTGTCCTGTTGCGGTCCCGGCTCGGAGCCCTACTGCACCCAGTTCGACAGAACCTTCAACGTCCGGTTGCTCCAGCCGGGGTCGTTGTTAGGCATGGGCACGCGAAAATCGTGATAGCCACCCATGCCCGGAGTCATAGTGAACCGCATCTTGAGCGTCGTGCTTTGTCCCGGATTCAGTACCATCCGACCGATGGTTACGGGAGGGGGTCAGCAACCGGCTACGGCGGTGACCCAAGGCTCACGCGAGAACCTGAGCGGCATATCACCTATGTTCTTCAGATCGAACGACGCGCTCACGTGCCTGCCCAACTTCACGTCTCCAAAGTCCAATTCGGCCTTGTCCACTTGAAGACTCGGGCGACCTTCGACCTCCGGCAGGTACGCCGACTGAGCTGTGGCCCTGAACACCAGGAACAATGCCAGACCGACCAGGGAGACAATCAACCCGAGCCAGAGCGCTTGGGCCCACCTCTGTGGTCG
>JBDHHA010000439.1:0-2018 GCA_039589615.1 Gemmatimonadota bacterium
TCTACTCGCGGAGATACCGCGTGGCGGCGCTCGGCAATATCGCCACGCACCCCGACCATCGCCGAAAGGGGCTGGGGCGTGCCACCACCACTCGACTCTGTCGCTCGCTCCTGGACAACCAGTGTGACGTTGGTCTCAACGTCAAGGCTGATAATCACAGCGCCATCGCACTGTACGAAAGCCTGGGATTCGAAATCACGGCGAGCTACGAGGAGTTCATGGTCGTCGCCGGAAGCACGTCGTGAACCCGCCCGAGTTGGTCGGGCGCGGAGCAGCCTCACAGTCCCTTGAACGGGCGGGCTCCGGAGAAATTCGCCCGAATCATCACCGACACTGTCTGCCCCAGGGGGGGATCAGCAGCGATTCAGACTGAAGCCCGCGGAGTCATGTGGTACACACACCGAGCTCGCTGGGGAGAGAGCATCGAGTTTTCCCCCCTGTGTGGGCCCATAGGATGGTTGACAGAGACGCCGCCCGGATCTATAGTTGCGTTATGAAACTATATAGTTGTGGTTAGAGGAGAATTGGGAGATCCTCCGATGAAAAAACTGGGAATCCACGTCGCCGAGCTTCGCGAGGCCTCCAGGCACTTGATCCGCCGGCTTGGCCTCTTTCGGGAAACCTCGTCCCAATGCGGTTGCACGCTCCCACAATGCCACACCCTTCTGGAATTGGAGATGAACGGTCAGCTGACCGTGTGCGGACTGGCTGATCTCCTACGGCAGGACAAGTCCACTGCCAGCAGGACTATCAGGCCGCTCATCAGCCAGGGGCTGGTGCAGGTGGGCACCGATTCTTCAGACAGGCGCTGCAAGATCCTGAAGCTGACTCCGTCGGGACGAAAGAGAGTCGCGCAGTTGAACGCCATGGCCAACGCCCAGGTCCAGACGGCACTCGAACTCCTCGATCAGCGCGAACGAGAGGCCGTCGTCGAAGGCGTGAGGCTCTACGCCAAGGCGCTGGAGTGCAGCTCAAAGCTCGACGGTATCGAGATCCGGCCCATCGCAAAGCGTGAGAACGAGCTGCTTGAAAATCTCCTCCGGACCGTGATGCGCGAGTTCGGTGCCGTCGGTCCTGGCGGCCCTAGCGAGGACGACGAGTTGAACGATATGTACGGCGCCTACCGTGGGAAGCGCTCCGTCTTCTTCGTTGCCTCGAGAGGAGAGACTCTCCTGGGTGGGGCGGGAATCGCGCCGCTGAAGGGGGGCGAAGAGCGCACGTGCGAGCTGCGCAAGATGTACCTGATGCCGGAGGCTCGTGGGATCGGATTGGGCAGGAAGCTCCTGGAGACATGCCTGAAGGCGGCGCGAGCAAAGGGCTTCCAGCGCTGTTACCTGGAGACTCTTGAACACATGAGCCATGCCCGTCACCTGTACGCGAAATACGGCTTCAGGCCTCTCGAGGCCCCTTTGGGCAATACGGAACACTCCCGCTGCAATTCCTGGGCGATCAAGGACCTCAACCATCTCTCGGGGACACAGGGCGAGCCTTAGGACGCCATACCAGTTCCGCTTGCGAAAAAGCCATCCGGTACAATCCGGGCGGCCGCGAAGTGGCGGCCGAAGCATTCCGCGGATGTGGAGCTAGCCAGTCACCTGGCGAGAGGTGCCGTCGGTGGGACGACTGAAAAGCGAATACGACATCAACGATCCCGACGTCGTGTCGGTGATCGACGATACGCCATTGTGGTCGGCGCCCTTCGGCCTCCGACTGCTCGAGGTCGTGCGAATGCGCAGGAACATTCGCGCTCTCGATATCGGGAGCGGCCTGGGTTTTCCCCTTATCGAGCTGGCGCAGCGCCTCGGCGCGACTTGCGAAGTGTACGGGATCGATCCCTGGACGCAGGCGGACGAGCGGGCACGAATGAAGGCCCGGGTCTGGAAACTCAACAACGTCACAGTCGTGCCAGGGAATGCTGAGCAGCTGCCGTTTACCGACGGCTTCTTCGAACTTGTGGTGTCCAACAACGGCACGAACAACGTCGACGACGAGGAAGAGACCCTCCGCGAAATTTGCCG
>JBDHHA010000440.1:0-2012 GCA_039589615.1 Gemmatimonadota bacterium
TTGTCCGTGACGTAGAGACGCTTGCCGGAGATGGCGACGTCGGTCGGCGACCAGGCCTCCGGGTCGCCCAGCGCGCGGAGGTAGCGGTCGTTCCGGTCGTAGACCATCACCCGCCGAAGATCGACGTCTACGACGTATCGGGTTCCGTCGTCGTCCACCGTGATGTTGACCGGCTTCCTGAGTCGACCATTCGGGCCGCTGCCCAGGATTTCGACGTTCTGGGCCTTCAGATCGAAGACCACGACGATGCCGATCAGGGTGTCACAGACCAGAATCTTGCCGTCGTGGATCGCAACGCCGTAGGGCTTGGCGATCTTTCGAGCCTGGCGATCGCCCAGGATGAACCGGCGGAAGCCGCTGAGCGGCGGGAGGATGTCCTCGTCGGAGTTGTAGGCGGCCAGGAACTGGATTCGGGGTTCCTGTGGCGGCGTGGGAAAGAGGACGTACCCGACTTCCACCTCGCCCGCACCCGGCCCACCCAGGCCGGCGCAGGAAGACAGCAGGAGACAGAGGCCGAAGCAGAGCAGCGCGGAGATCGCCACCTGGAGACGCGCCACCCCGCGGGACCCCGGGGCACCTCGCGGATGCGGCAACCATTGGCCCCGAAGGTCTCTACCCATCACTCTCTATGGTACATCATTCCTGCTGCGCGCTCCCCGTCATCGGGGCACAGCAGCCCAATGCACACCGGGCGCATCCCCGTGAAGGAATGCGCCCGGCTGTCTTGCTCCTACCTTCTGTCTGGAACCGCGCCTACTTGTTGTGGCAGGTCAGGCACAGGGCGCTGCTGCTGTTTTCCTTACGCAGGAAGCTGGTCACGGTCGCCGCATCGTGCGGGTCGTGGCATGAGGCGCACTCCATCTGGTCGTTGGTGGCGCCAAACAGCAACGCCACGTCGATATTGCCCGGTTTCAAGGTGATTGCGGCATCCGTGGTGGCGGGGTCGTGGAGCCCGAGGTCCGCATTCCGCAAGGCCGTGTCATAGGTGAACCCAATCGGATGGTCGTCCGACAGATCTTGTCCGACGTAGCCACTATCCGTCGACGCCAATGTGTACGTCGAGGTCGGAGTGTCACCGAAGGAGTCGACCGCCACCGTACCATCGTGACAGGACAGGCACAGCAACGAGACTTCGCCCGGCTGGTCGAGGTCCGTCGCATCCAGCGTGCCGCTGTCGGCGTACATCGTGAAGTCGGTTACGCCGGTGACTGTGTGGTCCCACAGCGGGGCTGATACTGTGGAGTTCGCTTGGTGCGGTGTGTGGCAGACGACGCAGATTTCGCCGCCGCTCCAGCCTTGGCTCGAGAAGTCGTGGGCCGTAGTCGCTATGCCGGCCAAAGCGACGACCGGGAGACCGACGAGCGCGACAACTGCTGCCGTTGTTCCAAGAATTAGTTTCAGACGCCTCATGGCGTGCCTCCTATTGGCTTTCTGCAATTTTCGTTCTCATTAATTTCGCGGCCTCCGAGGCCACCTGCTTTGGATGGGCCTACGTGAGTCCTTGGAGAGGGGCGATGCAAAGATCGGGCCGAGCGGGAATCTTCTTTTGAGAGATCTAAAACAATAATGATTTCAAGTAGTTATACTTTTATGCCCGGCGCCGGAGGTCTATCGCGCCGCTATTGCCCTCCAGGATGGGTGAAATCTCGCATCGAATCTGGTGAAAAACCCGGAAACTCCCCGGAAAGCAGATCCCCCCCCCCGCGCGGGGGGGGGGCGACGACGACGGCGGGCCCTCCCCTTCGGCTGCGCGGCATCTCGCCACGGCACCTTTGCCGAGCGGGCACGGTCGAGCGCCCACCGGTAGGTTGTGGAGACGGAGCGGGGCGAGGAATGGCGTTCACGGGAAAGGTCGTCCGCCGCGGGAGCGTTCACCAGAACGTCCACCTGCTGATCACTCTGGCCTTCGTCGTTGCCGTATTCGGAGTGTCGACCCACTTCGATTTCGTGTGGGATGATCACGTCCTCCTCATCGGCCACGACGTCTACGCGAGCTTCGATCTCCGACGAAT
>JBDHHA010000441.1:0-2669 GCA_039589615.1 Gemmatimonadota bacterium
GCTCTCATCTTCTCACGGGACGACACCGCGAAGCTGGAGGAGGTCTACCCCGGCCTCAAATGCCCGGATCCCACCCTGTGTGAGGTCAGGGAATTCACCTGCCCGGGCTGCGGCAGCCTGCTCAAAGTGGAGGCCGTGCCCGTAGGCCATCCCATCATCTTCGATGCCCTGCCCGATATCGACAACTTCTACAGGGAATGGCTGGGTCGGCCCCTTCCAGATGAGAAGGAGTTCAAGGACATGACCTATGAGGTCACAAAGGAGTGGGGCAAGTAACATCACAGACGGTCGTGCTGGCCACACCTAGCATCCGGGCCTCTACGGCCGCTGCGCCGAGACAGGCCCGAGGCTCCACCCCTGCGAGCTTTACCGACTCGATGAGCGAATAGAAGAGAGCCGCCACCGGGGTGCCTCGCTCTGACCCGCTTCCGTAGTGACTCTTCCGCCCAACGCGCCGCCGATGGCTGGCAAGCCGAGCGCCGGCCCCTGGCGTGATCGTCCGGCTCTCTTGGCCTGTAGCTTCTCGTGCTGCTTCCCCGAGGACCAGCCAGGACACGGTTTGCCAAGCTTTGCCACCCAGGATGCTCTCTCGGGCCATCTAGAGGCGTTTCGCGGCCCCTGGAGCAGCTTCCTAAACCGTGCGTCCCAGGTTCGAGTCCTGGCGGGGGCGCCAGGGATTTCGGGTACCTACGGTGAGGCACATGCGGCTCGGCGCCGCCCCACTATGCCAATAATCTGCCAGTTCCCCGGAAGTGCTGACTATACTTCGCCCGCGTCGCTACGCGTGAGCCGCTGCACGTGCAAGGGGAGCAGAGTGATGACCGCAGGAGAACAGGGGCGGGGGCGCCGGCGGGTGATGCTGGGTCTGTTTGTGGCCGTGACCGTTGCGGCCATCCCAGGCGTGCGGCAGCTGGAGGTGGATCGCGACTTCGCGAACAGCTTGATCGACGGGACCGGAGAGATCAGTGCGATCTACGAGAGCTACAGAGAGCGGTTTCCGGTCGACGTCGGTGTCCTCGTCGTGGCCACGGGCGATGATCTGTGTGCCCCGCAGAAGTGGCAGGCGCTGATAGAGCTGTCCCAAGCACTGGAGACCTCACCTGTGGTGGAAGCTGTCGCCGCCCTGCCGACAGCCGAATACGTCGTGGCTAGAGGAGAGACCGTAGAGGTTCGCGAGTTTGCCGATCTCGGCTCGGCCGGCAAGGACAAACTCTGTGAGCTTGCCCGAGACTACCCTCCATATCGCTCGCTGCTCATTACCGACGACATGCGGGCGATGGCGCTCTACGTGAGGCCCTTCTGGGGGATCGCGGGGGAGCGGATCAACGCAGAGATCGAGAGCGTTGTGGAGCTCTACAGGCCACGCTTCATGGACGGGAGGGGCGGCGCTCTGTTGCGGGCCGGGAGTCCCTATCTCACCGCGGAGCTCGCGCGTCTGACCACCCAGTCGACACGGTGGGTTGGCATGGCGATGGTGCTCATGTTCGTGGTTGCGTGGCGCGCCACGGGGCTTGTGGGGGCGGGCGTGGCCACCGTCATGTGCGGCGTTGTGAGCCTGATCTGGACCTTTGCGCTGATGGGCTACCTCGGCATCAGTTTGAACCCGACCAACGCGATTGTCGTACAGTTGCTGATTCCGATCGGAGCCGCGTTCACGATCCATGCGTGTGGATACGTCGGCGACACGCACCGCTGGAAGCGGGGAGTGGTGCCGGAGGCTGCGCGGGGCCCGTTTGGATTTGCGGTGCTGACGACCATGATCGGATTCGGTGCGACGGCGGTGAGCACGGTTCCGACCGTGCGCGACTTCGGTCTGCTCGGCATCTTCGGGATCGGTGCCTGTGCGGCAACGACGTTCGGCATGACCTTTCCGCTGCTCTCTGGCAAGCGGGCTGTGGAAAAACGCGGCCTTTCGCCGGGGAGCTTGCCGCAGGTGCTGAATTGGCCCTTTCGTGTGTCGCGGAATCAAACGTTGATGCTGGTGGCGGTCCTGGTGGTGCTGTGCTTCGGGCCTTCCGACTATCTCCTGCCCGAGAACGCGGTGCGTCGCAGCCTCGAGCTTGTGGGAGAGCACTTCCCGCGGATCAATTACCGGATGATGATCCATGGGGACGGGCCGGACGCGGCTCTGAGCCCCGAGCTGTGGAGTGAGGTGCGCGGGTTCGTCCGCGAGATGGAGGAGAAGTATTCTGACGTGCGGGCAGTATGGGCTTATGACCAGGTCTCGCAGCTGAGCCTTGCTTTCACGGCGGACGACGCGAGACCAACCGCGCTGCCGGAGTCCAGAGATCTGATTGCCCAGTACCTGCTGTTGCTCGATCGGCAGAAGACGGAAGCCTTTCTCGATGCCGATCGGAAGAGCTTGGCGGTCGTGTTCAGGGTGCCGTGGTCGGGCTCGGCCGGGATCCGGCCGTTCCAGCGCGACGTCGATGAGTTTGCAGGTCGCGTCGGTCTCCATGCCGTGCTCACCGGGCAGTTTGCGGCGACCTGGGCTGTCGTGGATCGGGTCGCGGTGGAGAACGTTCACTCGCTCGCCATCGGCCTGGCGCTGATTTTGGGTCTACTCTGGATGCTCACCCGATCGACGCGGGTGGCGCTCATCGGGACCGTGGTCAATGCTGGTCCGGTGCTGATCAGCCTGGCGTTTCTCGGGTATGCCGGGATCGACC
>JBDHHA010000442.1:0-2698 GCA_039589615.1 Gemmatimonadota bacterium
GTTCACGATTGTCACGCCAGACGCCTGCGTTACCAACCCTCGCAGTATGGCTGTCTATTGGGTGTTGCGTCTGGTTCCCGGTTTCGAGGTATCTCATTCAGGGCAGGCTACCAACGCCTGCCGACCGGGGGAAGGCCGGGTGCCCGACCTTCCCGTTTTCGAGTCTAATAATCGCCCATTGTCCTGTACGGTCTGTTGCGATGTTGGGCGTCTTTAGAACGGCAGTTCGTCGTTCTTCACGCGGAGCATACGCCGCACACGGCAGCGTATCACGGCGTACTTTATCACGGCGTACTTGTAGAGGATCGAAAGGCGCATGTTCCTGCGCCAGTTCTGGCGAATCTGCCAGAGGCTCCGTTCCCCATGCTTCGTGCTGAACATCAGCACGTATTCGTCGTGATCCATTCCGTAGTCCCAACCGCAGACCTCGCGGATCGACGTGCGCCAGAATATCCGCATCTGCCGGTAGCTCTCGCCTTCGCTGCAATAGCTGTAGACGAAGCGGCCGAAGTAGCCGCGAGTGTCGAGCGTGTCGGCTCCGCTGTAGTGCTGGTTGTACCAGCTTTCGCCGAGCCCGCCGAGCCTATCGAGCGTCTCGTACGACCACTCGAACAATCTGTCTCTGAACCTGCGTTTCATGGTATTCTCGGTTTCGTCATGGTGGCAGGCAACCGGCCGTAGTTCGCGGGATACAAACCCCAACGAACCTCTTGCCGGTTCCGCGGGTAACTCATTCAGGGTGCGGTACCAATCCGCACCTACCGAGCGGCGAGGGGCCGAAACCCCCCGCCGACGACAACGGCCAACCTATCAGATTCGTGATGGTTCGCCGCGCAATTTGGCTATGCCGGTTTTGCTGTGAAAAGCTCGCTGGGCCGGGCGGTCCCAACTGCCTGCACCGCCAGCGTCCGCACGGTGCCCGTTCTTCGCAGGTACCAGCGAGGGAGCTACCCTCACTCGATCTGCGACCGGAGTACCGCACTTGCCGTTCGGCGTTGCCCTGCCCATGCCCCCACGATTCAACGTAGCGTCGGTCGTTCCTGACCAACACCCCACGACACCCTACCGTCTCCCGGTTGCCTGCACGATCCGCAGACAGTCACTTCCGACCAGCGGCGTTTACCGGGCTGCTCACCCGTTCTCGGGCGGCAGGTTGCATGAGGGCCGAAGCCCCCCTGCGTCGTGGAGTAGCACACAGTCCGCGTGTACTCCGTAGCTTCTTCTCGCAAGATCCTCTGTAGGATCGCGGTCCGCATCAGTAAGTCAAAGCCCGCCGAATCGCGGGGCGAAAGTCGAAGTGCCTGATCGTCGTCGGCGTGAAGTGCTTTCGCTCTTGCTGCTAGTATCGACTTCAACGAGAGAGAACTTAAATTTGTTGCGTGAAGAAACGATGAAGGCTCGCTACACGCGTGCGCGAAAGACAATAAGGTGTACTTCCCCCCTAGAGAGACAGAGAGTTCACAAACCCTTCACATAGCGCGTATATGTGCGGACTATGTGTACCAGTGACGGCACCGAGACGATCCGAACCGAAACCGTTGCTGGCGTACCGGAAACCGTCGCTGGCATGCAAGGAGAAACGGGCTAAACGATACCGTAGAGGCCGATACCAACTCAGTCGCTGGCGGACCTGCGCGAGCCCGATGCCCCCAAACAGCCCGCAATCGCAGAAAGCCCCAAGCCCCCCGCAAATACAAGATGTCTCTGTCCGGCCGTTTTCGCAGCTTTTCGGCCAGATCCCCACGCCTACCCCCCTGCGTACGGGCCAAAAACGGTGGTTCATAAGGAAAGCTATGCACCAACCCCCCTCAAACCACGCCAGAATCCACGGTTTCAGCGACGGGAACAGGTACAGGCGGGGGGGATGGTACGGTATGGCGTCGATCCGGCAACGTGATGGGGGGCAACGGGTTACAAAGGCGAGGGGGGGGGTCTGTTATATGGCCTTGCGGGGGCGGGGGGTGCGCCCCAATGGACCGGGGAGGGGGGGTTCGGGATGGGTCTTGTAACGTTTTGTATGTGTAAGTGAATCCGTGTCAGGTTTTTGGGCGTACTGTGCCAGCAAATTCAAATACCCCCTATTTCGCCCCCTGAAAAATATGTAGTCATGAATTTGAAGGTGCATTGTGGCAGAGTGCAACTTTTGCCCCCCTCATCCGTATAGAATCAAGTAACAAGGGACTCCCAAGGTATAGATGTTGAAGACCTCATTGAAAGAACGGTTCGAGAAGAAGGTCCAAAAGACTGACGGTTGCCACCTATGGACGGCAGGCACGAACCATGAAGGTTACGGAGTCATTCGTGACGAAGATGGTCGTTGTACCGTTGCCCATCGGGTCGCCTACGAACTGTACGTTGGACCGATCCCCTACCATCCCGACAACGGGAGTCGCGGGGCTACGGGAATCGTCGTCCGGCACACATGCGACAACCCGTCGTGCGTGAATCCTGAACATCTACGGATAGGCACCCAAGCTGACAACATGAAAGACCGGGTGGACCGAGGCAGGTGGGTAGGTAACGGCGGGTTCGGCACTGGTCCGAAGCTCAAGATACATCAGGCGTACCTGATCAAGAGACGTTTTCGTGACGGTGCTTCGTGCATCGACATAGCCAACGAGTTTGGTATTAGCAGGGCAATGGCCTCGCGTATCAAGAACGGGACCGCTTGGTCCCAAGTACCTGACCCTCCAAAAAT
>JBDHHA010000443.1:0-2236 GCA_039589615.1 Gemmatimonadota bacterium
CAGTGGAGAGGAGACGTACGAAGTGGTGGGCGTGGTGTCGGACATCAGGGACTTCGGCCCCGAGCGCGAAGCTCCCCCGGCGATCTACTGGACTTTGGGAGGCGGCACGCTGTATCGACCGTGGATGACCGTGACCGTGCGCGCGGCCGGCGATCCGCTCGGCGTGCTGCCCATGATTCGCGATCAAGTCCGGGCGTTAGATCCCGATCTCCCCATCACGGACGTCGCCACGATGCGTGACCTCATTGCCGAAGCCATCGGGGACAATCGACGATCGGCGATGTCCCTGCTGGGTGTCTTCGCCGGGCTCGCTCTGCTGTTGGGCGCCGTCGGTATCTATCGCCGTCGGTATCTATGGCGTCATGTCCTACACGGTCACGCAGCGCACCCGGGAGGTGGGTGTGCGGATCGCCCTGGGAGCCACCGGCGGCGCGGTGCTGCGCTCGGTGCTCAATCAGGGGGTGCGGGTCACCGCCGTGGGCGTGGGGCTGGGACTCGCCGGCTCCGTCCTGGCAGGGCGTCTGCTGTCGAACTTTCTGTTCGAGGTAAGTACCTACGATCCACTCACCCTCGGTGCGGTGGCACTGATCCTCGTGGCCACGGCCCTCGTGGCGTGCTATGTGCCGGCCCGGCGGGCGGCGCGGGTGGAGGCCGTAGAAGCACTGCGGCACGAGTAACGTAGTACAGGAGAGCCGCACCATCGCCCGGTGTGGCGCAGCAGGCCGGGTGTACCGCAGCGCACGTTGGGTCGCGACCCAGGCACTGAGTACCCGACGGGACCTACGGCGAACCGCAGTGCGCGAAGGGACACCCGGCCTGCTGCGCCACCGCGCACGGTTATCAGCCCTTGAGCTTCCCCAAAAACTCCTTCCGCGCCTTCGCCACCTTGGGCGCGATGACCACCTGGCAATAGCGTTGGCCGGGGTTGGCCCGGTAGTAGTCCTGGTGGTATTCCTCGGCGGGATAAAAGGTCTCGAGGGGCGCGACCTCCGTCACGATGGGATCGTTCCACAAGGGCTGCACATCCGCTATCACCGCCGCCGCCGTGGCCTGCTGCTCCGGCGAGTGAAAGAGGATCGCCGATCGGTATTGGGTACCACGGTCGGCACCCTGGCGGTTCAGCGTCGTGGGATCGTGGATGGTGAAGAACACCTCGAGCAACTCCCGGAACGAGAGGATTTCCGGGTCGAACGTGACCTGCGCGACCTCGGCGTGACCGGTGGTTCCGGCGCACACCGACTCGTAGGACGGATTCGCCACCTCACCGCCGGCATATCCGGACACGACGCCCTCCACCCCGCGAAGATCCCGGAATACCGCGTCCAGACACCAGAAACATCCTCCGCCGAGGGTGGCGACTTCCTTCTCGCCGGGCATCAATCGAGGAAGGGAGAGTCCTTCTTCGGTCGCTCCCGGGGCGGGCCCACCGCATCCAGCAGGCTCTGCAGTTCTTCGTTACTCAGCTCGAAAGGATCGTTGTCGTACCCTGGAGCGGGAACCGCCGTGCGTCCCACGGAATTGCCGGGAAGGGGCTCGAAGGTCCACTCGGAATGCCCTTGATCCCGTACCTCCCAGGAATTGCCGTCACGATCAGTAAACTTGCGGTATCCCATCGCTCAATCTCCGCCGCTCGGGTTGTGGGTCGACCATGCAGCTTACTCGCCCGGTCGGGCGGTGTGAAGACGCTCGGGCAAGATGGCCGAACCCGACCGTGACGGTTAATGTCTCACCCATGGGCCGCGTCGTCTTGATCCACTGGAACGCCGCCGAGGCGAGAGAGCGGGCAAAGTCCCTCCGCAGTGCGGGTCACGGGGTCACCGTGTTCACCCCCGAAGCCGGCGCCGACCTCAAGAGCCTCCGGGAGAATCCCCCCGACCTGTTTGCCATCGACTTGAGCCGGCTCCCCGCCCAGGGGCGGGACATGGGAATCTGGATTCGGCAGCGGAAGGCGACCCGCCTCGTGCCCATCGTCTTCATCGGGGGCGACAAGGAGAAAGTCACCCGGATTCGGAAGCAGCTTCCCGACGCGGTCTACACCGAGTGGAGGGGCATCCGCGGGGCGCTGCGGGAGGCGGCGAAGACGGCGCCGCAAGAACCGGTGGTGCTGGGCTTGATGGAGGGGTATTCCGGAACGCCCCTGCCCAAGAAGCTCGGCATCAAGGCCGGGTCGGTGGTGGCCCTTCTGGGCGCGCCGCGGGGGTTCGAAAAGACCTTGGGATCATTGCCGGAAGACGTA
>JBDHHA010000444.1:0-2710 GCA_039589615.1 Gemmatimonadota bacterium
CCCTGCATTTCATCCGCCTGAACCAGTATCGTGCGGTCCGCCAGCAGGTGTGTGCGGAAGGGCTCGAAGAAAAACGGTGGCGTGAACAGGGCCCGAAAGTTGACACTCGAGCGCCGGACGAATTCCCCCGACGGACCAAAGAAGTCGATCTGGCCCCGATACGCGTCGAAGGCCACCAGCGTATCGCCCTCCAGCAGCGTCACGTCGGAGAGGCGGTTCACTTCACCGGGACCTCCACCACGGCCCCCGGCGGAGCGGAGGAAGCGCCCCTGTTCGTCGTAGAAGAAGAATTCGGCGCTCACGGCATTCGCGACGACATACTCGCCGCTGGCAAGCCGGAACGCCGCGACCACGCGGTCCAGCAGATACTCCGGGTCTCCCTCCCGTTGGCCGATGATGAGGGTCGGTTGGGGCGTCACATCCCACGTCGCGACGGCCCCGTCGTCGGCGCTGTTTTCGGCAATGCGCACGCCGGCGCTGTCCCGCACGGTGAAGGAGGGCGCCGGTGAAGATCCGCCGCACGCCGATGCCGCCCAAGCGGCAAAGGAGAGGACGGCAAGTTGGTGTCTTGGAAAAGACATCATACGTCCGTGTGGCCTCAGGGCTTCACGAGGTCGTATAGCTGCACATACTCCACGTCGAGATCGTCCCGCAACCGTCCCAGGACATAATCGGCGCCGATCTCGAAGA
Source organism: Gemmatimonadota bacterium (assembly GCA_039589615.1). Taxonomy (GTDB): domain Bacteria; phylum Gemmatimonadota; class Gemmatimonadetes; order Gemmatimonadales; family GWC2-71-9; genus B3T1B10. Next base: position 691 of record JBDHHA010000444.1, read on the forward strand.
TCCACACGTCGCGCGGCGTCTCGACGTCGCCGAGTCGTACCCCGTCGGGCGTGAACACCGTCCACTTCACGGGACCGGCCTCGTCGGAGAGCTGAAACGCCTGGACCCAGAGGTTGCCCTCGACGTCGGTGGTGAACAGCCTGTACGCCGGGAGACGATCGGCGACGGGCACGGCTTCGTAATAATCACGAGTCCGAATGCTGTCTGCCCTGCTGGTGGCCTGTTTCAATTCGAGGTCTCTTTCGCGCCCTACGTAGTCGCCCTTCACGGTCTGGTCGGGGCCGGTCCACCGGACGATGCGCCGGAGCCCGCCCTCGGGGGCGTAAACGCGGAACTCATAGGCGTCCGCGTATCCCACGAAGAAGTATCGTCCCGCCGCGGCGGCCGCGGTGCGGGCCCCGAAAATGGGAGATGCGGTGAAGGTGCCTCCGTTGGAGAACTCGATGCGAATGGATCGCCACGAGGGTTGTCTCGGCAGTGAGTCCCGCACCGAACCATCCGGGGCGTAGGTCACGTAGTCTACAAATTGCTGCTCCACACCCGTCCCCGAGATCGCGATGAGATTGTTCGTGGAGAGAATCGATCCGTCGGTAAACACGCCTTTGGGGTCGGCGTTCCACGCGGGGAGCTGGACGGATCGTGCGAACTCGCCATCCAGGTCGAACACGGACCAACGTGCGAGCCGCTGGTCGAATGCGGCAATGGAATCCGAGCGATACGACCACACGCCGTAGAGATAGCGAAACTCGCCCGGCCCCTCTCCATCCCTCCCCACGGCGTGCGAGAAACGGCCGCCACCGTCGTAGAAGCGCAATTCGCTCGAACCGTGGTTGGCCACGACGATCCGCCCGTCGCGGAGCCGGGTCGCGCCGGCCACGCGATACAGCTCGTAGTTGGGATCGACGTCCACGCCGCCGATCTGAACGGTGGGCTGCTCACCGAGGCGCCACGCCTCACCCTGGTCCCAGGCCGCGGCGTGGTTCTCGACGATCTCCACCCCGGCGCTGTCGCTCCTGACCACGCTGGGACCTGGTGAATCGCTGCCGCCGCATCCGACGAATGCAGCCGCAGCGATGCAAGGGAGGGTTATGGTCGTGAAGGGCACGTTCATTGGTGGCAAAGGTGCCCCTGGGGACTCTACGCCGCAATGTTCCTTGGGGTGGTGGATTCTCGGGACCGTCCTCCCATATTTGTCCATGAGGAGGGGCGGGGTCCGGCTCCCCGACTGACGGACGGACGAAATAGGAGGCTTCCTTGTACAACCCAACTCAGGCCAGCAGCCTACACCGACTGGGACGCTCAGGAAGTTCCCTGGCCCACCAACGGCTGGGCCGTATCCACGCCCGAAGCGCAGGGTCTCCAGGAGGCGCCCCTCGCTATTCTGGCCGGCGTCATCGAATTGGGCACCTACGGCCATATCGACCGCATGGTGGTGGTGCGCAACGGTTACCTGGTCGTCAGCGAGCGGTACGACAACGACTACCGGACGATCAGCCGAGGATTCGAGGGGGCTCTCGGATGCGGTGCGGAGACGTGTCGCGACGACAGTCAGTTACACGAGTTCAACTACTATCATCCCGACTGGCACCCCTACTACCAGGGCCGAGACGTCCATTCCCTGCAGTCCGTGACGAAGTCGGTGTCGTCGGCGCTGATCGGCGTCGCCATCGGCCGTGGGGATATCGCGGGCACCGAGGCGCCGCTGCTGTCGTTCTTCGACGATTACGACATAACCGGCGTGGACGAGCGACTTCACCAAGCCACGCTGGACGATCTCCTCACCCACCGCTCGGGGATCGAGTGGCACGAGAACGACCGGCCGCTGGACGAGACAAACACCACGATGCAGCTGGAACACGCCGAGGACTGGATCCAGTTCACCCTCGACCAGCCCTCGGACGCCGCTCCCGGCGAGAAGTGGGTCTACAACAGCGGCGGCAGCCACCTCATGTCCGGCATCATCAGGAAGGCAACCGGATACTATATAGATGAATACGCCGAACAGCATCTTTTCGGGCCA
>JBDHHA010000445.1:0-2740 GCA_039589615.1 Gemmatimonadota bacterium
AAGAAGAAGCTGAAGGGTCGCAAGAAACGCCTGGAGCAGATCGCCAAAGGAGACGTGGTGGGGGAGGCGACGCGCGAGGCGATCCAGGCCATGCAAGCCGCCGTCCTCGTGGCCGCCGTGGTGCCAACGGTCGTCGCCACGACCGCCACGCCTTAGGAGCAAGTTCCGGTACCACCCGATAGACAACCCCATAAGCACCGACGAGACCGTAACGTGCTGTGGGGCTTGTACTTAACAGTGCGCCTGACAGGATTCGAACCTGTGACCTTTGGCTCCGGAGGCACTCCCCGCACGCTCACCAGCGCTCGTGGGCGCTCGTTCTGTCCAGGAATTCCTGCCCTGAACGCTCGTGGGCGCTCATACGCGCTCGTGGGCGTTGTGACAATGGTTGTGACATCGTTGCGAGGAACCCAGGGGTCACAGGACAGCCGGCGCGAATCCCGAGTAGAAATCCCCTTGTTCACTACGGACATGGGGACAAGGTTGGTCCCAATCCGTCGAACCGCCGATGGCCTCGACGGCCCCGCGTGCCGCTGTGACGCCCCCGTAGGACGTCCTCCGACCACGAGACCGCTAAACCACCGACGGGATCACGCCTAACCCGGATGCGCGCCTGCCGTGGGCAGTCGGCCGCGCCAAATCCGCAGCAAATACAGGGAGGGGTGGTGGAACCGGCGCCGGGGCAAGCGTCCCGGTCGCGTGCTTTGCCTTTGCGAACACGTACCTGGAGGCCCCCATGCGCCCCGTGATGTTCCTGATGGCCGCTTTATTTGTCCTCGGTGTAGCGCCGCTCACCGCCCAGACCACTTTCACCGTGACCTCGAACAACGACATCGACGATGGAACCTGCAGTGTCGGCCCCGGCCACTGCAGTCTACGCGAGGCGATCAACGCCGCCAACGCCTCGGCAGCCAGGCTCCGCATTGCCTACGATTAGCGACCCGTTGGTGATCGATGGCTACACTCAGGCCGGGGCGAGCGCCAACACCAATCCCGTCGGTCAGGCGATAAACGCCACGCTGATGATCGTGCTAGACGGGTCTGGTGCGGGAGCCGTCAGCGGTCTCACCGTCACTGCCGCCGGATGCACCGTGCGGGGCCTGGTCATCCACCAGTTCGGAAACCACGGAGTCCACATCAGTGGCGCCGGCGCAACGGCTAATCTGGTGGAGGGGAACTTCATTGGCACCGACGCGAACGGCACAACTGATCTCGGGAACACCGACGACGGGGTGTTCATCGAGAGTGGGCCGACCAACACTGTCGGCGGTACGACGGCAGCGTCCCGGAACCTCGTCTCGGGCAACGGCCTCAAGGGGATCGACATCTCGAACTCGACCGCATTCGACAACGTGGTGCAGGGCAATTACATCGGCACCGACGTGAACGGCACCGCCGCCATCGCCAACGACGAGCACGGGATATCGATCGACGGTGCGCCCAACAACAGGATCGGAGGCACTGCGGCTGAAGCCGGGAACGTGATCTCCGGCAATTCGATCCTCGGGGTGGAGATCATCAATGTCGGCGCGACGGGCAACCTGGTACAAGGCAACCTGATCGGGACGGACGCCAGCGGCACCGCTGCTCTGGCCAACGGTGCGGATGGTGTTCGCATCGCTGGTGCACCCAGCAATACGATTGGTGGGGCGACAGTCGCCGCTCGCAACGTGATCTCAGGCAACGGCGCACAGGGCGTGAACATCGGCAGCAGCGGAAACCTGGTGCAAGGGAACTTCATCGGCACCGATGTCACGGGGACTGCCGACCTTGGCAATACCCAAGATGGCGTTCGCATCGATGATGTGTCTGGCAACACGGTTGGAGGGATCGCGTCCACCCCGGGTGCACCGCCGGGCAACGTCATCTCCGGCAACGACCGGTTCGGTGTCTTCCTGCTGAACGGCACGTCCGGGACTCAGGTGCAAGGCAACTTGATCGGGACGGATGTCAGCGGCACAACGGCGCTGGGCAACGGGTCGCACGGCGTGGCCATACCCGCGGCCCCTGGCAACACCATCGGTGGCACGACGGCCGGGATGCGCAACGTGATCTCGGGCAATGCGGGCCTAGGCATCTCGATCGCGCAAAGCTCAAGTGGGAATGTGATCCAGGGGAACTACATTGGGACGCAAGCGGACGGTGTTAGCCCGCTCGGGAACGGGTTCCATGGCATTCAGCTGACGACCAATGCGAGCAACAACACGATCGGCGGCACCGGGGTGACTCCCGGTCAATGTGACGGGCCCTGCAACACGATTGCCTTCAATGGTACCCCGGGAGTGGCATATGACGGCGTGCGTCTTTCCTCTGGTACCGGCAACGCAGTGCAAGGGAACGCCATCTTCTCAAACGAAGCCCTCGGGATCGACATCGATGTGGACGGAGTCACCGCCAACGATCCGGGGGATGCCGACACGGGCCCCAACAATGTGCAGAACTTCCCGGTGTTGAGTGCAGCCTTCAAGGGAAGCACGATCATCGAGGGAACGCTCAACAGCACGGCGAGCACCGTGTTCACAATCGAGTTCTTCTCCAGCGGCTCTTGCGATGCCTCCGGTCACGGCGAGGGTGAGACGTTCCTTGGGTCGACAGTCGCGACCACTGATGGGAGTGGTGACGCGAGCTTCACGGCCAGCTTCCCGACGACCTTGCCCACCGGTACGGCTGTCAGTGCCACCGCAACCGACCCGAGTGGCAACACCTCGGAGTTCTCCCAGTGCGCAACCGTAGCGGATTT
>JBDHHA010000446.1:0-2427 GCA_039589615.1 Gemmatimonadota bacterium
CGGCGCCACTCGCGGCGGGCGGCCTGGCGGAGGCGGCCGATGATGCCGGTGGCGATGGCGATACCGGTGAGGAAGCCGGCGATGGTGGTCATGATGGCGATGGTGGAGCAGTGGTAGTGGGCGGGTGTCATCGGGGTCCTAGTGGTGCGCACGGAAATTCGAGCCAGTACGCCTGCGACTCGTCGGCTGAGACGTCGAGTTCTACCATCTCATCTGTGAACTTGTTCCAGCACTCCTCACAGAGGGGGCGGCGGTATTTCTTATCCCACAGCCATTGAGGTACTTCTTCGCGACAGTTAAAGCAACGGCGTGGTTGGGGCTTGTCGCTCATGCCAGCGCCCTCCGGAGCCTCCGGATACGGTTGAGGCGGAGCTTGCGGTGGTTTGGGGCGCCGACGGCGTAGGGGGAGATACGGACCCACTCCCGGGCGATCAGGTTGTCGATCTGGAGGTTGAGGATTTCGTTGATCTCATCCTGGACGGGATGGAGTAGTTCCAGGGCCTGCTGGCGCCGCATCTGGGCTTCGTGACGGGTGTAGCAACCTGGGTTGGGGTCGTAGAGGGAGTCGAGCATCTCCGGCGGGATACCGGTTAACTCGTCAATCCGGAGCCACTGCAGGTGTTCTGTGGCCATCATATCGTCCGCCTGCTTCATGCGGTGGAAGAGGCAGAGGAAGAGGAGGGCGACGATGATCCAGGGGAGGTAGCGTGTCATTTCATTCGGAGACCGGCATAGCCATCCAGATTTGTTGCAGCCCATCTTTCACCTCTTTAGAGAGCAACTCAATTGCCCCCATGTCGGTATTCGCGTTACGGACACCAAGGCGCTCGATGGCTATAGCGACGCGGTCCGTTGACCTGGCGATGGCGAAGAGGCCGTCGACGACGTTAGCTGGCTCGAGTCTTGAATCTTGCTCATTAGGTGAGATCAGCGTGGTTCGGATGGCGTCCGCAGTGTATTCGTTGTCTGTCTCCATGCCCCGATGATACCCGGACTTGACAGAAAAAGCAACATGCGCGCACAATGGGGGTGCGCAGAGGCGCGATGGAGGTTGGAAATGGAAGATTTCACGATGGCGTGTATATCCGGGGTGCTCATGGTGGCGGCCGGTGTGTTCCTGGCGGGGGTAGCGCGGACGGCCATACTGGCGACGTTCTCCATGGTGCGCCAGTACCGACTACTCGGCAAAACGGATGGGTTCTGGCACTGGTTTGAGGCGTTTTGGGCATGAAGAGCTACGGCCCGATCGTCGAGTTCGAGTGCCTGAACGACTGCCAGCAGGCGGGCTGCCCGGGGCACAAGGTGCCCGCTGGTGATTGCGCTCACTTGACCAGAACGCATGAACGCAGTACGATTAAGGCGTATGGCGGCCACGTGCCAGGTTGTTCGCGGTGGAGCGGTGGGACCATAAAACAATACCATTCCCGGCCCACGTGAACACCGGCCGCCACCAGAACACCGGCCGCCACCAGAACACCGGCCGCCACCAGAACACCGGCCGCCACCAGAACACCGGCCGCCACGACCAGCCTCCGTAGCTCAATTGGCAGAGCAACTCCCTTGTAAGGAGAAGATTCCGGGTTCGACGCCTGGCGGGGGCTCCACCACCCTTGACATGAGCACATGATCCGGGTTAAACTGCGCGCATGAGGCCAAATTTCAGAGAACAGCTTGTCACGCTGATCGGCGTGATACTTATCTGCGTCGCGGCATTCCTGGTGTTCCACTCCGTCGGTAAGGGCCAGGAAACGCCGGCGGCCGAGGAGGTCACGGCGCCTGGCGACCTGAGCGACCAGGACAAGGTCGAGCACCTGAAGCTCCTGGTGCGGCTGAAGGACGCCGCGACTCGGGTCACTGCCGCCCAGCGGGCCATGAAGGATGCGCAGGAGCGGTTGCAGGCGGTGTTGGGGCTACTCCAAGCCCAGCAGCAAGGGGCGGCAGCCGAACAGGAGCGCCAGGCGGTCATGGCGGACTACCGGAAGCTGGTGGAGAAGTTCCGGAAGCAGTACGGCGCCGCCGGCGGCTGCCAGATCGACGACGCCGGGGAATGGCGGTGCCCGGAGAAGCCGGCGGAGAAGCCGGCGGAGGAGTGAGGGCGCTGGCAATGAGTGTCCTGAAAAGGATATGGGAAGCATGGTTGACGCTCCGTGACGGCGCCCCCTGCCCAAAGCATCCTGGTCACCGGCAGCGAGAGTTGGACATGGAGCTTGAGACCGGCTGCGCAATGGGTGGTGCCGACATGTGTTCGGAGTGCTGGGCTGAATGGAAGGAGAAGTACAACATATCATGAGCGCACTCAAGGATCCGTTCCGAGGCGATCCGATCATCGCCTTGGACTTCGACGCCGTACTGCACGAGTACCGCGGCTGGAACGATGGCAAGATGCTCGGGCCGATCGACGGTGCCCTTGAGGCCGTACAGGAACTT
>JBDHHA010000447.1:0-2927 GCA_039589615.1 Gemmatimonadota bacterium
TGGCTGCGGTTCCCCGTGGGGTACAGGCACCACTATTCGAACTACGGCGTCGATCTGGCCGGCTATATCCTCCAGGTTCGTTCCGGCCGTTCATTTGCCGACTACATGAAGGAGAAGGTCCTCGAGCCTCTCGGAATGAACGACAGCTCTTTCGATCTGGCGAGGGTCGAGCAGAGGAAGAACCGGGCCATCGGACATGACACGCAGGGGCGCGTCGTCGCTGTTCCTCTTCCGGAGATCCCGGCCGCCGGCCTCTACGCGAGCATCCGGGATATGTCGAGGTACATGCAGTTTCACCTGAACGACGGGGTTGTCGAGGGGCGCAGGCTGCTCCGCAAGGACCTGATGGAGCAGTACCATGCAATCCAGTTCCCCCATCGCGACCAGCGAATCGGCTACGCCCTGGGGCTATGGCGTGAAGACGTAAGCGACACCTTCGATCTCCACCACGAGGGGGGAGGCCGCGGCTTCGGGAGCCACATGATCGTCTATCCCGAGCTTGGTGTCGGTGCCGCCATCCTGACCAACCGGGAATACCACGGCCTGACCAGCTTTGAGGGACGGAGAATCGTGAACGGCGCCATCATCAACCGGCACGGTCCCCTTCCCGTTGCCGATCCGGGCCTCGACAGGATGCGGAAGCTCGACGTCGATGATCCCCGAGTGAAGGCGATCCTCGGTCGTTACGGCGACTCCCCTGGATGGGTGGTCGGTTTCGAGAACGGTGTTCTCGGGCTACGAAGAGGTGAGAACTCGTTCGCGCCGCTGACATTCTTCGATGAAGGGGGACAGCTGGTCGGGATGCACGGTGGGACCGGCGAGATCCGCTTTCTCGCACCATACGGAAACAGACCCGGATCGATGATGCACTTCAGCAGGTCAGTCAGCAACAGCAACATCCACTATCTCGACTTCAACGATTCGCCCCTCGATCCTCCGGGGGCCGCCAGACCCGATTGGCAGAAATACGTGGGCGAATACGACGTGCTCTGGGAGGATGAGCCGGGCTCGACCGCTGCCATTTCAATCCGGAACGGCTACCTCTACTACAGGGACGGGAAATGCGAAGAACACGAACCCGGGTTGTTCTTCCTCTACGATGGCGAAACGCTCGACTTTCGCTCCACACCGCCGACCTTCGCGACCCAGGAAATCAGGCGAAGAGATTGGAAGGGTAAATACCTGGGTCAGAACCCTCCGGCCATGACCCCCATCGCGTTTGCTCCGAGTATCCTGTCCAGGTCGAAACCTGAGTGGGCCTACTGCGCCGTCTTCTCTCCCGATCACAAAGAACTCTATTACACGAGGTTTGATTCGGAGAGAGGAATCGATCAGATCATAGTGCTGAGAACGGTCGGTGAGACCTGGTCTCATCCCGCGGTGGCGCCGTTCAACAGCGACGAAAGTGCCAATGACCCTCGGCTCTCACCCGACGGACAAACGCTGTTCTTCCGCTCCCAACGCCCGCTGCCCGGTCACGATGCTCCTGAAGCGAGTTTCTACACCTGGGTCGTCACCCGATCGGGGGAGGGCTGGGGTGAGCCCCGACCCCTCGAGCTGGGCGGGGCGCCGCGGCGAATCGGTTATCTGGGTGTGGCAAAGAACGGAACGCTCTATTTCGCGTATCGAGATGAGGACACCATCGGTGGAAACGACATTTATCGCTCGACGCTCCGAAACGGAGCGTACGGTGCTCCGGAACACCTGGGACCGTCGGTCAACACCCGTTACTCCGAGGGGGATGTCTTCGTCTCCCCGGACGAATCGTATCTGATCGTGACGACCTGGGATCGTCCGGATGGCGATGGAGAGAGTGACCTGTACATCAGCTTTCGAAACGACGATGGCTCGTGGGGCGAGCAGAGAAACATCGGTCGGCCGATCAACACGGGAAACAGCGAAGGCTGTCCGGCTCTCTCCCCGGACGGCGAATTCTTCTTCTATGGCGATGCGCCCAGCTGTTCCACCCTCTGGGTGGATGCCGGAGTGATCGATTCGCTGAGGCCAGGGGATTGATCAGAGGCGATCGGGTGGCCGGCGAACCTGAAATGACGAACATGCTGTTCATCGAAGGCGGCACATTTCGAATGGGGGACATGTTCCGCGAGGGCATAGAGCTGGCGACACCCGTCCATGAGGTCACCGTATCGAGCTTCTACCTGAACAGGCACGAAGTCACGGTCGGGGAGTTCTCGGAATTTGTCGCCAAGAGCGGATACCTAACCTCGGCAGAGACAGGCGCCTCGTGCGAGACTCCACCGGGGAAAGTCCCGTCGAGCGACGAGAATGAGTACGAAGCGCGACTCGCGTCCCCTGGTGCATGGGTGCTGAACACCCCGAGCGAGGGGCCCTGGACGGCAGAGGCGAACTGGAAGAACCCTCAATTCGAGCAGAGCCCAAGCGACCCGGTCGTATGCGTGTCGTGGAGGGACGCCACAAGCTACTGCAATTGGCTAAGCGTGAAGGCGGGCCTGCCCGCAGGCTATGACATCGCGGCCGGCCGCCTGGTGGACGATCAGGGGCAGCCTACGACCGATATATCGAAGGTGAGGGGATATCGGCTGCCGAGCGAGGCCGAGTGGGAGTATGCCGCGCGAGAGCGTGGACGGAACGTCAGATTCGGAAACGGGCAGAATGTCGCGACATCCTCTGACATGAACATCAACGATGCCGAGGGAGAGTCCCGAAGAAGAACCATGCCGGTCGGGAGCTTCAGGCCGAACAGCCTGGGCCTTCATGACATGAGCGGAAACGTGTGGGAGTGGTGCAGCGATTTTCTGGACAGGTACGAAGCTGCCCCACAACACAACCCGTATCAGACCAAGGGATGGGTAGCGGAGGATCGATGCAACAATATCGGCTTCCGCATCGCCAGATCGGAATAGCTCATGCCGCCAGAGCAGACGGTACTCCTTCAGGCCGGTGAG
>JBDHHA010000448.1:0-3051 GCA_039589615.1 Gemmatimonadota bacterium
ACGCGTGTCGCCGTGGAACCCGCAGGGACACGGGTTCATCGCCGCGGCGAGCATCAGCCGTGATGGATAGCGTATCGACGCGGCGGCTCGGGCGATGGTCACGAACCCGTCCTCCACCGGCTGGCGTAACACCTCGAGGACGTTCCTGCGAAACTCGGGCAGCTCATCCAAAAAGAGCACACCGCAGTGGGCCAGGCTGACCTCACCCGGTCTGGGGTACGACCCTCCTCCGATGAGGCCGGCATCGCTGACGGTGTGGTGGGGTGCTCGAAAGGGACGCGCTCTCATCAGGCCGGCGCCGAGGGGCAACAATCCTGCAACGCTGTGGAGCTTGGTGGTCTCCAACGCCTCCTCTTGCGTCATCGGCGGAAGGACCGAGGGCAGTCGACGGGCCAGCATGGTCTTCCCCGACCCCGGTGGTCCCACCATCAAGAGGTTGTGCGCCCCGGCGGCGGCGACCTCGAGGGCACGCTTGGCGTGTTCCTGCCCGCGCACGTCGGCAAAGTTCAGCGACTCGCCATCATGCAGCGATCTTGTTGCGGTGCCGTTCCCCGCCACAGGAAGCGCCCCACCCTCGGTGAAGAACGCGACGACTCCGGCGAGCGATTCGGCGCCCAACACATCCACCCCGTCCACCACGCCGGCTTCGGCCATGTTGGATTTGGGAACGATGACACCCTTTACCTCCGCGCGCCGGGCGCCGGCGGCAATGCTCAGCGCACCTCGGATGGGCCGCACATCTCCCTCGAGTCCCAACTCGCCCACGACCATGTAGTCGTCGAGACGCGGCAACGAGCCGCTTCCGCCCGACTCTCCGGCGCCTTTCAGTTGGTCGGTGGCAGCGAGGATGCCGAGTGCGATGGGGAGGTCAAAGGCCGAGCCCTCTTTTCGGATGTCGGCGGGGGCGAGATTGACGGTGATGCGCTTGAGGGGAAACTCGAGGCCCGAGTTGGTGATGGCGGCGTTGACCCGCTCACGCCCCTCTTTGACGGCGCCATGCGGCAACCCCACCGTCGCGAACGACGGTAATCCTTTTGTAATATCGGTCTCCACGTCCACCACATACGCGTCGATGCCCAGCACCGCCGCCGAACGTACTCGGGCAAGCACCACGGTCCTCCGGAAAGAGTCGCACCGAGCACGCTACATCCTACCGCGGCACCCGTGCGTACCGCTGCGACGCCGGTCGTGGTGTGGTATTGCGACTCTCACCGGCCCGTGTGTTCAAGGAACCTTCATAGCAACCTTTCGCGCACCGAGTGAGTCTAACAGATAGACTACAGAGTCTATCAAGTAGACGAGGCTCAGATGAACGACACGCAGCTGGGAGAATTCGAGCAGGCGGTGCTGCTCTCCATCCTCCGTGAAGGGCCAAACGCCTTCGCCCTCGAGGTGCGCGGGGGTCTGGAGCGAGACTCGGGCAAACCGGTCTCGAGGGGAGCGTTCTACACCACCGTCGAGCGGCTGGGCCGAAAGGGTCTCCTGACGTGGAAGACGCTTCGCCCGGAGGGCTCGAGGCGCGCGACCAAACAGCGGCGTTTCAGCCTGACGTCGGCGGGAATGCAGGCGCTCCGCGAGGCGAAGAGATCGCTGAAGGCGCGGTGGGCGAGACTCGACGAAGCGCTGGGGGAGCGATGATCGTCCGGTTCGCAAACCGCATTCTCATGAGTGCCCTGCCCAACAACGAGGCGAGCGAAACCATTCGCAACGACCTCGCCGAGGAGCTTCGGCTCCGTCGGGACGGCCGTCACCGAGCCGTCCACGCCCTCTGGTATCTCTGGGAGGCCCTGAAGCTGGCGGGTCATTTCCTACTGCTTCGGCTCGACCGCCGAGTCCCGGGTTCACCGCGGGGACCCTCCAGCCCCAGAACGACCCACCGTCAAACGAGAAGTAGCGGGATGAGATTCGATACCTGTATCCAGGACGTATCGGCGGCTCGACGGCCATGTTCAGCGTCGTGGACCGAGTCCTGCTGCGGCCCCTTCCCTACCACGAGCCCGACCGAATCGTGTCGATCCGGCAGATCATGGAGCGGTGGAAGGACGTCGCGAACCTCCGCGAGTCGTGGGATCGGGCGTGGCTCCATCCCGACCAGTTCGCCGTGCTCCGCGAGGAAGCGACGACGTTCTCGGCGGTCGCGGTCCACAAACAGAGCGAGCTGACGCTGAGAGGCGAAGGACGTCCCGAAGTGGTGTCGGTGGGTCGCGGCAGCTCCGAACTCCTCGCCGTTCTCGGCGTTCCCCCGGCCCGGGGGCGGTGGTTCACTCGCGCCGAAGAAGGGAATACGGATGGGCCCGCCCCCGTCGTCGTCCTGAGTGACGAGTTCAGGCGCTCGCACTTCTCCGACGACCAGGAGATCCTGGGCACGTCGCTGCAACTCGGCAACCAAGTACACACCGTGATCGGCGTACTGCCGCCGGACTTCCACCTCAGAGAGTTCAACTGGGGAGGGATGGACGCCGGACATCGAGACCTCTGGATCCCCGGGGGCCACACGTGCTGCTATCAGTGGGAGGCCATCGGTCGCCTGGCGCCAGGCGCGACCATCGAGCAGGCGGAGGCGGAGCTTCACCTCCTGCGACCCGACGCCGATCCGGCGGTACGCCGTTTCACTGTAATCCCCAGGCGTCGTGCGGAGAGCGAGGGATTGGCCACGCCCCTGGCTCTGCTCCTCGGCGCCACGGCGCTTCTGCTCCTCATCGCCTGCGGCAACGTCGCCACCCTCCTCCTGGGGGAACTCGCGGATCGCGGGCACGAAATCGCGGCGCGGTCCGCGCTCGGAGCGGGACGTGCCAGAATCACCCGCCAGCTGCTGACGGAAAGCGTCGTGCTTGGCGCGATGGGAAGCCTCGCGGGGGTGGGGTTGGCGAGGGTGTTGACCCCGGTGGTGGTGCGCCTCGGCCCGACGCTTCCGCGCGTGGACGAGATCGGCGTGGATGGTCGTGTGCTCCTGGCGGCAATCGCCATCGGGACCGCGAGCGTACTCGTCTTCGGTCTCCTCCCGGCGCTGACTGCCACGGGGGATTCCCTCCAAAGTCGTCTCCAGGGTGG
>JBDHHA010000449.1:0-3249 GCA_039589615.1 Gemmatimonadota bacterium
TGGGGTCGATCCTCAGGATTTCGGCGAACTTGCCTGAGCGGCCATCACATACCACCAATCGCAGCCTTCCCCCCCTGCCCCCGAGCCGCACATGCAAAGACGGCGAGCCCCCAAGGGACTCGCCATCTCTTAGGTAGCGGAGGAGGGACTCGACTCGAGCCGAAACGGGCGAGAGCGAGCAAGCCCGGCGCGAGCCGGGCGCAGTCCGTCACTCATGACCGTATACGACGACCGCGAGCCCTCTTGGACTCGCGGTTCGTCTAGGTAGCGGAGGAGGGACTCGAACCCCCGACACGCGGATTATGATTACGCCGCGCTACCCGGACTCAACGGGACTCATCCGCACTAAACGGGAAAAGAACTGGGGTGATGAGGGACTGTGAGAGGGCCGTTTTCCCTATGAATCCCGGTGAATACAGATGAGTCGGGCACACTGAAGGCACACTGGAGCAGTCTGTGTGGGCTGGTAGCCAAAAAGGGGGGGGTAACTAGACAGACCTCGTCCTCGTTCCACACTTTGGATACATTCTGAACTCCATACTGCCTTTTCAATTCTTGAGACTCATGAAGAGCAACGCGACGCGGCTCAATTGGTGTTTTCGCATCTCCCGGTCCAGCAGCCTTCTGATTGCGCTCGTCCCGATCACCCTGTCCTGCAGTGCCCCTGTCCGGCAGCCTCCTCCAAGCCCTGTGCCGGTCGGGACTCTGCCCCGGGAAGTTGAGATCCGCCGGACCACCTTCGGAGTCCCCCATATCCTAGGGGAGAACCTCGGTGCCATGGCCTTTGGGTTGGCTTGGGTCATGATGGAGGATTACCGGGAGCGTGTACCAGAGTTGATTCTGAGGTCCAATGGCCGCTGGGGCCTGGCCGTGGGGCGTGACTCCGCCGAGGGGGACTTCGCGGGCCGCATGGCCCACGATCTGGCGGCCCGGACCTACCACCGCCTGCCCGCCGATGTGCGGAAGATCTTGGCCGGGTTTGCCGCCGGGGTGAACCACTACATCGCGCTGCGCGGCGAGGAGCTTCCGGAATGGGCCACGCCGAACTTCACGGCTCACGACATCGCCGCCAGGGATCTCCGAGTTTGGAATGCAGGTGCGGTTCGACAATTCAGGGCAAGGCGGGAGAGGGAGGCGAACGCACCAATAGACCAGCCGTCACAAACCGAGCCCGACGTCGGGTCAAACGCCTGGGCGTTCGGGCCGGGACGGACCCGGTCCGGACATGCCGTCCTGGTAAGGAACCCTCATCTCTCCTTTACCTCCGGGTACTACGAAGCCCACATCACCGTGCCGGGGGTGGTGAACTTCTACGGCGACTTCCGCCTTGGTGGACCCTTCACCATCATCGGTGGGTTCAATGACCACCTGGGTTGGTCAACCACCAACAACTATCCGGACTTGGACGAGGTTTACGCAGTCCTGAAAGATCCACACCGCCCGAACCACTACCTGTTCGACGGGGGTTCGGTTCCCCTAGAAGTCAAGCGAGTGACCGTGGAATTCGCCGATGGCAATTCCGTGGGAGCTTGGCCCAGTCCTTTACGAGACGGAAGATACCCTGTTCGTCGTCAAGACCCATGCACTGGGCCAGTACCGCCTCGGCGAACAGTGGCTGCGGATGATGCAGGCCGGGAACCTGGAGGAGTGGAAAGAAGCCATGCGGATCCGGTCGAAGTACAGCTCCAACTTCACGTACGCCGACGCAGATGGAAACATCTTCTACGTGTGGAACGCCGGCATTCCCATTCTCCCCCACGCGCCGTCGGCGGATTCAGCAATCTTCGCTTCCGAAAGCGACGACGTGTGGACCGAGCTGCACCCGTGGGACGAGCTACCCCAACTCCTGAATCCGGAAGGCGGATACGTGCAGAACGCGAACGACCCATTCCATTTCACGAATCTCAACGAGCCGTTCGCCGCTGGCCAGTTGCCCGCCATCTTTCCTGAGCCTCGTCTTCGCCTTCGGAGCCAGAAATCGCTGGAGTTGGTTCACAACGACCGTGTCTTCTCGCTGGAAGAGATCGTCGCCCTGAAGAACTCCGAGGGAATGCTCCTGGCCGACCGGGTCAAGGAAGAGCTGGTGGATGCTGTCCGGAAATCCGGGCCATCCCGGGAGGTGGCTGAGGCAATCGACCTGGTGGCTCGTTGGGACAACCAAGCAGCCCGCAACAGTCGGGGGGCAACTCTCTTCAAGATCTGGGCGGACCGCTACTTCGCGACGACAGAACAGGAGCGCCATTACGCGGAGGCCTGGACAATTGAGGATCCCATCGGGACCCCCCACGGCCTCGGAGACAGAGGGAGAGCAGTGGAAGCCTTTCTCTGGGCTGTGGAAGAGACTCGGGTGCGCTTTGGGTCCTGGGACGTCTCCTGGGGAGAATCGCACCGAATCCGAGCCGGGCACCTAGACATCCCCGTGGGCGGTTGCAGTGGGAACCTGGGGTGTTTTCGTGTCTTGGGCTTCGCCGCCGACGTGGACGGAAAATACCGGGCCGCAAGTGGGGACGCGTGGGTGTTCGCGGTGGAGTTCGGTGAGAAGCCCAGAGCTTATTCCGTGCTCGTGTACGGGAACAGTAACCAGGAAGATTCCCCATACTTCTACAACCAGGCCGAGATGTTCGCCGACAACCGCATGAAGGTCGTTGCCTTCACGGAAGAGGACATCGAGAGAACCCTAGTAGAACGTTACCG
The DNA here is from genome assembly GCA_039589615.1 of Gemmatimonadota bacterium. Taxonomy (GTDB): domain Bacteria; phylum Gemmatimonadota; class Gemmatimonadetes; order Gemmatimonadales; family GWC2-71-9; genus B3T1B10. Next base: position 2,695 of record JBDHHA010000449.1, read on the forward strand.
GCCCGGGACCCGATCTTCACCCAGATAGACGAAGACCGCGAGCTCTTCCGGAGCCCGCGGCCCGTGTAGGTAACGGAGGACGGACTCGACCGGAGCGCAGCGAAACGAGGCGAGGACGGCCTCACCACTCTTGCGGGCCTGTGCACCTCGCTTCATCGTAGCCCTCAACGGGTTAGGTCCCAGCACTAGGAAGAATGCCCCCGCTCGACCTTGTGCCGTGATATTCACGCCACTCGGGTCAGGCCCGTATGATTCGACTCAAAATCAAGCTATAGGGAGAGGCCTATGCCTTCCCTACAAACAAAAAGGGGTGGTCCGATGAAGCTCAATACACTCATGATCGTCTTCGCAATAGTCGCAACTGTCTTCGGGCTCGGATTCGTTCTGGTGCCCAGTCAGGTAGTCTCACTGTACGGCGTGACGGCTGATGCCCCTCTTGAATATACGGGGCAATTGTTCGGAGCGGCGCTACTGGCGTTCGCCGTCCTAGCATGGGGCGCCAGGAACGCACCTGACTCCGGGGCTCGCCGTGCCATCCTACTCGCCTTGTTCATT
>JBDHHA010000450.1:0-2149 GCA_039589615.1 Gemmatimonadota bacterium
CAACGGCGCGGTGGAAACGTCGAATCCAATGTCATTCAGCGAGGGGATGTCCTCCACTGTGACTTCGGCATCGTGGCCCTCGGGCTCGCCACCGACACCCAGCACATGGCCTACGTCCTGCGGGAGGGAGAAGCCGACGCGCCGCCGGGTCTCCGGCGTGCCTTGGCAAACAGCAACCGGCTGCAGGACATCCTCCTCGAGGAGATGCGGGTCGGGCGTTCGGGGGACGAGGTGCTCGCCTCGGTGCTGGCCACCATGCGCGCGGAGGGGTTGAACGGCACGATGTACACGCACCCCATTGGAGACCACGGGCACGGCGCCGGGCCGTTGATCGGACTGTGGGATCGGCAGGACGGCGTCCCCGGACGGGGCGACGTGGCGGTGCTCGCCAACATGTGGTTCTCTACGGAAATGCAGGTCACCACTCCGGTCCCCGAGTGGGGAGACCAGCCGGTGCGCATGGCGCAAGAGGAGGAGGCCGAGGTGACGGCCGATGGAGAGGCCCGTTGGGTGCTGCGGCGGCAAACAGAACTCCACCTGGTCAGGTGAGTGATGGCGTCCCTCCACGATCTCCCCACTCCGGCTCTGCTCCTCGATGTGGACCGCCTCGAGGCGAACCTCCGATGGATGGCCGACCGGGCAGCCAATCTGGGTGTGTCGCTCCGGCCCCACATCAAAACCCACAAATGCGTGGAGATAGCTGAGCGGCAGCGCGACGTCGGGGCCACGGGCATCACGGTGTCCACCCTCTACGAGGCGCGGGTCTTCGCCGACCACGGGTTCGACGACATCACCTGGGCCTTTCCCGTGATCCTCAGCCGCATCCCCGATGTCGTCGAGCTGGCGGGTCGGGTGCGCCTCCAGGTGACGGCGGATTCCCGGGAGGCCGTCGACGCCCTGGGCCGCACCGGCGAGCCGCTGAACGTGGTACTCAAGGTGGACTGCGGATACCACCGGGCCGGCGTCGATCCCGAAGGCGACGAGGTCTTGGCCCTGGCCGGAGCCGTGGCGGATTCGGCGTCTCTTCAGCTCGCCGGCATCCTGTCCCACTCGGGGCACGCCTACGGGGTGGATTCGGCAGAGGGGGCGGCAGCCGTGGCCGAGGAGGAACGGTCCGTCATGGTCCGTTGCGCCGAGCGGTTGGGAGGGGAGGGCATCGACATCCCCACCGTCAGCGTGGGGTCCACCCCTGCCATGCGGGCCGTGGCGGATCTCAGCGGCGTGACCGAGGCGCGACCCGGCAACTACGCCCTGTTCGACTACACCCAGGTCACGCTGGGATCCTGCACGGCCGCCGAGTGTGCCGCGACGGTGCTCTCGAGCGTCGTCTCCTCCCAACCCGGCGCGGAACACTGCATCGTGGACGCCGGGGCCCTCGTACTGTCCAAGGACCCCGGACCCGGCCCACCCCATCACCCCACCATGGGTGAGGTTTACCGGGATTACGACGCGGGTGAGCTGGATCCGGACACGAGGCTCTCGGGGACGAGTCAGGAGCACGGCCGGCTCAACCGCAGGCTGCCGGTGGGCACCCTGTTGCGCATTCTCCCGAATCATTCCTGTCTCACCGTGGCGGAGTTCGAGGAGTGCTACGCCGTCCGCGGCGCCGAGGTGGTGGACCGATGGAAGATCTGGAGCGGGCGGGACTAGGAACCCTCAAGTACCTTTCAGAATCTGCTCTCTAGGAGTTATTCCATGCTGCGAATCTTCGGTCTGTGGCTGTTGATGACGATGGCTGCCGTGGGAACCGCGGTTGCTCAAACCGACAATGTGGACCCCGTCGGCACCTACGAGTTCAGTACCTACGCCAACAACCAAACGGTCAACGGCACCCTGACGATCACCCGCTCCGAGGCCCTGATGGATGCGCCCGACGCTCAATTGCCGCCGCTCCAGGCCGCCTCCGTCGAGGTTGAGGGGAAGACGGTCAAGTTGATGATCCCCATGGGCCAGGAGGGCGATCTCTGGATCGAGGTGACCATCGACGGCGACGATGTCACGGGACAGTGGTTCGTGGGCATGGAGTCCGGTGAGATCACCGGAAAGCGGGTCAAGAAGTCGTAGCGATTCAGGCCTAAGGGAACCTGAAGGCTCCCTCATAAAGCAACTGTCACGCCACCTCCGGAACCCTCGGTGGGTATAGGAGCAA
>JBDHHA010000451.1:0-2737 GCA_039589615.1 Gemmatimonadota bacterium
CGCGCAGCCGACCCGCCGACCGTGGACGAGGAGTTCTACTTCTCGCGGGCCGATGTGGTTTTTGACTGGGAGGATAACGGCACGGATGTCGCCTTCTGGCCGGTGCTGAAGGAGATCGGCCCGCTTGCCACCTCGATCAACCACCTCCCGAGCCCCGAGGATTCTGCGCTTCTTCGCAAGCCGCTGGAGATCACGCTCTCGAACGAGCCCTACGGGGCCTCCGAAGAGCGCCTCATCAACACGCTGCGCGACAGCCATATCCTCGAGAACGCGCGTGTCGAGTGGACACAGATAGCGCTGGCCGATCCCCCGACGACGAGCCGCATCGACCTGACCTCTCTCGTCGGCGATGAGCACACGTTCCGCTACCGCGGGCGGGTGCGCCGCGTTGGCCCCATCTCGAACGAGTCCATCGTGCTCGACAGATGGCGTGGACACGCAGCACCGACGAGACACAGACGCAGCCCAGCCACGTCGGCAAGCGGTGGGCCAAGGTCGCAGGCGAAGCGCAGAAGGTGGAGTGCATTAACTACGACGTGGGATTTCTGTCTACCAACGTGGCCGCTGACGACGGCACCGAGCAATCGGTAGAGGTCACCGACGCGACTGGCTTTGGCTCTAGTGGGAAAGCGACGTGGGGCTCTGAAGTTGTTACATGGACGGGCAAAAGCGGCAATACGCTAACGCCCCTAGTGCGTGGAGTCGATAGCACGCAGCCTATCGGCCATCCCGCCGGGGACCTAATCGTTGAGGTCATCGACGACGCTATCTTCGGTGTCGCCGATCATGAAGTCTCGGCCATCGGCGACGTGTATGCCCACAATCCATTTAACAATGAGATCGTAAAACTCTCCACTACGTTCACAAAGAATACAGCGGATACCATCGAGAGCGAGACGCGAGCGACGTTAGAATTTACCGATGAGCAACTGAAGGACACGCTTATCGAGCTAGCGATGTCGCCCGTCGATCCGGACTTTACCCCACCGACCCCGGCGCCTATCAATCAGCGTATTTATGCGTATGCCAACGTGGACGCGGACGGCAACGATCAGACCCGCTTCGCGATGGTCGATAATTACACAGGCTACGGGCACGACCTCGATCCCAACGAAAGCGCGGCCTTCCGATTCTTCCGTCCGTCGGGAGGGTTCGATGTTGGGCAGAAGCTCTACGTGCGAATGACGGTACAGTCTGGCTCTGGCACGGTGGCTGTGTATGCGGGGCGCTGGGGGGTTGGCAGCACGACTCTCATGGACACGTGGACCGTTACGGGTGGCCCGACGGTGTATAACACCACAACCACCCTCGACACAGAATGGGTTTCCATCGTGGTATCGGCTGGCCTCTATGTGCGCGTGCACGAAGTGTACATGGATATAGGGAATGTGCGATCCATGACGCAACAGTCTGCATCGCACGGCAAGCTGAACGGCGGGTCAGAGGTAAGTAGCGGCAATTGGTTCGACGACAACGACGGAACCTATGTCGATCTCCCGGGCTGGGCCGGCTGTAAGTTCGCGGACCAAACCTTCGACGTTCAGTTTATCAAGATCCGTATCATGCACGGGAGCAGCGGCGAGTTTAGCGTTAAGGTCGGCAACGATTACGATAGTGGAACTGCGCTGTTCGCTGGGACCCAATACGAACCCGGGTTCTTCGGCACAGTGACCTATCAATTCTGCACAAACCTCCAGGGCAACTATATCACCGTGGACGATGGATCTTCCGGCGGGACTTTGGATCTCTACGAGCTCTCCCGCTGGTATGTGACTTATGCTGATCCGCCAGCGGTAGCCGACCCCGAGGTGGCAGGCGCGTCCATAGGCTATGGCCTGCGGCTCTTCGCGGACGTCGACGGCTACGAAGTGCCGAGCGGGGCGTCGCCGGCCTATAAGGCGGGCGCTGCCGGAACGCTGATGAAGAAGCCCTGCGACATCCTCCGCTATATCATCGAGGAGCTGGGCGGCGAGACGATCGACACCACAAGCTACGACGCCTGCAACACGAACCTCGGTGCCACGGAGATCGCCTGCGACCTTCGCACGATGGGCGGCACCTGGGAAGAGATGGCCGCACGGGTGGCCTTCGAGAGCCGCGTCACCCTCGTGCCCGAGGAGACATCCTCCGGCATACTTACGCCTTCCCCGCGGCCTCGGGCTCCGTCACCGAATGGGAGCGCGGCGGGTTCGTTGAGGTGGGCCGCGCGCTGCACGATGAGCTTGCGACACGCTTCACCTACTTCTATGCGCCCGACTGGACGCGGGGCGACGGCGAGGAAGCCTACACCGCGATCCTCATCGCGAACGAGGACGACAATGACTTCGACCCGCTGCCGAGCGACGCCAATTTCGCTACCGCGGTGGACAACTACGGCAGCATCGACGCGGAGCCATTCGCCTTCCGCGCGCTCCACGACTCGGCCAGCGCGATCGAGGTCGGGGCCTACTACGCGCACGAACTGATTCGCGGCGGCGCGCTCTTCGCAATCACGGGCGTGCCGTGGTGGGAGGCTTACGCGCTCGAGGTGGGCGACATTGTGGAGTGTCAAGGTCCGTGGGCGTCGTCCGCATCGAAGTGCCGCGTGATCGAGTACATCAAGGACCCGAGGCTTCGGGCTATTCCTTGTCTGCGCCCTGCTCATGCTGGGGGTGACGACGCGGCAGCCGGGCAAGATAACTGTCTACAACGTGATGGATCCGAAGTATGGCGCTGTCGCCGACGCCGTGGAGGCCAC
>JBDHHA010000452.1:0-2119 GCA_039589615.1 Gemmatimonadota bacterium
CAGCCAGCCCTTCGCATTGGTTTTCTTGAGCCATGACACTTGATCATCTAACCCCTCCAGCCAGTCAAGCAGCCGGCGTTCCTCGTCCAGTAGCTGCTGAACAGTCACTACTCGCCCAGACTCGTCGAGCACCTTGATCTCGGCGGGCGTCTTGGGCTGGCGGTCCACGCAGTCACAGCCGCCACGGTTTCCGCAGCACTCGCAGCACTTTTCTAAATCCCGTATAATGGCCGCGGATCTCTCGGCGGGAGTCATAGCTTGCTCTCCCGTTCCAGTGCGGCTCGCCGTTTCTGCGCCGCGCTCATGTTCTGACGGGCCGACTCGCTCACCGGCTTGCGGCGCCACCAACGGCGCGGCAAAGGGATTGTGAACTTGATGAGGATGTCTCGTGAACGGCGGCGGATCATAGTGGTGCGGCATCGGCTTGCTCGGCTGTGTACTTGTTATCTTCGTGGCCATTCTTCGCAAGCCAAACCCTTTCAGCCTTCGTCAATGACGCGAAGAATCCCTTGTAGATCTCAACCCCGCGCATCGCTTCCGTTTTGGCGCGAGCGCGTAGCTGCTCGAAGTCGGATTGGGGAGAACCGGTCTGGTTCCACTGCCGGAGTTTTACTCCGTCTTCCTTGCTCAGCAAGTGCGGCTCGATGAAGAACGGGACAAGGGCCTCTACGCTCGCCTTCTTCATCGTCGCGACGTGCGTATCTTGATCGATTGAGAACGCCACCAGTGCCGGATAAAGCGTGTTCTTTTCCATCTCTGGTTGCATTCCGAGCGATACGTACTCCTGCTTGGGCTTCCCGGTGTTCGGGTTGATATCCCCCTCGACGATCTTTATCTTGTCGTGGGCCTTGAGGCAGCAGATGATGTCCATCTTCGACGTCTTGATTCGGGACATCATCCGCTTGTTTTCCTTCTTCGGCGTGGCCCATCCCTTCGTCTTTTCCTTGATGTCCTCACACCCACCCGGACCATTCCAGGTGTCGCTCAGACTGTCAGGGATGCACACCTCGAACCCTGCCTTCTCGCAGGTGTCAATCGCCTCAATCATGCGCTTCGGGGTGTACGGAGGGTCGAAGGCGACGACCTGAAACCCACCCGGCAGGGCAGCCTTGATGTCCTTGTCGTCCGCATGGAGGCTTGCTCGCGGATACTCAGTATCAATCACAACGACTTTGCCGGTGGGTGCCAAGCCGGACGCCAAAAGAATTGCACTCTTCGTCTTCCCAGAGCCGGTCGGGCCGTAGAGTCCCAAGTAGAGAGGAACGGCCTGGCGGACTGCTTGCTTGATCTCCCAGCTCACTGCGCTACCGCCCTTTCCGCATCCCATCCATACTGGGACACCCGGCTCCAGATTGTCCCGTAGTTGATGCCAGTTTCCTCTGCCCACTCAGCGATTGTCTGAGTCTTACCCAGCGCCGTGAGTTTCCTGGACCTAGCCGTGTTCCTGGACTGCTCTTTTGGCAGCGCCCAAACACAGTTCTCTGGACTGTAATCCCCGTCGTTGTCTACCCGGTGGACACTGTGCCGCTTGGAGGGACGGCGTCCCATGTCACTCAGGAATCTCTCGTAGCTGTTCCAGCGTGGATCGATCCTGATGCCGCGCCCGCCGTACCTGAACCACTTTGGGTTGCTCTGGCGATTGCACCGATCTCGCATCCGACACCAGGTCCGATGCTCATCACTGTCCGAGTCACCATGGGATCTACTCCTCGCAGAAGTGACCGCCGACCTCATGCAGCCGCAGGATTGAGTTCGGCCCCGAATGACGTTATCCAAGAATGGCTCCGCCGTAGCCCCGCACTGACAAAGGCACCGACATCGGCGGTTCGGCAGCACGCCGAGAATAGTGAGAAAGCCAAACACCTTTTCGGCGCGGCGGTACTCAAGCATCCTTCACCATCCCGTTCTGGGCCAACTGCATCGCTCGCATCAAGTCTCGCAGTAACCGCTGGCGAGCCTGTTTCTTCGCGTGTTTCTTTCTCTCGTCCATATGTCCTTACCTGCCAAATACCACGGCCGGAAATTCCTCATCGTTCAGCGGTTCAACTTCCTGCGCATACCGCCACTGCTTCTCGCCGAAATGCCTGACGTGTTCAGCGTAGGAGTCGAACGCCGTTTC
>JBDHHA010000453.1:0-688 GCA_039589615.1 Gemmatimonadota bacterium
AGGTCTTCATCGGGAAGCACGGTGATGTGGGTCTCGTCAGCTGCGACCTCTCCATCGCTTGCGTCAATCTCCACAATGTTGTCGCCGTTGACCTCGCTGGCCACAGTGAAATCGTCCACGTCGTGCAACTGTCCGACGATGATTGCGTCATCGTTTGGGTCGCCATTGGGTACCAGGACGATGACGAGACCATTGGCCCGTGGGGGGCGATAGACACCAATCTCTGACCCTTGGACCTGGGACGCCACCCGGCAATTGATAGGCCCCTCGCCGTCACATCCCCCGCCCACGAACGTCACGTCCACGAGCCACCCCAGGGCGTCATCCCACACGATGGCATCGTCGTCTTCGTCGACCCTGGCCATGCACACCCATGACCGAGGGTCAATTCCGGGTCGAGAAACGGCGCTCGCGATGCGATTGTAGTCAGGTCTACGACGCACACCATATCGAGCTCGGTTCGGCCGAGGGGGTGGCATTAGTCGTCGACCTCCTCTCGCACCGTGATGAAATTGATGAACCCCACGTCAATTTTGAGCCCCTGCTCGTTGTCCCACGAGATGGACGCCGTCTGAACCCTGAATGTCGTCTCGAACCCAGTAGCGCTCTGTAGCGCTGCAAACCTCTGAGCAACCGTCCTGTTCCACCCGATTGACTCGAGATAAGACGCTCGTCGCTCTGTCTCCAT
>JBDHHA010000453.1:718-2526 GCA_039589615.1 Gemmatimonadota bacterium
CATAGCCTCCAAACGAGCGAGCGAGGTCGAAGAGCCCACCTCTTCATCATTCCCGGAGTCTGCTCGAGCAATGAGGAGATTTACGGCATCGCCGGCCACAAGGTTTAGCAGGTCGGACTCGTCGGGCTCCCGCTCATAGCTCCAGGCGTCCATGGTCGTGAACGACCCCTCTATCTCCTGACGTCCAATCTGCTCGAACGCGGTGGAGGCTACTCGTTGAAGCACCTCAGGGTCAGTAACGCCGCTCACGGTGATGACGCGGACGACCTCGGCTGGATTGGCCCCCGAGGGAGGCACCTCGTTGGCTCTGAGCGGGCGAGGGGGGTTGTTGATGCCCATCACCCCGCTCGCACGTTCACCTCTCCTGACAGGGTGCCTGCCCCACAGCGTGCGGCCTCGCTCGGGGTCATAGGAGCGAGCCTCGATAGTCGGCACCTTGACCCCGGTGAATCGCCTCGTAAAGTCCAACTTTTCTAGATTTCGGCCGTAAACCATCCGGGTGGCGCCGACGGTCGTGTAGAGCGTCCTCGGGTCGGAGATGATCAGCGAATACTCGCTCATGACCGGAATAAATCCGAGCGTTCCCAAAACATCGGTGATGTGGTCCCAAATCGTCATCTCCTGGTTCGAGCGACGGGCACGTCGATTTGACCGTCCACGTCGGGGCCTCCTGCGCCTCGATGTCGACCTCGAAGGGGTGGGTCCATCACCCTCTCCAGCCCCAGCAAACACCACATCCACACCCCGGGTGGTCGGAGAAACACTGTTCAGGAGCCGTTCAATTCCCTGCCGGATGGGAATGTTGAGGTTGATGCTCTCGCCAGTGTTCAGCTTCATGTCGCGCAACGGGGCGGTCATATCGCGACAGGTGAGTTCTACGGTGTCACCACTCGCACTATAGGTCACGGCCCACTCGTCTACAAACCCAACGAACCTGGCAACACCAGTCAGCGTCCCATCATCAGCGGCGCCCACGAGCGATGTGAGCGACCCGTCCGCTCGCCGCTGACCACGTTCAATTCCGTCCTCGTACTCGAGTGCCGGAACCACGCCGATGAGTATTTCGATGGCGACCGAGCGGATGATACGAGGGTCCAGAGGGGCATCTATGTAGTCGATGGTGACCCGGGCGGTATCAGCCGACGTGAGACCATTACGCTCGATCTGGACACTCTGGGGCTCGATGGCGCCCACCACAGTCAAATCGTCCCGAGCAGCCCCAGACACAGACTCTGGCGGCGTGGCCGAGGCATCCTCCTCTGTCTGTGATGAGGCATTGTCACGGAGTATCTCCGACCGCTCTTCGTCGAGCCTCTGGCGCTGTGCCTGATAGTCCTCGGGAGACAGACCGTCTCGGCGCCCCTCGAGTTCTGTGCGTCGCTCGGTGTTCCTGTCGAGTCTGTCCTGTGGGTCAGTGCTCCGCGCAGATGTGGCCGACTGAGGAGTGCTCCCCGTCGTGTCAGCCGGATTCGGCACGTCCTCAAACGGCGATGGCAACCTGCTCTCGAGGTCAGTGGTGTCCTCATACTCCTCGGTCCGAATGACCAGCTTAATCCGAGCGCTGGGGCGGTAGACCGTCACAGGCTCGAGCCTGAGCCTGGGGTCGACTGCCTGGGGATGAAGATAATGGTTCCAATCGGCACGATTGCACTCGTGAGCGAGTTTGCATCCGCAATGGTCGTCCATGCGTCCGCGTCGCCGTACCAGTCGCGAGCGAGCGTGCGCAGCGTCTCCCCTTCCCGGACGGTCACGATGGCCAGGTAGTCGTCGACGACCCGCTGTCTGATTGACTCCCTGGTATCCACAGC
>JBDHHA010000454.1:0-2092 GCA_039589615.1 Gemmatimonadota bacterium
CCGACCTGGTGTTCATCGGAACGGGCGAGACGTGCATTCGAGGCAACATCTTGCCAGGCGACGGCGTGTACCGCAGCCGTGACGCCGGCGAGACGTGGGAACACGTGGGGTTCCGACAGTCCCACGGCATTTCCAAGATCCGCATTCACCCCACCAACCCCAACATCATCTTTGTGGCATCGTTCGGGAAATACGGCGCGCCGAGCGAGGAGCGTGGCGTCTTCAAGAGCACCGACGGTGGCGACACGTGGCGGCGAGTGCTTTACCGCAATGACGAGACCGGGGCCATCGACCTGGCCATCGACCGCAACAACCCCGACGTGATCTACGCGTCGCTGTGGGAGGCCTATCGCAAAGAGTACACGATGTCGTCCGGCGGCCCCGGGAGCGGCATGTTCAAGAGCACCGACGGGGGTGAGACGTGGACCGAGATCACACGCAATCCTGGCATGCCGGCGGAGGGCATTGTGGGTCGTATTGGCCTGGCCGTGTCCAGCGCCAACTCCAACCGCGTGTTCGCCCTCTTCGAGAACGACGACGGGGGATTGTTTCGGAGCGATGACGCCGGCGCGACATGGGAATTGGTCAACGACAACCGTGCCATCAGGCAACGCGCGTTCTACTACACCCACGTCTTCGCCGACCATCAGGACGAGGACGTGGTCTACATGCAGAATACTTCGCTCTTCCTCTCCACCAACGGCGGCGACAGCACCGAAGTCATCAACAACGGCACGCATGGCGACTTTCACGATTTCTGGATCGATCCGGACGACCCGTCACACCTCGTCGTGGCGAATGACGGTGGCGGTGCAGTGAGCTTCAACACGGGCGGGAACTGGACGGACCAGGAATTTTCCACAGCGCAGTTCTACCATGTTGTGACCACGGCCCACGTCCCGTTCCATGTGTGCGGATCCCAGCAAGACAACAGCACGCTTTGTCTGCCATCCGCTTGGAACGCCAGCCGCTTCGGATTCGGCACCGCTGGACGACGTCGCGGGCTACCGCCCCGCAGCGTCAGCGAAGGCTCGATGAATGTGGCGTATCAAGCAGGGGGAGGTGAGCCGGGTTACATCGCTCCGGATCCCAAGAATCTGGATGTTTTTTATTCGGGGACGAACAACGGCCGTTACATCGACAAGTTCAACCGCCGCCTAGGCACGTCACGGGAGGTGAACCCGTACCCATGGTTCTACTCGGGCGAGCCGGCCGTGGACATGGTGGAGCGGTGGCAGTGGACCTTCCCAATCATCTTCTCGCCGCTCGATCCCAACACACTGTACGCGTCGTCGAATCGGCTGTGGCGCACCACCGACGGCGGCGAGAACTGGGACGCGCTGAGTGAAGATCTCACCCGTGCCGACCCCGCCACCTTGGGACATTCCGGCGGACCCATCACCGGAGACATGAACGGGCCCGAAGTCTACGCCACCATCTTCTCGGTGGGACCGGGCAAGGTGGACATGGACGTCATCTGGACGGGCTCCGATGACGGTCTCGTCCACGTGACCCGGGACGCTGGGGCAACGTGGACCAACGTGACGCCGCCGGACATGCCGGACTTCGGGCGGGTGAGCCAGATCGACGCGTCGTCGTTCGCCGCCGGGCGGGCGTACGTCTCGGTGCGCCTGCCATTGCTGGATGATTTCTCGCCCTATATCTGGAAGACGCAAGACTATGGCGCGACGTGGACGAAGATCGTGAACGGCATTCGCGAGGACGCGTACGTTCATGCCGTCCGGGAGGACCCGACCCGCGATGGGTTGCTGTACGCCGCAACCCAGCACGGGGTCTACATCTCCTAGACGACGGCGCCAACTGGCAGGAACTCAATCCCGACCTGCCGGATCTTCCAATTGTCGACCTCGTTGTGGAAGAGAACGAGCTGGTCATCACGGCGCACGGGCGTGGCTTTTGGGTGCTGGACAACATCGCGCCACTCCGGCAGGCCTCCCCGAACCTGACGGCGAACGATGCCATCTTGTTCGATCCGGCCGGGGCGTACCGCTCCGCCAACGGCGTGACGCTGTCGTGGTGGGTCGCGGAGGCGCCTGCCGAGGCGAAGCTGGAGGTTGTGGGCGCCAATGGC
>JBDHHA010000455.1:0-2076 GCA_039589615.1 Gemmatimonadota bacterium
GAGGTGGACCGGCTCATCGTGTAATCGAGGATCTCGCGCTTCGGGATGATCCCGGTGCCGAAGACCTCCTGGCCGCCCTCACCCAGCAGCAGGCGCTGGCCGTTGTCGCGTACCTGCTCGAAGGATGAATTCGAGATCCAGCAAGACACGGGCCCGGGGAAACGCCGACCCTTCCACCAATTGGGGTACTTGCCCGAGAGGTGGAAGTAGATCTCGGCCGAAGCGCAGAGAGACTTGCCGCTCTGATTTGCGGCGAGCAAGCATCGCTCGCGGAAACTAGCGCCGAGCTCGTGGTACAGCAGCTGCTTAGGATACGGCTCGTAGGTGCGAATCTTGTTCCGTCGCAGAGCCATCAGAGCCTTCGCTCCGTGCCTCAACGACCCTGAGCCCGACCTCTGTTGCAAGGCTTCGGACAAGCTCTCTTACCTCCTTGTCGGACATCGAATCGATGATCTCATCGCCTTCCATGTGGCCGATGAGCTTCTTGTCGATGTAGAGCCCGCGGTCACGGCCCAACGGCAGCAGCGCCTGCACCGCACCCCGCGGATCGAACTTGTAGATCCCGCCGAACTCCTCCCACTCGGCGATGAGCTTCTGGTTGCTCTTGCAGGAGACGCACCACTGAGCCGGCGACTGCTTCTTCTTGCACGGCGCACAGGGCCTGAAGACACGGCCTTTCAGGTGCTCGGGTGTGCCGATCTTCTCGTGCTGCATGCAGCGCTCGATCACCGTCCACATGCGCCCGTCGATCACGTCCTTCTGGATGGCGTCCGTGGTGACGCGATTCCTGGCCTCCTCGTTCAGCAGGTAGCGCAGGCGGTTCTGCACATCGGGCCGGCGCAGGAGCCGGGTTCCGCCATTCTTTGCGACCTTCGTGTTCTTCGAGCCGTAGGACTGCGTATAGGCCGCAGCGCGTTTCCAGCCGTTGCGGACATAGGTGATGCAGAAGAGCTCGTGCCGCGGATCGGGGAGCGGGTGCTTCTCCTCGATCCGCGGCCGACCAGGGGGTCTCTTGCGAGCAGCTTTCTCTACTGCCATCGGGGTCTCGCCATGATCCCGCGCTCGGTGTCCGTCATGACCGGCAGGCCCAAGCGCGTGCGCTCTTCGCGCTGCTGGGCGCTCAGATGCCGCGGCTGGACGCGCTTGGCCGTCCCGGGGCCGGGCTGCAGGCACTCACAGCTTGCGGGCACGAAGACGTACGGGCGGCCGTCCTCGGCCTCGAGCACGTTGCCGCAGCGACAGCGAGTCATGTCGGCCTACGTGGATTCGGCCGACAGCAGACCCAGATCGACCAGGAGCTTCTCGATCTCGTTGATGCGCGTGCGGTTGTTGTTGATCGCGGCAATGGCGATGTCCCGGTTCGCAGCCGAGTCGTAAGCCCCCGCTGTGGCTCCCGATCCACCGGCTGGCGCGGCGGCCGTGATCGCGGTGAAGAGACCCTGGGTCCGCGGCGTACGTGCGCCAGCCAGGTCCCTCAGAACCTCTCGCTCCTGCTCGCCGGTGAGTTCTGTATAGGCCATCTATCTCCCCCCTCGTTTCGGAGTGACTCTCTTCGCCCGGCCGCCCTTCTTCTTGGTCTCGACCACCTTCTGGCCGCGGAAGCCCAGTCGGATCTTCTTGCCCGACCTCGTGGTCTTCCACCGATACCGCGTCGGCTTCTTGCCAGGCGGGTGCGGCATTTCGCGTGAACGGTGTTGCGTATTCCCACCACCCTGTCAACTGGAAAGATATTGCAAACACTTTTGCCAAATCTGGTTGCAATATAATCCGTGGGTGTAACACCGCAGGGGTTGACATCTGAGTCCCACTACTGTGAAAGCACGGCCCATCATTCAACCCACGGGCGGGGAGGAAACGCTCGTGAGTACACCGGGAGGCGGGTGAAGGGACCAATGACGCTTCAATGGTGCATGTTCTGTCAGTGGTACTGGCCGGATACCGTACTGCACCCCTGCGTAGGCCCCGTGACCGACCTTCAATCCGAGCCCCAGGGGGAGCAACCGGAGATCTCGCAGGATGCCCCTCGGGTGCGCGCCTTGCCCAACAGCAAGACGCCCCAAGCTGGAGACCCCAGCA
>JBDHHA010000456.1:0-2372 GCA_039589615.1 Gemmatimonadota bacterium
TCGTTCATTTGCGTAACCGTGCTGCCGCCGGGCCAACCGAAACGCCGCGAGCTGCCCGGCCCTCGCTTCGGCCTCCGGCGGTCGCGTCCCGTCGTCGATCCTCGCCGTGGTCCGTCCGCACCAGTTCTCCCCGTGGGGGCCGAGGTGCAGGACGTCCCACGCGAGCCGGCACTGTTTCGCGGCTGGCCACTCTGCCCAGAATTGCGAATCGTAGCCGCCCGCGTGCTTCCAAGACGTGCCGAACCAGTGGGGTTTATCGGCCAAGTGCGGCGCGTGCGAATTGAAAAGCAGAAAGAGCCCTGCGAACTCGCCGCCGTCAACGTATCGCTGTAGGGTGCGCCACGTCGCCGGGTCTTTGTACTCTTGCCAGCGCGTCGCGTCTGGTAGTACCCAAGCCCGTGGGGCGTATAGCTCGTCGATGTTCTCCGAGAAGCGAAAGAACGGCGGCATCAGAATATCAGCATCGAAACAGCAGAGCCAGCCGATTGACGAGCGGCCCATGTCGTCGATGGCTTCTTCGATTGCGAGGCCCTTGTTGAACGCGGCGCCGTCTCGCGTGAAAGCATCGGTCACGAAGAAATGAGCATTCGGCACGTCGGCCACAACCTCGTGGGTCCGCCGGTCCTCTTCGGTCGTCACCACGACGACGCGCTCGAAGTGCGACGCGTTGCGCGGGAGCGTGACGGCGAGTAGGTCATCATAGCCGACGCAGACGGTTAGACCGAGCATGGGGCCGGCTCCTGTAGTTCGTGGGTACGGAACCAGTCGGCGTAAGCTACGAGCCCGCCGCCAAAAGAAGATGCGCAGTTGATCCCGTAGCTTCGCGCCAAGGTCGAATCGAGCCGAAACGTATCGACCTCCCCCGGCCGTGGCGACGTGTGCCGAATAGTGCTTGTGCTTCCCGTTGCCTCGATGACCAGCTCGGCCAGTCCGCGAATCGTGACGGTCGCACCCGAGCCGAGATTCAGCACGCAGGGCAGCCGGCGAGTGTTCCGCACAAGCTGCCGGGCCAAGTCCGCGTAGCCTTGCGCCAAGTCTTCAACGTACACGAACTCCCGGCTCTGCGACCCGTCGCCGTAGATGATGAGCGGTTGACCAGCCAGGGCCCGCTTGACGAAGATGGGAATCACCGCGCCTCGCGTGCCGTACCGCTGGCCGGGCCCGTAGACGTTGGACGGCCGAACGATCAGGACCCGTTGCCCGTAGGTGACGGCGTGGGCATAGGCAAGCCGATCGGCACCCGCCTTGCTCGCGGCGTAAGGGCTCTGCGGATTCAACGGGTAGTCCTCTGTGATGGACGACCCGGCCCCGTACACTTCGCACGTCGAGACGTGAAAGAGCGGTGCGTCATGCTCCCGGCACGCCTCGGCCACGTTCAAAGTACCGAGCACGTTGGCCCGGTAGTAGTCGCCCGGCTTGTCGCGGCTCTCGTCGACGTGAATGTTGGCGGCGAGGTGCATCACCAGGTCATGCCCCCGGACCGTCTTGGCGACGATCTCCGCGTCGGTGATGGAGCCCCACACGACCGTGGCGGCTTGCAGGTCGAACCGTTCGAGGTTCTGTTGCGACCGCTCGGAGTACGTGTTGAGGATCGTCACCTGGTCGCCGCGTGCCAACAGCGCGCGGCAGAGGTTCGATCCCTGGAAGCCGGCTCCGCCGGTTACGAGAACTTTCATTGACTCATTTCCTTTCGCAACGCGTCAATCTGCCCGGCAACCCGCACCCCCGCCGGCCGCCAGTCGTAATACCCCAAGCACGTTTCCGCGTTCTCCCTCGCACACTCCGCGTCCCAGTCGGCCACTCCGATAGATCGGTGATAACCGTGCAGCCGGCGGCGACTCCCTCGAACAGTTTGCGGATCGCGTAGCCGAAAATCGAGCAGGTGACGATCAGCACCTTGTAACGTGAGAGCCGTTCAAGGAACCCCGGCGTCGCCGATCCGTTCGCGCCATAGCCGGGGTGGGGCAGATATTCCACTCCCGGCAACCCGCCACGATTCACCGATTCGATAATCATTCGGCGGAGCGGGTACGTGCCGATGCTGTCGATCGCACCGGCAAGCAGGGCTTGACCCGGTCGGTCCGCCGTGAACTCCGGCACGTTGTCACGGTTGACGCTATGGTAAACGCGGATCATGTGCTCGGGTCGGAGCCAGGGGCAGAACAGACAGACCACGTCCCGGTGGTAGTAGTGAGTGCAGCCAAGCGTGGGCCGCGATTTCCTTGTGGGCTTGCCGGTGGTAAACCGGGTCTTGATGGGCGTCGATGATGATGGTCGTGCGAAACGTGTCGGGGTGCCGCCCAAGCTCGCGGGTGTGAGCGAAGCCCGCTTGCTTGTCGAAACAGCCGGGCTTGTTGGGATCCCACTCCCTC
>JBDHHA010000457.1:0-2397 GCA_039589615.1 Gemmatimonadota bacterium
CGCCTTGAGTGCCTCTTCCTCCGGTAGCCCGAAGGCCACGGCAACGCCCGCCTCGTACCCGAGGCGATCGGTGCCGAGCGCGCCCGACCCGCCGGAGATCGCGAACTTCACGCCCGCCTCGTACAGGTCCGCAGCACGCCGATACGCCGCGTCGTACCCTTCGTGAGCCCGGCCCGGCGCATCTAGCGTCGACGTCAGGATGACGGGGATCTCCTCCGCCACGAGGCGGTCGGCCACGTGGATCGCGTCGTTTCCGCCGCGAATGACCAGCCGGAGTCCCTCCGCCGTGGCCCAGGTGACGGCGTCGTTGATCTGCGCGGCACCGTTGGCCGCCACGACGACCGGGATGTCTCCGTTGATGGCGGGGATCATCGCAAGGTAGCGCGAGTCGGTGCGGACCTCCTCGCCGGCTTCGACGGCATCGCGATACGCGCGAGCCTCCGCGAAAAAGTCCTTGAGCTGCTGCACGCGCTCGGCGTAGGTCGGCCGGTTGGCCTGGTTCTGTCCGAAGCCTCCGAACCCTCCAAAGCCTCGCCGACGTGGGTTGGGGTTGGGCCAGTTCACGTTCAGTGCCGCAGCACCGAGATGAGCCCACCTCCCGGCGTGGTCATCGCCGTGAGAACCCCGGCCGAGCGGCTAGTCCCGATATGCCGACTTTCGGCGTTCACGCCCAACTCGGCGCGGATATTGGGATTGAAGTCACCGACCTCCTGCACGTCATTCGACATGGCAACGGCACCGACCTCCGAAATCCCCACTGTCGTGTAGGCATCGATCAGGCCCGGGTAGATATGCTTGCCGCTGACGTCGACGACGCGGGCTCCCGCCGGAATCGTCACGTCGGCACCGACGGCCGTGATCACTCCGTTCTCGAAGACGATGGTGCCGTTCTCGATCACACCGTTGGTCACGGTATGGATCGTTGCACCCCGAAGGGCGATCGTCTCCGACTGAACCGGGACCGTCATTCTCACCTGGGCAGCCGAGGTGCTCGGCGCCACGACGATGGCGAGGGCCAGCACTGCACCCTTAGCGGTGATCCCCCGGGCGGCTGCTCGCAATCGGGTTCTTACTGACGTCATGATGCCTCGCTCGCTTGTTGTCTTGATCATCGTCCCCTCCTCCTCGCACCACCAGGCCGGTCGTTCTCGTCATCTTCGCTAGCCGCGAGTACGGCCTGGATGAGTTGCTGACGTTCGTTCTGAATCTGCTCGCGCATCGCTGCGTCCTCCTCGAGGGAGAAGTACCGCCGGCCATCGATCCAGGTTTGCTCCGCACGCGTGAACTGCGAGAGCGGGTTCCCGCTCCAGATCACGAAGTCCGCGTCCTTTCCGGGTTCCAACGAACCGACACGGTCGTCGATGGCCAGTACCTTGGCCGCGTTGATGGTGACGGTCGTGAGCGCCTGCTCCTCGGTGAGTCCGGTGCGCAAGAGCTTCCCGGCCTCCCAGTTCATCCGACTGGCGATCTGCGCATTGTCCGAGTGCAGCGAAACCGTCACGCCCGCCTCCATGAGAACCCGGGCGTTGTACTTCGTGGCGTCGTAAGCCTCCATCTTGAACGCGCCCCAGTCACTCCACACCGCCGCCGCTACGCCGGCCTCGGCTAGCTCGGGAGCCAGCTTGTACGCTTCAACCGCGTGGTGCAGGGCCTGGACCCGGAAGCCGAACTCCTCGGCCAAGCGAACCAAGGCTAGGTATCCGTCGGCCCGATACCCGTGTGACGCGATCAACAGTTCCTGGTTCAGGATGTCGAGGATGGCCTCCATGCGGAGGTCGCGGCGGGGTGGCAGACCCTCAGCGGTCTCCTCCCAGCGCTGCCACTCGCGCTCGTAGTCACGCGCGGCCATGAAGTGATCGCGGATGATGGCCTGGGTCCCCATCCGTGTGTCCGGATAGCGGCCCTCGAAGCAGCAACGCTTCGGATTCTCACCCATGGCAAACTTCACCATTCGGGTGGCGCCCTCCAGCTTGAGTTCTTCGGGAAGCGAGCCCCATCGCATCTTCACGGTGGTGTTCTCACCACCGATCGGGTTGGCAGAGCCGTGCTTGATCATGGCCGTGGTGAGGCCGCCCGCCAGCTGCCGGTACATCGAGATGTTGTTGTGCGTGATCACGTCCCCCATCTGGACCTCGGGAACGATGGTCGCGCCGGTGTGCTTCCCGGTCCCGTCGATCTCCACGGCACCTCCCGGCGCATTGAGCCCCGTCCCGACTTCGACGATCTGCCCGTTGCGGACCAGAAGGTCGGCATTCTCCAGGCGGCCCTGGTCTCCCTGCGTCCAGACCGTCGCATTGCGGACGATTACGGCGCTGGGTTGGTCGGGCAAAGACGTCACCCCGTACTCCATCATGGGCCGGATGAAGGGCAGGTCGAGGTCCGGCACTTCGGTGGCCA
>JBDHHA010000458.1:0-2752 GCA_039589615.1 Gemmatimonadota bacterium
CTTCACGGCCAGCTTCCCGACGACCTTGCCCACCGGTACGGCTGTCAGTGCCACCGCAACCGACCCGAGTGGCAACACCTCGGAGTTCTCCCAGTGCGCAACCGTAGCGGATTTGACGGTCACGCTCACAGCGGACAGCGCGGCTGGGTCCCGTGGAGGATCTACCGACTACACTGTCAACCTGGATCCAGATGGTGGCACGTTCGCGGGTGACGTGACGCTCTCGTGCTCAAGCCTGCCGGCGCAGACGGTATGCGCCTTCCTACCGAGCACCGCTTCACCGGGGGCAAGCGGTACCACCTCCACGCTCACGGTTACGACCACGGATCCGGGCACGCCCGTCGGAACCGCATCGTTCATGGTTGACGGTACCTCCGGATCGGTGCAACACTCGGCCGGGGCCAAGCTCACGGTGGGTGACTACCAGGTGAGCGTCTTGCCGGCAACGGTCGTCGCGGTACAGGGGAGCGATGCGAGCTACACGACCACCGTGACGCCTCTCGGTGGGACGTTCGACGAGCCGGTGACTCTCTCCTGCGACAAGGAACCGGCGGGAGCTTCGTGCTCGTTCTCAGTCAATCCCGTGACGCCGGGCGCGAGCCCCGCCGCCTCGACGCTCACCATCTCGACGACGGCGGGAACGACTCCAACAGGTTCAACCGATCTCGATGTCGCTGGCAACTCCGGTGTGCTGGGGGACACAGCTACGGCGACGCTGCAGGTGACGGACTTCGCCATGGCTGCGACTCCGAGTAGTGTGACGGTGACGCGCGGTGCCCCCGCCACGTACACGGTGACTGTCACGCCACAGGACGGGCCGGTGGACGACGCGGTCACTCTCTCCTGTACGGGCCTGCCGGCGCAGGCATCGTGCGCCTTCTCGCCGAGCAGCGTGACACCGGGCGGAACGAGCGCCGACGCCACCGTGACGGTCTCGACCGCAACGGGCACACCCACGGGCTCCGACGACTTCACGATTGTGGGCGCGGTGGGGTCGCTGCAGGGTGGCGCTACGGCAACGCTGGTGGTCACGGACTTCACGGTGGCCGTTTCGCCGAGCAGTAGGACGGTGACCGGGGGTCAGTCGGCGACGTACACGGTGACGGTGGACCCTGACGGTGGTTCCTTCGGTGAAGGCGTTTCGCTGGCGTGCTCCGGCCTGCCGGCGGGCGGCTTGTGCGACTTCACACCGAACGACGTGACACCTGGAGCAACTACCGCGACATCCACGATGACTGTGTCCACCGTGGCGGCGACTCTCCCGCCAATCGTCCCGCGGTGGGATGGCTGGCCCCGCGCCGGTGCGGTCCTCGCGCTGCTTTGTGTGGCGCTGCTCGGCTTCGGTTTGGCTCTCGTGCGACAGGTGCCGCGAGCCAGGAGGCCCCGTTGGGCCCTCGTGGGTGGAGGGGCCTTGGCCTTTGCACTGTTCTTGGGTGCGTGCGGTGGTGGGGAACCGGCGGGTCCCAGCTCGCAAACGCACACCATCACCGTGACGGGTACTGCAGGGTCGCTGGAGCACTCGGCGACCGTGTCGCTAACCGTGCAGTAGGCAGCTCAGTACCGGCCCTTTGCATTACCGACGTGACGATTGTGTAGATGGCAGCAACGAACAGCCCCGCAGCCGTGTAACAGACTGCGGGGCTTTCACTTACCATGCGCCTGACAGGATTCGTTGCGCAGCAGACCGAGGATCGCCGCAGGCGACCGCAAGTCCACCTGTGACCTTTGGCTCCGGAGGCAAAGGCTCGCGCGGCAAGTCGTGGGCACCGCCATAACGTGCGGCGCCCGAGAGGCCTCACCAACAAAACAGGACGGTTTTCATTGTAATTGAACTTGCAGATTCTCCTACATGACACATCTTCTTTTGAATCTGCTGCCCTCCGAGTCCGCTGTTCGTCATCGGCCAGGGTGCTCCCGCCTCCCGAGCGAGCGTCTGCCATGTACGCCATACAACTGTCGAGTCGCCGGTAGCCTCGGCGATACGCCGCTAAAGCGACGTCGAGGTAGGGCGTCTACCGACGACGCGACTGCAGCCGGGCCGCACTTGGGTTCACTGCCCAACCCGGAGGTGGATCATGCATCGCGCTCTCAGCCGGCAGGTCAGGGCCTGCCGTCTGATGCTCCGATGGTACGGCGCCACCGTGCTCATCGCATGTCTCACCATGCAGGCGTCGTTCGTGCCCCTCTCCGTAGGAGGCTTTCACGCGTGCGGTCTGACCCCCGGGGGTGAGGTCTACTGATGGGGGCGGAACACCTTCAACCAGTTGGGCATCGGTGGTGGCGGGCTCTTCGGGGGGAGGAAGGACGATCAGCTCAACCCCATCCCTGTTGCGGAAGACCTGAGGTTCCGATCCGTGAGCGCCGGTTTCCGCCATACGTGTGCGGTGTCGGTTGATGGCCGCGCGTTCTGCTGGGGGGAGGGGGACTTGGGGCAGCTCGGGCACGGATCGGCGGATAGCAGGAATGAGCCAACACCCGTCAAGTGGGAGCAGGATCGTTGACGACGGTGCGATCGACTCGGCGCAGCTGTGCGGTCGCAGCCGGAATTAGCGTGCTCCCGCTACTCAACGCAGTCTCCCAAGATCAGCGCCCGACGGTCGTCGAGCCGCGATTCGAATGGCCTGTGGGACTGACGGTGCGAGTCGATGATGCCGAGAATCGAGGAATCGGGCCCGTCCACACGACACGTTCCTATACCATGCGGGTGGAGCACGTGGAAGGCGGCGTGAGAATCCGTTCGGTCGATTTCGAT
>JBDHHA010000459.1:0-2224 GCA_039589615.1 Gemmatimonadota bacterium
GAGCCGACCCGTGGGGAGGGGCTCCACGCAATCCACCTCGATGGCGAGGGCGGGACCGCCGATCCCGTAGGGGCGAATCGGACCATCCCGCCAGAGACGCAGGTGGGCGAGCGCGGCAACCTCGGTGTAGATGATCTCCATCGCCTCACGGCCGGGGGCGAACGACGTGACCACCGGATCGGATCCCTGCTGGAGGATCTCGCCTGGCGGGAGGCCTCCCTTCTTGCTCAACAGGAATTCGGGCTGCAGGCCGAAGAAATCCCCGAACTCCACCCGGACGTAGCTTCCCAGCACGAACCCCGAAACGCTTTGCGCCTTACTGTCGGACTCGATGACCTGCTTGGAGCGGTTCACGCCGCTCTTCACCCCGAGAACGACATGCTGCCCTTCCGCGGGCTGCACGGCGAGAAACAGTCCGGCCATCACAACAGTCACAGACCAACGTCGTGGCATACGTACCTCCCCGGTAGAAGTGGAAACCCGTCATACCCGCGAGTGGTGTGGAGGCTCCCGGGTTCCGAAACCTGGTACCGCGACGGTACTCTTTTGACAATCTCGCTTGACGCTGGAGGTGGCCCGTGTCGGTCAAGGATCAGGTACTCGAAGCGTTCAACGGAATCCGTGACGCACTACGGGCGGGAGATACGGACACGCTCACACAACTCATCGCGGAGGACTACCGGGGATTCGATCTTCGGGGGAATCCCGAGGACCGCAAGATCATTCTCGAGGTCTATCGCCCCGGCGGCGCAAAGCTCACGACGTATGGATGTGTTCGCCAGGCAGGGATCGACCTGGCGCCTCATCGCCTCGCAGAATACGGAGCTTTCCACGACGTAGCGGACAACTCAGGGCGCGTGGTCGTCGTCGAACTCCAGAAACTCGATGGGGGCGCCGTTCTCCACGACGAAAGCGACGCGCACGCCGGGTGACGGGCTGTTGGGCTCGATCAACACTTCCTTACCCTCGAGCGCCGCATCGAGACTGTCCACGCGAAACGCCACGTGGGGCACTGTCTGGACCAACATCGGCAGCGTGCAGTCGGATTCGAAGCGCATCCACTCCACGCCGTACTCGCTGGTGTCGTAGCCGGCGACGTAGATCTTGTACTGCTCGAGATACGTTTCGCCCTCACGGGGCTCTTTCGTGGGGATGCCCAGGTGGTGGTATTCTCTCATCAACACGCTCCCGCGCGGGTCGAGTCGTGGGCCGCGTGCTATGCCGAGGCCCAATCCAATATGACCCGCAACAGGCCCGTAATGAAATCCCCGAACCCCTCCTCGCTCTCGCTGTTGATGAGCACGGACATGGTGATGCCGAGGTCGGGAAGGTGGCCTACGAAGGCGCGATACCCGGGAATTGATCCTCCATGTCCCCACACGGTTTGCCCCTCCACGAAAGCTGGGGTCACCTCGAACAGTCCGAGCCCGTAGCCGACCACGAGCGGCTCGCCAGGGGTCGGCGAGATGAAGGTGAGCATCTGGTCGAGGGACGCCGGCTCCAACACCTCTCCCCGCATCAGAGCGTGGAGCCACATGGCGAAATCCTCCGCGCGCGTGTAGTAGAGGATCCGGGACAGGGAGTTGATCCAGTTGCGCGACCGGTCGCCGACGTCGTCGAAGTCTCCGTCCCCGTCCGTGTCGACCCAGTTGTGGGCAATCTCGAACTCCGCCGGTGTGGGTTCGGTGAGATCGAGCAGCATACCGTGGATGCCCAGCGGATCGAGGAGCCGCGACTGGATGGCCTCCGCCACCGTCATGCCCGTCACCTGCTCGACGATCAACGTGCCCAGTTGGTAGCCCGCCTGGGAGTAGTGCCACCCTTCGCCCGGTGCGAAGTAGGGGTCATCCATAAGCGTGGTGAAGATCTCGTCGATGGTCCACCACTTCTCGAAGTCGATTCCGTCGTACCGCTGGGAGAACGGCGCCGCCGGATGCTCCACCGCCATGTACAGCCCGCTGGTGTGATTCAGGCCCTGGCGGATGGTGATGTCGGGATCGACGTGCGGCATCGGTGAGAGATACTCGTGCAACGAGTCGTCGAGGGACAGCAACCCCTCCTCCGCCAGCTTCAACATGAGCGCCGCAAAAAGGTTCTTCCCGGCACTGCCCATGTCGAACAGCATGTCCGGCGCGATGGATACCCCCTCCTGGGAAACGCCGCTCACGCCGACCCACCGGTTGCCGTCAGGCGTGATCAGGGCCGCCGAGACGCCCACGCCGTT
>JBDHHA010000460.1:0-4564 GCA_039589615.1 Gemmatimonadota bacterium
TTCAAGACCGACCCGATCGCATCGCTCGACAAGGACTACACCGCCGGCCGAGTCAAGGCCGATTCTCTCACTCTGACTCAGGAAGAGCATGAACTCGTCCGCAAACTTGGTCTCACCCCTGAGCAGGTCAAGGCGGGCCTGAAGGCCCGTAGCGCCGGAGATATGCCGGCGACGACCAAAAAGGAGAGCTGATTATGGCTCTCGCTGCCAACGTAACACCGGCTCCCTACTACGATCCGGCGTATCCGATCGGGGAGAGGGAGTACGCGGCAAACGCGGCGGATGAGTATTACCGTGGCGCGATTGTCTGCTTGTCTGCGGGAGCAACGATCGGGTTGACCGTCGTTGACAACGCAGATGCCGATACGACCCTCGGCGTCTCAACCAAGCGCGTCACCGTGGCTGCACAGCTTGAGGTTGTCCACGTCGCCACGCATGGCGTTTGGTGGTTCGCTTGCGCGAACTTTGAGACGGCGAACCTCTGGGGCCTGTTCGCCCCTGCGGCCGGCTCTGATGATCCTGCCGACCTGGACGATCTCGGCGCCGGTACTCCATCGGCACTCGGGACGCTCGTTCATAACGATGTCACCGCGACCTCTGGCTGGCTCGACCTCTGCCAGCGGGTCGTTGTGGCTAACACGTAAGGGGAGGGAGACATGGCAGCCCTTTCAGCAAATGTGTTCCCCGCCCCTTACTACGACCCTGCGTTCCCTATTGGGGAACGCGACTATCCGGTCGAGACGGCGGACGAGTTCTATCAAGGCGCGATCGTCTGCCACAGCGCGGGACTGGTTGTGGCGAACAACGAGAACGCCGACACCGGGCTTGGCGTCTGCACGGAGCGGGCGACAACGACGGCGGCGAACGAGACCGTCAAGGTCGCGGTTGCCGGTATCTGGTGGTTCGCCTGTGCTCAGTTCGACGATGCCGACTTCTGGACCATCTTCGGTCCCGCTGTCGGCACTGATAACCCGGCCGACATGGACGCCGCAGGCGTGGGCGACCCGTCCGGTATCGGGACTCTCGTTCACCTCGATGTTGATGGGACATCCGGCTGGCTCGATCTGCGCCAGCGGGTTGTTGTCATCAACACTTAGGAGGGGCTCATGGCTGCTCTTACTGCTGCTGTTGTTCCGGCCCCTTATTACGACCCTGCCTTTCCGATCGGAGAGCGGTATTACGCATCTTCGGCGGCTGCGGACGTGTTCTATCGCGGGGCGATTGTCTGTGCGGATGCGGGGTTGGTCGTTGCCGACAACGCTGATGCCGATACCTGCCTTGGCGTCTGCACGAAGGGGACCACGGTTACGGGAGCTGCTGAGCCCGTCGCGGTCGCAACTCATGGCGTCTGGTGGTTTGCTGCGGTGGCTTTCACCACAGCACTTCAATGGACGCTTTTCGGGCCTTTGGCGACTTCGGATAATCCGGCCGATATGGTGTCTCTGGCCGGTGGCAATCCGAGTTGCCTTGGGACTCTCGTTCACTGTGATGTAACCACCGTGTCGGGTTGGATTGATCTGGCCCAGCGCGTTGTTCCGGCCAACACATAGAGGAATCAGTCAATGCAACCAATCAATGCCGAAGTCCTCCAGGGGATCGCAAAAACCACGTTCTACGGTGCCCTCAAGGATCAGGAGTCCAAGCGTATCTACCCGAAGGTCTGCGAGATCGTTGATCAGCCGGTTCGGCGGCGTGCCCGAACCCCGGCAGTTGAGCGGGACGCGGGCATCCACCGGCGCACGGCAGGCGAAGTCCCTCGCGGACTACACCCTGACCGGAACGGTGGTCGAGTGGGAAGACACGGTCACCATTCCTCGGGCCGTCATCGAGACGAACCCGCAGGAGATCCCATTCCTCGGGCCGTCATCGAGACGAACCCGCAGGAGATCCCGCGCATCACGACTCAGATGGCGCAGAAGGCGTCGATGTTCATGGACAGCCGCCTCGTCGGAACGGCGCTGCCATCGACTACCGCGCTCGGCTACGACGGGATCTGCCTGTACTCGACGGCGCACGCGGAGACCGGCGCCAGTCAAGACAACCGGGACACGCACAACGTCACCATCCCCGGTACGGGCGCAGAGCCTCGGTCTCCTCAAGAACTTCACCGACGATGTCGGCACCGTCGTCAACTCCGGTGTGGACCGTTACATCATGGTCTGCGGCACCGCTCACGAGTTCATCTTCAAGAACCTGATCGGCTCCGCGAACCTGGCGTCCACGCATCTCATCCCCGGCACCGACGTCTCCGGCGGGACCGGGAAGTTTCGGGGCATGTTCGACGTCATTGCGACGCCGTACTGCACCGCGAACCGTTACTACATCTTCTGCGTCGATGGTGGCACGAAGGCCGTCGCACTGCTGAAGAACAAGGACTGGGAGTTCAAGACGAACATCGGGACCGACTCCGATCTGTGGAACTACGAGCAGACGGCGCTGTTCACGGCATACGCTCGCTTCGAGTATGTGCCTTGGAACTGGAAGGTCACGATCAGCGACGAACTCACCTAGTCGGTGATTCCGGCGGGGGGGCCTTCGGGCCTCCCCGCTCTCGGGAGAAGCATGAACATCCTTTACGATTGGATCTTCTACTCATCCGGCACCGTCGTTGCGACCGGGAACTCTGGAATCATTGTCAGTCCGGGGCGCATCACCAGTGTCGCCTATCCGGTGGAGGGCTTGCTTCCTCTTCTCGGTGCAGGTCAGTACGGAGCCGGCACTCCGAATGTCGTCGTTCCGCTCTATTTCACGGTTACCGGATCAGACATGGCGACGGATGAAACCAACGACGTGAAGATCGATTGGTATCTTGACTCAGCCGGGACCAATACATTCGGAACGACAACCTTCGCTCAGATGACGGCAGGTGCCCCGACGCCGGCAGAGGAATTGTGGCCCGGCGATCTCACGAACTGGAACGGGGCCGACGTTTACCGCCCGCCGTGGATTCCGCTGCCCCAGTATTGCAAGATCACGCACACACTGGCGGGGACTACCAAGTCGATGTCTTACGTCATTCTGATGACGGCCTTGGTCATGTGATGAATGCCGACTCTCACGGTCTATCCGCAGGCGGACGGGTACTACCAGCTCTGGGATTCCGTTGAGCCTGTCGGCAGTGACGGATACGAGACGGTCGATGAAGCGACAACCGATGACGACACCGGCTACCTCATCCTTGACAAGTTCACCACGATCGCCGGGGCGGCGTCGTTCGCTTTCGGGTCTGCATCGAACATTCTGCCGACCCAGATCGTCATTACCTGCCGCGCCAAGATCGAGGCGGGAGTGTCGGGCGGGGCAATCGCCGTGGATGCAAGCACTGAGGTTATGGCTGCCGGCTACGCTACGTTCACACGGACTTTTGCAACCAACCCATTCACCGGCGCGGCGTGGGCGGTCGACGAGATGAAGAACCTGGAGTTGTACGTCTCGACGGTGGTTCCTGTTCTCGGCAAGGTCAGGGTGACCATGCTGAACGCCACCATCACATACACGCTGCCGACGAACTTCGGAATCTGGCCTGAACCGATTGTAATGAGGACTGCCTAATGGCTTGGGTATCCGGCAATCTGGTTTTCTACAACTGGCAATATCTCACCGCCGCCGGGGTGCCGAAGACCGGCATGGTCGAGACGACCGATATCGAGTTCACGCTCAAGCGGAATCCAGGCACCGGACTTGTCGCCGCAGCAGAAGATGTCACCTTCACCGAGACCGGCGCGACCGGGTACTACACCATCTCGTTTACGCCGGCCAGCACCGGCCTGTATAGCCTGTGGGTCAAGGAGATCAACGCCGACTCGATGCTGCGGCAGGTGCAGGTGGACTTCTCGGTTGTGTCTGCCGGTTCTGCCTTCTCCCCGAACTTCTCAAACGCCTTCTGTGCCGAGACGGACATGGAGCGGTGGCTGCAGCAGGCCATCACCGCCACGACCTCGCCGTCCAGTACGGAGGCGGCGGGGTTCGCTGAGACACGGGCGGCGGTGTTGATGGGCATGTGTGCCCGCCTCGGGTACACGGTCACGCCGACGACGGTCATCAGCGGGTCGCGCCTCGAGGACTTGCTGCGGGAGGCGAACGCCATCGGGTCGGCAATGGACTACACCGTCGCGCAGTCGTTCAAGGAAGGCACGCGGCGGACCGAACGCATCCCCGAGCTTCTCGGGTTGTGGCGCCAGTACACGGGCGACGAGACGAAGACGCCGCGCCTGTACGGCTTCCTCGGTGACGAGGTGCGCGGGAATCTGGCGAGCCTGTCTACGGACCACATCATCAGCGGGGACACGCAGGCGGCACCGTCCAGCGGGACAGCACCGTACAACGAGTCGATTCAGATCGGGATGGGGGACAAGTTTTGAAGATCCTGATGCGGGTTCGGCACGACAATATTGAGCGCATAAGGCTCAACGTGGACGCCTTGAAGTTCACGGAGCGCGACAAGAAAGGCCC
Source organism: Gemmatimonadota bacterium (assembly GCA_039589615.1). Lineage (GTDB taxonomy): Bacteria > Gemmatimonadota > Gemmatimonadetes > Gemmatimonadales > GWC2-71-9 > B3T1B10. The sequence continues at coordinate 4,453 of JBDHHA010000460.1, forward strand.
GCTCATGAAGGTCATGGCCCGCGAGAACGCACGGCAGGTCCGGCTCGCGTTTTCAACCCAAGGCGCGACGGTGGCGACCGGCCCGTGGCCCGCACTCTCGCCCGGGTATGCC
>JBDHHA010000461.1:0-2627 GCA_039589615.1 Gemmatimonadota bacterium
GACACCAATGTCGGAACGAGTCACACCAGAACTGGCACCCCTTATCCGCGATGACGTACTTCGGCGGGCCCCCTGTCAACAGCCTCCCTATTTTCACCCCCTGTAGGACGATAACTTTCACCCCCCCTCCCCGGTGAGGGGAAGCGGCCCCGGTTTGCGACTCAGCTCTTGGCCTTCTCGATTCGGGCGTCGTGATCTGCGGCTGTCGACACTTCTGCAGCTGCTGCCTCGGTGAACGGCTCGCTGCGGGTCAGAAGGCCCGCCCGGCGCTTCTCCTTGAGCCTGTAGCTCTCGCCCTTGATGTTGACGATGGTCGAGTGGTGCAGCAGCCGGTCGAGGATGGCCGTGGCGATGACCCGGTCGCCGAACACCTCTCCCCACACCGTCAGGCTCTGATTGCTCGTCAGCAGGATCGAGCCCTTCTCGTAGCGGCGAGAGACGAGCTGGAAGAACAGGTTCGCCCCGAGCCGGTCGATGGGCAGGTATCCGATCTCGTCGATGATCAGGAGCTTGGGCTGAACGAGGAGCTTGAGCCTCTCCTCGAGCTTCCCCTCGCTGTGGGCCCGCGTCAGCGTCGTGATGAGCCCCGTCGCCGTGGTGAAGGCCGTGCGATAGCCGGCCGCGCACGCTTTCAGCCCCAGGCCCACCGCCAGGTGGGTCTTGCCCACCCCTGGAGGCCCGAGCAGAAGGACGTTGTCGGCGTCCGCGATGAACCGGCAGCTCGCCATCTCCTTGATCACCTTCGGGTCGATGGACGGCTGGAACTTGAACTCGAAGCTCTCCAGGCTCTTGTGGAACGGGAACCGCGCCATGGAGGTCTTCATCAGCGTGTGGCGCTCCTGCTTGGCCGCGATCTCGACGGACAGGAGCTCCTCGAGGAAGTCGCTGTAGGGCAGGTCCTTCTTGCCGGCCTGCTGCAGGAGTGATCCGATCTGCTCGGAGGTCTTGAACAGCTTCAGACGCTGCATCTGCTCGGTGATGCGCTCGATCTGCACCGACCCGCTCATGGGGCCACCTCCTCGTAGCGGCACAGGGACCGCACCTCGACCTCTCCGAGGCCCGCCACCCAGGCCGGGTCCAGCCTGGGGGGCTGCGCCGGCGAGCCCGTGTGGGTCTTCGGCAACGGCCTCGGCGGCCCTGTCCACCGCGCCACCTGGTGCTTGCCTTCGAGGCGCTCATGGATCACCGGTTCGTTCTCGCCGAGATGCACGCAGATCTGCTCGTGCAGCAGCCTCACCGTGACGTCTCGGCCCGCCCAGGTGAACGGCACCGGGTACCGGTTCGTCTCCACTGCCACGTAGGCATCCCTCGGAACACGCCGGATGACCACCTGCTCGCGCCGCGTCGGGGGCCGGCCATCCACACGGATCAGCTTCTCAGCTCTCGCGAACCGCGCCGCCGGCTTCTCGTGCGTCGTTCCGTGCTCGCGCTCGTCGGCGACGTTGACGCACCAGTCGAGCAGGTACTCGTTGAGCTCCTCGATGCTCGAGAACCGCCTTCCGGCCAGGGCGTTGCGCTTGACGTACTTCACCCCGCTTTCGATCTTCCCCTTCGTCTGCGCCCGGTAGTACCGGCACAGCCGCACCTTCACCCCGTAGAAGTCCATCCGGTCCTTGAACGTCGCGTTCCATCCCCCCGAAGTGCGCGAACGCGCACGCGTGGCCGTCCAGGAGGCTGTCGAGCCGCTCGTTGAGGTAGGCCTTCGCGAACACCCTCCGGCTGAACCCCAGCACCATCGTGAACAGGTGCACCCGCACCGGAGTGTCTCCCACCCACATCCGTAGCGCCCCCCAGTCCACCTGCGCCTGCTCGCCGGGGCCCGTCTCGAACCGCACCGTCGGACCTTCCTGAGGCCTGTGCTCGGCCCGCCACGGCGCGATGTACTTCACCACCGCCGAGTACGACCCGGCGTAGCCCATCTCTCCGAGCTCCCGCGTCAGCACCACGGCGTTGAACCCCACCTCGACCGCCCGGGTCCGCAGGAACACCCGGAACCGGTCCAAATGCCGCACCCGGCGCCTCTTCTGAGGCGCCCAGGGACGCTTCAGCCACTTCCTCACGCTCTGGACGTGCAGCCCGAGTTGCCGCGAGATCGCCTTCTTGGACACCCCCTGCTCGAATAGCGTCCGGATCGCCCCGTAGACGTTCTGGTTGGTCACCTCGCCCTCCGCGGCGCCCTCTCGCGCCGCGGCCAGCATCTCCGATCCTGCTCCTGGTTCCATAGGGCCCTCCCTGGCCTTCCGGCGGGCCGCCTCCCTTCAGGGGGGGGTGATTTTTAACGTCCGGCAGGGGGTGATTTTAGGGATACTGATGACAGGCCGGGTGATCACGGCACGCCACCGCCTGCACGAGTCGGTACTCCAGAAGGCCTTCCGCCTGAGTGCCACACTTTGAGACACTCCTTCGCGACGCACCTGCTGGAGGACGGATACGACATACGAACTGTTCAGGAACTCATGGGGCAGCGGGAGGTCACGAACACGATGGTCTGCACCCACGTCCTGAACCTGGGCTGGGGCGCCGTGAGAAGTCCGGCGGATCGGGTGTTGGAGTAGTGACGAATTGTGCTGTTGGTCACACAAATCCGGTTAGGGCATATGAAGTCATTTCTCGCTCGATATCACATC
>JBDHHA010000462.1:0-2852 GCA_039589615.1 Gemmatimonadota bacterium
CCAGATGACACCGGCAGCAACTGGCGACTCGGCCACTGAGAAGATGGTGCTGTAAAACTCCACGCCGGTGTTGTCCCCGGTGATCGGCCCCCCCGCCCATTTTTGTTTGCTCTTGTCGTCGCGGGTCAGGTCCGGGCTTATGGTCTCCCAACTCTGGCCGCCGTCTCGGGTGCGATGCAGGTAATTGCTGGCGTGGTAAACCAGGCTGGAATCGTGGGGAGAGATGACGATGGGTGCGGTCCACTGGAATCGATAACGGAGATCTTCGGCAGCGTGGCCACTGCCGTTGTCGGGATAGATCCCCACGTGGGGCGCCTGCCCCGTGGTCTCGTCGTAGCGTGACAGGTAACCCAGGTACTCACCTGCATACACGATGTTGGGATTGTCCGGGTCAGCCACCACCCAACCGGCCTCGCCACCGCCTACAGGCCGCCAGTCGCTGAGCAGGCAGTATGCCGCCGGCATGCAGGCTGTTGCTGGGACCGGCCCGGGTGCCAAAATCCTGCAGGCTTCCCATAACCCGATACGGCGTGCGCGAGTCAACTGACAGGTGGTAGAACTGGCCGATCGCCAGCGGTGGCCTTACCCAGCTCTTGCCACCATCCCAGGAAAGGGAGACGCCCGCGTCGCTGGCCCCGGCAAGGCGCAGCGGGTTGACGGGATCTATCCATACGTCGTGGTGATCCCAGCCAGCGGCCTTCACCGCCCGTATGCTGCGGCCACCATCAGTGGTCTTGAGCATCGGCACCTGCGGAAACCAGACCACGTCGGCGTTCCGGGGGTCAATGGTCAGGGTCGTGTAATACCACGCACGTTGCCGTAAACCGGCGGAATCGTTGATGCGCTTCCATTTGTCGCCGCCGTCATCGGAGCGGAATAATCCACCTTCTTCCGCCTCGATCAGGGCGTATACGCGGTCGGGTTTGCTGGGCGCCACTCGCACACCGACCTTGCCCCAGATACCACCGGGCAGACCGCTGCCCTCCAAACGAGTCCAGGAGTCACCTCCGTCACGCGACATGTAAAGGCCACTGCCGGGCCCGCCGCTTTCCAGGGTCCAGGGTTTGCGCCGCGTCTGCCACATACCGGCAAACAGGATATTCGGATTGGCCTCGTTGAAGGCAACATCCGAGGCCCCCGTGTCTTCATCCACGAAAAGAACCCGTTGCCAGCTATCGCCACCGTCCCGGCTGCGATAGATGCCGCGCCTGGGACCGGCACCAAATGGGCTGCCCAACGCTGCCGCAAAGACAATATTCTCGTTGGTCGGGTGTACGACAATGGTTCCGATCTGGCCCTCGGCCTTCCACACGTGCTCCCAGTGCTTGCCGGCATCCAGAGATCGGTAAATGCCGTTACCCTCGCCAACGTTGCCACGAATATTGGCTTCGCCGGACGGTTACGGAACCGATGGACGAAACCGGTTGATCGTCGAAAACCGACTTCCACTCCGTGCCGCCATTTGACGACTTCCAGACACCACCGCTGGCGGTTGCCAGGTAATACGTCAGTGGCTCACCGGGGATGCCAACCACACGCGTGGTGCGTCCGCCGGCCGCCGGGCCCAGCAGGCGATACTGGATACCTGTGTCCTTGTCTGAATCTTCCTCCGTCGCAGCAGATGAGGCGGTCGCCACCCAGGCCACCAGTAACACTGTGGAGAACAACCAGCAGATAATTCGATACATCCCCGTCGTCCTTGTGGTCTTGCGCCGGTCATCGACGCTTATTGCGCGATTGCAGACAGCGATGCTTGGAACAATCGACCGGCGAAAGGGTCAATTTTCCGCCCGGGGCGATCCATCAACTCCTGGGCCAGTTCACCGCGCCGCGGATCGCAGCCTGAGGGCCACTGTTGCCGCCGCGGCGCGCTCGCTCATCTGCTTCTCAGACGATCTCCTTTACCCTCTCCTTGAACAGGTTGACCGAGTTGATCTCGATCCCCAACAGCTTCGCAATCTTGGCCTTGGCCAAGATTCCCTTGGGGCCCCCAGCCTCTGCCGTGGCAACGCCAATGCCGAGCTTCTGCCGCAGCGGATGCATCACATCTTCGTCCGTCAGCTCCAGGACCGATATGCCCAGTCTTTCCGCCACATATTGTTTGGCTTCCGGCAACTTCATCTTCCGGGTCATCTGCATCCAGGCCACCAGATCTCCAGCAGTCCGAATGCCGCCCATGCCGGCCGCCATGATGTGAGCGATGGGCATACCGAAGGTATCTCCTACGCCCAGCTACAACCCGTCGGCCTTACCGATCAAGGCCAGGGCCTTTGCCGTACGGGTCACGCAATCGATTGGCGTCTCGATCATCATGGGAATCCCGCACACCCCCATACCTACATTGGGATGAACGGGGATGCTTGCCTCCTGCACCGTATGCCTGACGAAGGTGGTCGCCTTGGAGAGGTTCCAGGGCATCGTCCGGGACGTATTGACATTGACCGCGGGGCCATAGATGTCGGCACCCGCAGCCTCCACGATCTTCACCTGCTCGTGAGGGAACATGCCGGCCAGCCGCTTTCCGTCGAAGGTCATCTTTCCGTGCATGCCGAGCACGAACTCGGACGACATGCCGACGATCAAAGACATGTTCGGGCAGGATTTCTTGAGCTCCCGCACGGCCTCGAGGGTGGCGTAGAAATCGGCGTCCCCCGAGGAGGCAGCGGTATCGAAATTGAGGCCCTCGCAGCCCATTTCGTTCAGTCTCTTGCCGACGAAGATCATGTCGTCCTTGAGCGCTTCTGCCGCCTCTTCCTGCGCTTTCCGGGCTTCGTCGATCTTGCCCAGCGGCATCAGCTCTGCAAAGTTCGGATACGGTCCGTCGGGCTGATAGTAGAGCCCCAGATTCGGCT
>JBDHHA010000463.1:0-2738 GCA_039589615.1 Gemmatimonadota bacterium
GCGAACTGCGCCACCGTGTGGGTGGCCAGCGGAGTCGAACCCTGGCTCGGATCCGTTGCGTAGCCCGTCGACCGGATGATGTAGCGGAAGTTGTCCATCGTGTCCGCAGGAGTCTGAAGCACTTCGGGAACGATCCAGGCATACCCGCCCTGCACGTCCAGCCGCACCGAGTCCCCCGACAACGGACGATTGACGATCGTGAAATCCTGACCGAGATACTTCTGCATTCCCGCCTGGGCGACGTACAACGCATCGACAGTCGCCTTGCTCCCGCCGGCGATCTGGTTCTCCGTGGCAGCACGAGTGAACGTCGATCCCAGCATCAATGTCAGGATGGCGATCAAGAAGATCGTGATGGGGAGCGCAAAACCTCTTTCGTTCATCGCATCCCCCTCACCGGTTGAGGAAGTTGACCCGGTATCGCACCTCGAACGCCGGAGGTGAGGGGCTTCCCTGAGGTGTGACCTCGCTGGCGCCCACGAGGACCAAGTCGAGACCGGTCACGGTGGTGAGATCCGCCGGAGGTGCGATGAGTGACGTGTCGGCGTTGGCGACGTAGAACCGAAAGCCCGAGGATGGATCGAACGGTGCCAGTTGCTCCTGCCAAATATCCCCCGCGCGCCTGCGCCACAGTCCCAGCCGCCCGGGCACCTCCACCGATGTGGAGAACCGGTAGCGGATGTCCTGGTACAGGTAGAACACGTCCCCGGCGTTGAGCGTGTCGTTCGTGATGGACATTCGAATGAACTGACTATTGGGAAGATTCGTCCGTACGCCCTCGTCGGTGCATCTACGCCGTTGTCTCGCGCCGGCGAGCCTGACGCCACCAGCGGACATGAAGGTGTAGCTCCCCGCGTCGTTGCGCCAAGCCATCCCGTTGGCGGTCGCCGTTGCATACATGATGGAGTCGGTTGGCACGAGGACGGCGTACCGAACCGAACGCCTTATGCCGCACAGAATCCCGAACGCGTAGGGCACACGCGCCCGGACCCGGGCGCGTGACGCGGCGATCAGTCCGCCCTGGGAGACCATCTGGAACTCCACGGCCATCGTGTTCATCGCGGCACGAGAGGCCTGTCGCGCGTTCATCATGGCCTCCACCTTGCTCACGAAGCGCGAGTCGTTGATCAGAATGCGGGTCAGCGCCACGCCCAGGATGCCCATCACCACTGTAGCGATGAGCAACTCCGCGAGTGTGAACCCCCGGCGATTGCGGATCATCTGAGGAGCGACACTCCGCGCGGCCGATGACGGTACTGGGTGACCGTGTCGGGCGCACCCGCGAAATTACCCTGCGGCGTGACGATCACCGTTACGGATTTGTAGCTTCCGAAATCCGCCACCCCGATGCACCGACGGTACTCCAACAGCCCGGTGGTGTCGGTGGTGCATCCCGCCGCGGCGTCGATGGCGCTCCACGGCAGTGCTTCCATGTAGGCCACTCCCTGTTGCAGTGCGGCGGCCTGATAGGTCTGCCGGGCGGAGGTGCGGGTGTGCCGTCCCACCTGGAACATGAGACCGCCGAGGGCGACGAGCACCGTGCTCAGAATCGTCAGAGCGACCATGACTTCGATGAGCGAGACACCCTTGGAGTTCACAGCGGCAAGCCTGCTAGGGTGTTTGGATGATTCGGATTTGTCCCGCGCGGGTCAACCTGACCCGCCGCTCATAGCCCCTCAACCCGAGTGTCAACGTGATGGACGATCCAGCCACGCCGTTGGGGAAGAGCTGGACGGAGCCGCCGGTGGTCGAGAGCCGATCCAGGGCAAAATCGGAGGTGGCTCCCAGTGCGCGCGTACGGTGCACGTTGGACGGAGCATCCCGGTCCCGGATCAGGAGTTGCATCTGGACCGAATCGACGACGACGGACATGGGTCGGCGCTCCCGGACGGCCAGGACCTGGGCGTACTGGAGGTCGCCGGCGACGACGTTGGCCGCCGAACGCACCTTGGCGTGCTCCACGGCAGGGGCCAGGGTCACGATACCGATCGTCGTGACGATCCCGGCCACCACCAGCGTGGTCGCCACCTCGATCATGGTATAGCCCCGGTTGCCCGGGACTCGAAACTGAGACATGCGATCGGATCCTCGAGAACAACAACAATACGCCGGCGGGGAGGGGTCAATTGGTGATACAGCTCACAATGACGGGCTCCGCGTCGGTACGCCCGGTCCTAGGCCAAGAAAGATATCTCTTTGCCGTGGCTGGGGTTAGGGCGGAGACTCGAGGTCAGACAGGGATCCGCAGCCGGGCCTCGCATCCACGGGCCTCAGCCCGATTTACCAGGACCAGGCTCCCGCCGTGGGCCTCGGCGATCTGGCGGGAGAGGACCAGTCCAATGCCCGAGCCCTCGGGCTTGGTGGTGAAGAAGGGGACGAAGAGATTGTCCGTGTTCGTGAGGCCCGGTCCATCGTCCTTGACAGACACCTCCACGTAGCTGTCCACATCGTCGGCGTGAGTCCAGCCCACCCGCACGCCCCCGTCGGTCTCCAGGGCGGCGTCCACCGCGTTCCGCACGAGGTTGATGAGGAGCTGGTCGAGCTGGTCGCCGTCGGCGGGAATCGAGGCCGGCGGCCCTGGTGTCACGTCCACCTTGAGACGCGTCTCCAACCCGGCGATTCGTTTGACCCACCCTTCCACGTCCAGCGGCTTGAGCTTCGGTTTGGGAAGGTGGGTGAGCTGCGCGTAGGACGCCATGAAACGGCTCAGCGCCCCGGAGCGCTCGGTGATGATGTCG
>JBDHHA010000464.1:0-2846 GCA_039589615.1 Gemmatimonadota bacterium
GCAAGGCACTGCCCGAACCGGCAGGCGCCCTAATCGCACAGCGCCCGTACGTCCCGCCGCGAACGCCCATTGAGCAAGCCGTAGCGGGAATCTGGGCCAGGACGCTGGGGGTGGAACGCGTGGGTGCTCACGACGATTTCCACGAGTTGGGGGGGCATTCACTGCTGGCGACTCAGCTGATCTCTCGTATTCGCGAGAGCTTCGGGGTGGAATTGCCGATAGCCGATCTATTCGAGTCGCCAACAGTTGCTGGGCTGGCGGGGCGGATCGAAGACGCGGCGTGGGGTGGGATGGGTAGTGGCGTACCACCCCTTGAGCTGGTGCCGAGGAAAGACCCTCTCCCGCTGTCGTTCGCACAACAACGCCTGTGGTTTCTCGATCAGCTCGTTCCCGGCAGCGCGTTCTACAATGTGCCGGCCGCCGTGTGGCTGGAGGGTCAGGTAGACGCCACCGTGCTGGAGCACTCACTGCTTGAGATCATGCGGAGGCACGAGGGACTTCGTACGACATTTCAGGCTGCCGGTGGCAGGCCAACACAGGTAATCAATCCGGACCCAGCATTGGCGTTCGAGCAGCGAGACCTCACGCCGATTTCAAAGGAGGGCCGCGAGGCTGAGGCTCTGAGGACCGCCAAAGAAGAAGTGCAGCAGCCGTTCGACTTGGAGCGCGGCCCGCTTCTCAGGACGCTGTTGCTAAAGTTGAGTGAAACGAGATACCTGCTAGTCCTGACGCTGCACCACATCGTCACCGATGGATGGTCGATGGGTGTGTTGGTGCGAGAATTGGGGCTGGCCTACGACGCGTTTTCTGCTGGCAAGCCTTCACCGCTGCCACCGCTGAGCATTCAGTATGGTGACTTCGCGCAGTGGCAGCGTGGCTGGCTCCAGGGTGACGTAGTAGCGGGGCAACTGCAATTCTGGAGACAGAAGCTCGCAGGAAGTGCCATGCTGCAGCTGCCTACCGACCGAGCGCGCCCGCCCGTGCAGACGTGGCACGGCGCGACTGAAGAATTTTGCTACTCGGCCGACCTGCTCAAGGGGCTGACGGCATTGGGTCGTCGGGAGGGCGTGACGTTGTTCATGACACTGCTGGCGGCGTTTCAGGTATTGCTGTCGCGGTATGCGGACCAGGACGAGGTGAGTGTGGGGACGGCGATCGCGAATCGGCGGCAGGCGCACGGATTTGTCGGGCGATCCGACGTTCCGGGAGGTGTTGCGGCGGGTACGCCAAATTGCGTTGGAAGCCTACGCACATCAGGACGTCCCGTTCGAGATGCTCGTGGACGAGCTTCGCCCGGAACGAGACATGAGCCACACACCGCTCTTCCAGGTGACCTTCGCACTGCAAAACGTACCAGCCGATCTGGTCGATCTCCCGGGACTGAAGCTGCGTCCGCTCGCGCTCGATAGTGGTACCGCAAAATTCGATCTCTCCCATCTCTTTGAGCCGGCGACGATCCGGCGGATGGCGGCGCATTTGGAGCGGGTGTTGGAGGAGGTGGTGGCGGAGGCGGAGACACGGGTGGGGGCGGTGGAGCTGTTGGGGGTGGAGGAGCGTGGGCAGTTGGTGGAGGAGTGGAACGCGACGACGGCGGCGTATCCCGGAGAGCTGAGCGCGCACGAGGCAGTGGAGCGGTGGGTGGAAGAGGAGCCGGGGGCGGTGGCGGTGCGGTTTGAGGGGACGGAGGTGGGGTACGGGGAGTTGGATCGGCGGGCGAACCAGCTGGCACGGTATCTGGCGCGTCTGGGGGTCGGCCGGGGGGATGTGGTGGCGCTGAGTGTGGAGCGGGGGGTGGAGATGGTGGTGGGGGTGTTGGGGGTGTTGAAGGTGGGGGCGGCGTACGTGCCGGTGGATCCGGGGTATCCGGCGGAGCGGGTGAGGTACATGCTGGCGGATTCGGGGGCGGCGGTGGTGGTGACGCAGGCGCGGCTGGCGGAGACGCTGCCGGTGGGGGAGGCGCGGGTGGTGTGTGTGGATGCGGACTGGGCGGAGATTGCCAAGGAAGCGGAGAGCAAACCGGGGGTGGCGGTGGGGCCGGAGGATGTGGCGTACGTGATTTACACGTCGGGCTCGACGGGCCGGCCGAAGGGGACGGTGGTGCGGCATGGGGGGTTGGTGAATTTGGTGGAGGCGCAACGGGTGGCGTTTGGGATTGGGTCGGGGAGTCGGGTGCTGCAGTTTGCGCCGTTGAGTTTTGATGCGTCGGTGTGGGAGATGTTCATGGCGTTGGGGAACGGGGGGACGTTGTGTGTGGTGCGGCAGGAGGTGCTGGCGTCGGCGCCGGAGCTACGGGGCGTGCTGCAGGCAGAGGGGGTGACGACGGTGACGTTGCCGCCGTCGGTGTTGGCGGTGTTGGAGGCGGGGGAGCTGCCGGCGTTGCAGACGGTGGTGGCGGCGGGCGAGGCGTGCTCGCTGGAGTTGGTGCGGCGCTGGGGAGTCGCGGGGCGGCAGTTTTTCAACGCGTATGGGCCGACGGAGACGACGGTGTGCGCGTCGATGTATCGCTGTCGGGGGGACGAGATGGCGGCGCCGCCGATTGGGCGGCCGGTGGCGAACCTGCGGGTGTATGTGGTGGACGGGCAGCAGCGGCTAGTGCCGGTGGGGGTGCCGGGGGAGTTGTGTGTGGGGGGGGTGGGTGTGGCGCAGGGGTATCTGCGGCGGCCGGCGCTGACGGCGGCGAAGTTCATCCCGGACCCGTTCAGCGGAGACGCGGGCGCGCGGTTGTATCGCACGGGCGACCGGGTGCGCTACCGGGCCGATGGGAACTTGGAATTCCTCGGCCGGATCGACCATCAGGTGAAGGTCCGCGGCTTCCGCATCGAACTCGGCGAAATCGAAGCCGTGCT
>JBDHHA010000465.1:0-2034 GCA_039589615.1 Gemmatimonadota bacterium
AGTTCAAGCTGACCTTCAACTAGCCGGGGAGCTAACCTTCAACTAGCCGGGGGCGCGCATGGCGCGGGATCAAAAAGTCAGGGTCCGCATCCAGGCGACGGATGAGGCCAGCGGTAAGATCGGGAAGGCGCAATCTGCCTTCCAGCGGTTCGGCTCCACCATCAAGGCCAACGCCCTCAAGATCACCGCTGCCCTTGGCGCGGTTGCCGCCGCATTCGCGCAACTGAAGCAAGCAGCCAATTTCGAGCAGCAGCGCAACGCGCTACACATCCAACTAGAGCAAACGGGGAACGATCTCGATAGCTTCTTGGCCAAACTAACATCGGTGAGCCGCGGGACGATCTCCGAAGCCGATCTCATCGCTTCCTCGACGAGAGCGATTCTCCTTGGAATTCCAGTTGATAAGATAGAGGAGTTGCTAGAGGTGGCGCGCGCCTCTGCGATTGCGATGGGCATTTCAACGCGCCAAGCGTTTGAAGACATCGCAACAGGCATCGGTCGCGCTTCACCGATGATCCTTGACAACCTCGGGCTGACAATACGGCTAGGCGAAGTCTACGGTAATGCTGCTGCTGCTGTCGGAACAGCGACCGAGAATCTCACGGCCCAGCAACGGTCGATGGCCCTTCTCGACGCTGTACTAGATACAGGAAGGCAAAGGGTCGCGCAATTTGGCGAGGCACAATCCCGCGCGGCCGAAGCTACTGCACAATTCGAGGCGTCGGTCCACAACTTCAGAACTTCAATCGGGTTGACATTCGGCAAGGTGCTTGCGTTTGCAATAGGCAGTGTGAAGGGTTTTTGGATCGCGTTACTCCAGCTTTACGACGTGATGGCGAAAGTAGAGTTACGCATCCTGGAGTTGGTCGGTGGCTTTGGTCTCTTTAGCGAAGCGATCGAAAAGCGGACCTCTCAACTTAAGCGAATGGTAGCCGAAGATGAGAAATGGATTGAAGCAGCCGAGAAAGAAATCCGCCTTCTGCGCGATTATGTGACTGGCGTCGAGGATGCCGAACGCAAAACGGGGGGATTGACGCAGGCCCAGAAAGATAACCGCCAACGCCTAGAAGAAATGGGTGGGGAGCTTGAGGCGACCAGCGCAGAGTTGGACGATTTCAGTGACGCCGCTGATGGAGGTGCAAAGGCAGCAACGCAACTCAGCGGCGCACTCCGTGCAGTGCGGGGCGACATACGCAACGCCGGGGAAACGGCGGTAACCACTGCAATACAGTTCGATGCTCTCGCCGCGAGTGCCGGAAGGGCTGCGGCGATCTCAGCTGCAACCGCAGGCGGGGCTCGACTCGTGCAGGGTGGGACACGGATCCGTTTACCTGGTGGCGGAAGCCGCCTCACATCTGAGCCCGGCTTCGGTGGGAAGTTCTTCAGCCCCGAGAAGCGCTCCTATGTGACACCTGGCGGTGGGGTGGTCTTCCTATGAGCTGGCGCAACGTCCAATTTGCCTTTCTACACGCGGGGCGCGACGCGGGCGCTGCGGCGATCAGGCACGCTTGAGGAGATCGCGCGCCTAATCATCCCGGTGGGCCACAACTTCAACGGTGAGAATATCCGCGTACAGACGGACTCGGACCCGGGCTTCGGTGTCGACCCGACGGAGATCCTGCCGAAGGCCGCGGTCAGCTCAGCGGGGATCATCGATCTCGCCATGACGGGCGGCACCGAGGCGCAGCGCAAGTACCGCTATGTGCGTATCGACGATGACGATGCAGCCTCATGGAACCCCGAGATCCCCGAGCTGATCCTCACCCGCACCCGCACCACGACCCGCGGCCCCGAGCAGGGCTGGACCGATTACTACCAGCACAACACCCTGCACTTCGAGAAGGAATCGGGCTCGATAGCCTCGCTCGCCCTCGGCGCAGACCGCCGCTACTTCGAGTTCACATACCGGAACGTGAGTGATACCGCCGACCTTCTCGTCTTCTCGGATCTCATCGACACTTGCGGCACCTCGAAGCCATTCTACATGGACCCGCCGTTCACCGACGAGACGGTGATCTGGGTCAAGCTCACCGA
>JBDHHA010000466.1:0-2236 GCA_039589615.1 Gemmatimonadota bacterium
TGTGGCCCTGGCGGCCCAATCTCGGGTGGCAAGCAACTGCTCCGGCAAGCACACGGGCATGCTGAGCCTGGCGAAGTTTCACGGATGGGATCTTGCCGGATACGCGGACGCGGATCATCCCGTGCAGCGCAATTGTCTCTCGGTGATTTCCCGACTGTGCGACATCGATGCCGGCGAGGTGGGCAGCGCAGTCGACGGATGTGGTGTCGTGTCGTGGGCGGTCCCACTGCGGGCGCTGGCAACGGGTTATGCGCGACTCGCACCGGCGGAGGGACCGACGCAGGCGGTAGTGTCGGCGATGACCACCCATCCGGATTTGGTGGCCGGGAAGCGACGCCTGTGTACGGCGCTGATGCAAGCGTATCCCGGGAAAGTCCTCGCCAAGGTCGGCGCGGGGGGTGTCTACGGCGCCACGCTGCTCGAAGAGGGATTGGGCATTGCGGTCAAGGTATTGGATGGCGATGCCAAGGCCACGTCCGTCGCGCTGCTCACGGTGCTGTCCGACCTGGGGCTCGCCCCTCAGGAGGCCGACACGCTGGCCCGCTTTGCCAGCCCCGTCATCCTCAACACCAATCTCGAGGTCGTCGGCCAGTACGAGGCCGTACGCAATTGAGCGACGCCCGGTCACCCGCGGCGGCCGACAGCCACGGTTCGCGATAGATTGGTGACTTGGGGTATGTGTCTCCCGCGTAGATTCAGTGCTCGTAACCTGTCCTGGGGAAGTCTGTGACGTTTATCGACCACGCGGTTATCGAAGTGGCCGCCGGTTCCGGGGGATCCGGTGCGATGTCCTTTCGCCGCGAGAAGTTCGTGCCCAAGGGCGGGCCCGACGGCGGCGACGGGGGGCATGGGGGCAGCGTGTACGTCAAGGCGTCACCCCATCTCTCGACGCTCCTCGACTACCAATACCGCGCCCACTGGAAAGCCGACAGCGGGAAGGGACCTGTACCTGCCGATCCCGGCCGGCACGGTCGTCATCGACGAAGGAACGAAAGAGACCATTGGCGAGGTCATCGCGTCGGGTGACGAGCTGTTGGTGGCCAAGGGTGGTCGCGGTGGGAGGGGGAACGCGTCCTTCGCCACACCGACCCACCAGGCGCCCCGGGAGTGGCAGCCGGGCGTGCAAGGGGAAAAACGGCGCATCGAGTTCGTCCTCAAGCTCATCGCCGATGTCGGTCTGCTGGGTGAGCCGAATGCGGGGAAGAGCACCCTCCTCTCGGTGATCTCGGAGGCCCGTCCCAAGATCGCCGACTATCCCTTCACCACGTTGCAGCCCCAACTGGGCGTCGCGGCCCTCACCGATTCCCGCACCTTGGTGGTGGCCGACATCCCCGGCATCATCGAAGGAGCGCACCAGGGCAAGGGCCTCGGTGACCGCTTTCTCCAGCACGTGGAACGCACCCGCGTGCTGGCGTACCTGATTCCCATCGACAGCCCCGATCCCCAGGCCACGTATCAGTTGCTCCGCAACGAGGCCACGGCGTACAGTACCGAGCTGGGGAAGAAGCAGCACGTGGTGGTGCTCACCAAGGTGGATCTTCTTCCCGAGGGTGAGCCCATGCCCACCATGGAGGTTCCCGACGCCCTGGGGGTGGTGACGATCTCGGCGGTGGCCAACAGGGGATTGTCGGAGATGAAGGAGTTCTTCTGGCGTCTCGTGCGCGAGTCGTTGGGATCCCCGTCCGAAGAATCCATTTCCCTGCCGTAAACCAATGACCGACGCCGCGTACGTGGCCCTGGCACTCGTGCCCGGAGTGGGCACGGTGCGGTTCGAGCGACTCCTCCAGGAGTTCGGTGCGGCGGAGGCGGTGTTGCGGGCCTCCCCCGGGCAGCTCCAGCGCGTCAACGGGATCTCGACGGCCACCGCCACGGCCATTCGCCGGGCGACGCCTGGGGACGGAGCCCGCGTGCTCGAGCAGGTGGCCGCCCAGGGAGGCGTCGCCCTCGACCCGAGAGACGCCGGCTTCCCGGCGGCGCTCCACCAGATTCCCCACAGGCCACCGCTGCTGTTCGCCAAGGGACGAATGGATCTACTGCAGGCGCCGTGCGTCGCCATCGTGGGGAGTCGGGATCACAGCCGCTACGGAGCGAGAGCCGCGACGCACCTCGCCGCCGGCCTGGTGGGGGAGGGCCTCACCGTCGTGAGCGGTATGGCCCGGGGGTTGGACGCGGTGGCCCACCGGGCGGCGCTGGACGCCGGGGGCGGCACCGTGGGCGTTCTGGGAAACGGACTTGG
>JBDHHA010000467.1:0-2017 GCA_039589615.1 Gemmatimonadota bacterium
GGGCGGCTGGTCCACGTATGAACTCATCAACCTCGACGCTGAATACGAGTACTGGATTGCGTATACGGGTCTTGGTGGTGACGCCACTGGGAAGTCCGGAGGCGGTGGTCTCAATGATGTGCGGACCGGTATCGAGCAGGCCGAGGAGCTGGGCCGCCTGACTTATGCTGGGATCTTCAAGGTGTACGAGGCCTACCTCGTGGGGACTGTCGCGAGCCTGTGGGGCGACGTGGCCTACACCGAGGCGGTGACCGACGGCATTCAGCAACCTGTACTGGACCCGCAGCGAGATGTCTATGACTCGCTGTTCGTAGTGCTGGACGAGGCGATCGCCGATCTGCAGAGCGGAGAAGGCGCCAATCCGGGCGCCAACGATCTCGTGTTTGGCGGCGACGCCGACAAGTGGATAGCGGTGGCACGGTCGCTCAAGGCGCGGCATCATCTGCATTGGGTGGAACGCGACGGCGACACTCGGTATACGGCGGCGCTGAACGAGGCCCTGCAGGGCATTCGGGACGCGCTCGGTGACTGGGTGGCTCCACACGAGGCCACGCACGACGAGGAAAACGCGTGGTGGAATTGGGGAGGAGGAAGGACGTGGGTGGCGGGTGAGTACCTGATGGAGTTGCTCAAGGCCCGCTCGGACCCACGACTGCCGTACTACTTCAGCGAGGGAGAGGGTGACTGGACGGGGATGTACGTCGGTTCCGGGCCGAGACGCTTCCCTGATTGTCTGCGCCGACCACTCCCGGCCCGGCTGCCTTGGAGTGGGTTTCGGCGCGCGGGATTTCGACTTCCCCAATCTCACGTGCGCGGAGAACTACTTCATCATAGCCGAGGCACAATCGGGACTGTTGAACGACAATGCCGCACGCACGGCGTTGGACGACGCCCTGACCTGCGTCGAAGATCGCTGGGTCCTGTGGGGCGCGGTGGTGGACCTCTCGGCGGAGAAGGCCGCCAACGACGGTCTCACCGGACTGGCGCTGTTCGACGAGATCATGGAGCAGAAGTACATCGCCCAGTTCCTGAACGGTGACATCTACAACGACTACAAGCGCACCTGCCGCCCGCAGGTGACGACCTACAACAACCAGGTCATTCCCGGCCGTGTCTACTATCCTGAGGCAGCGGAACTGGCGAATCCCAACATTCCGCCTCGGTCGGAGCAGCCGGCTAGGAACGACAACGATCCCAGTCCCTGTCCGACGGGGCCGTAGGGAGCTGAGTACTGCGCGTCCTGCGTCTCTGGATCGGAGTTGCGGCGCTCATTGCCGTCACGGCCGTCGTGGTGACGGTCCTCATCGTACGCTCACCTAGCGCTGAAGTAGTCCTCGATCTCAACCCCAACCTCGTCGCCGTCGCCACGCTTGCGAACGAGACCGGCGACGCGACCCTTGAGCCCCTGGGCCGCATGGCGGCGGAACGCATCGCGCAGGGTATTCAGCAACAGGGGGTGGCCGACGTGGTGCCACCCGTGTTGGCGCTGGGGGCGGCGGCCGACGTGCGCGGCGCTACCGATCGGGTGGGGGCATTCGCCGAGGCAACGGGTGCTGGGGTGGTGCTGCACGGGGCGTACTACCTGCTGGGGGATTCCCTTCAGTTCCAACTTCAAATCACCGATGCGGGTGCGGGCGAGGTATTGAGTGCCCTCGCACCGGTGACGGCCCCCAGCGAGCCGGTCACCGAGGCGCTGGGCGTGGTGCGCGAGCGTGTGGTCGGCGCGTTGGTGGCCGCGCTCGACATGCGAGCCGGGATCCTGCCGTTTCCGGTGCAGCCACCCAGCCTAGAGGTATATCGCCTGTTCCGACAAGCGATCGTGGACGACACTCCCTACCAGGACGTGCAGCTGCGGCTCTACCAGGAAGCCTGGGGGATGGACTCCAGCTTCCACCCCGCGCTGCTGATGATGGCCAAGGAGCTGCGCTGGCTGGACCGCGACGCCGAATCGGACTCGGTGTCTCGCATCGCCGACGGGTACCGCGACCGTATGAGTGAGGCGGAGCGCCTCTACTCG
>JBDHHA010000468.1:0-2010 GCA_039589615.1 Gemmatimonadota bacterium
GCCCGGAGCCTCGGGAGGCAGATTATGCAGCTGCCCGGAAGCGCACAAGCAGCGCTCGAGAGGTGGCGGGAGCCCCGGAGGGATTCAATCTCACAACTGAAGGCTGTTGGATATCCCCCCAAGGGAAAAATGCGAATGTGTTGAGGTTTTTACACTCCATTGGGGTTAAGACCACCCGATGTGCTTCCGAATATGAAGAGTAGCGGCTCCTGCCCCCCGAGATCCGCTTGGGGTGGGTAGCGAGCGGCGGTTCGAACATGTCAACCGGGGAGCTGGCTCGCACCCCGCGTGCGATCCACTCGAGGGAGACCGAAGTCATGTTAGTTCGCACCTTCAGACTACTCGGTGCTGGCGCGCTGGCGCTCGGCTTCGCGCTGAGCGCGCAGGCGGCGCCGGAGATGTTCGCCGCGTCGTTCATCTGGCACGCGTGGAGCAACGACATCTCGAGCGGCACGGCAGACCCGTACCTGGATAACTACTTCTCCGCGGCGCCACAGGGCTTTGACTGTCAGCACTCGTCGCCCTACACGACGAACGGCGCCACGAACACCCGCTACTGCACCCCCTATAAGGTGATGCGGGGTCACGCGGCCAACGGCAAGACTGCCACGCCCGCTGGTTGGGGGGGCAAGATGGCACCGGCTCGCAGCATCGGGAGCGGGACGCCGCCCAAGATCACCATGCAGCAGTCGGATTTCACCATCGCCCTGGAATCGTATACCACGATGAAGACCTGGGGTGTGGGGAGCTGCTGCCGGGGCTTCCTCATCACGTACCCGCCCTACATTCAGAGCTTCACCTATGCGACGTTCGTGAACGCCGCGGGGTCGTTCTTCGCGAACGGTGGCGCGGTGGCTGTCGGCAACCCCAAGAACCTCGGCGGCAGCGGGACGGGGAGATACAACAACAAGACGGGCATGGGGACTCACAACAAGGGCACCTGGCGCATCCGGGCGGGTGCGAACGCCTTCGGCGGCGTCATGGGGCTGCTGGGCAAGTACGGCGCCACCGGCAAGTACACCGACGAGGATTTGCCGGGCAGCATCTTCTCCGGAGTCTCGAGTTGGGCCATGGTGGCTCCGATCGGGCGCCCGTTCAAGAACACGGTCTACAGCTATGGCACCAAGGGTGCGCCGCACTGGTTCAACCCGTACAGCAAGACGGATATGTGGTACTACTACGGCGGCACCAGCACGATCAACGCGATCGGCACGGGTACCCTGTGGACGACCGGACAGGTCGGGAACATCAACAAGACGGGCGCCTACGCCACGAGCATCTGGCGCACGGGCTACGACAACCGCACGGCGGGCGGCAAGGGCGTCATCCAGCTGGTGACGCCGACGCTGACCCACTGGCTGAGCCCCGGGTGGAACACCCATTCGGCACAGACCGGCATACTGAGAATCCAGGTGCCGGAGCCGGGTGCCATTCGGGGCCCGCAGCGAGATCGTGGTGGGGCCACTCCGAGCGGAGTGGCCCCACCTTTCTTCTGCGCTGGCGCCCTGTTAGGATCTCTGGCCATGTGGCGTCGATTGATCGCTTCCCGTTGGTTCTACGTCGTGTCGGGCACTCTAATGGTGGTGGCGTTCCTGGCCTCCCAGGTACGCGTCGGCACGGATCGGCGCCCCAAGGGATCCCTCGTCGACATCCAGGAGCTTGGGAATCGACAGGACCTCAACGTTCTCTTCATCCTGATCGACACGCTGAGGGCAGACCGCCTCGGCACCTACGGCTACTCGCGCGAGACGAGCCCGGAGATGGACGAGCTCGCGAGGACCGGACTGCGTTTTGCCACGAACTACCCCCAGTCCTCGTGGACGAAGTGCTCGATGGCGTCCCTGTGGACCGGCCTCTATCCGATCCGCACGGGCGTGCTGCGCTCGCCCCAGGCGGTTCCCGAAGCCGCCCGCATGCCGGCGGAGATCCTGAGCGAGGCGGGCTTCCGCACCTTCGCCATCTGGCGCAACGGCTGGATCGCGCCACAGTTCGGCTTCTCCCAGGGCTTCG
>JBDHHA010000469.1:0-2158 GCA_039589615.1 Gemmatimonadota bacterium
CCGCTGCCTCCCCGCGTCCCCAGCGAGTTGTTCGCGTCCGTGTGGTAGAAGCCGCCGTCGAGGTATGTCGGCATCCCGTCGGGGTCCGTGAACCCGTGGCAGGAGTTGCACCTCGCCTGCGGGAACCCGAACTTGTTGCGTTCGGCCGTGTCCCCGTGCGCGTGGCAGGAGACACAGTTCGTCCCCTGGTTGTGCCCCGTCGGATCCGTCCAGCCCCTGTAGTTGTGGCCTACCTTGATCCCGTTCGGTCCGTACGGGTTCTCATCGTGACAGACATTGCACAGCGCGTTCCCCGTCCCCGAGGGGTCGTACTGGGTATTGTCCTGGAACGTGATCGCATACGAGGTGCCGGTCTGGGGAACGTAGATGCTCTCCCGGACCATGTAGATGTTCGCGCTTCCATGCGGCGTGTGGCACTCGAGGCAGTCCTTGGCGAAGAGGTTCTTGCTCCCGTACGCCGTGTTGTCCCCCTCGTGCGTGTGCGCCTTCGCCCAGGTCGACTGGACCGTCCCGCCGTCCCGGTGACAGGCGTCGCACAGGCCGTCGAAGGTCGTCTTCGTGCTCCCCGCCGTAGGTCGTCTTCGTGCTCCCCGCCGTGCCGAACCCCTTGCCCGAGGCGGGGCTGCTGCGGTCGGTGTAATTGATCGCGTTCGCGTTCTGGTTCCCGATGACCATCCTCCCCGCGTCCGACGGGAAAGAGGAGGAGGCGGGCCTGGGGGCCTGCCAGACCGTTCCGGTTCCCGCCCAGGACGGCATCGCGTAGGTGTAGGCGCTTCCCGCGCCGTAGGGGCCCGTGTTCCCGGGGAGCAGCTTCTGCCGGTCCGAGGTGTGGTACTTGTGGCATGACGCGCACAACTGCTGGGCGGATGGGTTGCCCGACACCGGGTAGTTCGTCCCGCTCTTGCGGTCGTGCCCGGTCGAGTCCCCGCCGCCGTCGGGGAACCACACCAGGGGAGGGTCCACACCCCCGATCCGGATGTTCGATTTTCCCGGCGGATCCAGCGCATCGGCCCCGTCGTGGCACGACATGCAGAAATCGTTGCCGTCGATGACCCCGTTGCCATCGGCATCGGCAAACGACGCCGGGTTGGCGCTCCACGCCGACCCGCTGAAGGAAAGGCCGTATACGAAACCGGTCGCGTAGCTATTGGCGCGGTCGGCCTCCACCACCTTCGCCGTGCCTGAAGGGTGGGACGTTCCATGGCACTTCTTGCATTCGTTGGTTGCCTTGGTCGCGTAATTGTCTACCGCGGAGTAGATAACCCCCGTGTGGCCGGACACCTGGACGGACGGGTTGTCCTCCCCAGCGCCTGCGTTCCATGTGCCATCCGCCGGGAACTCGAGGTCGGCCTGCTGATGCTTGACCGTTACCGGCCCGTCCGTTCGGTGGCAGTCCAGGCAGTTGCTCCCCCCGGCCGGAGGGTTATGCGGGTTGTGGCACTGGGTGCACGCTGCAGTCGTTCCCCCCGTGTAGGTGATGTGGTCCGATACCGTTGCGGGCGCAACCGACGGCTCCACACCCCGAATGGTCGGTATGCCGTTCGGAGATGACGCGTTGGTGTCGTCGTGGCAGCCCGTGCACATCGCCCGAATGTCGGCAGCAGACGGATTCGCATTGTTGCTGTAAATCACTCCCGGCCAGCTTCCCGTATCGAAGTTCGGGGCCATCAGTCGGGAACTGTCAACGCTGGAGTGCGCCGCATGGCAGTCCAGGCAGGGAATCCGGTCGTTCAAGGCGCCGCCCGTGGGGACTTGCGACTTGAAGTAGTGCCCCTTGCCGTTGACGTAGTCGTTCTGGATGTTGACACCCGTTGTGCCCGGGCGCGAGGTATTGTCGCTCCCGTCGTGGCAGGAGAGGCAGAAGGCGTAATCGGCAGAAGGCGTAATCGTTGAGCGGATCGGAAGAGGGAGATCTCAATGGGCTGGTAGGGCCGTAAGGCTCGGCGACTTCCGACCCGCTCACGGTCCGGCTGGTCAACACATTATCCCAGAGCATCGATTTCAAATGCGGCTGAGCGGGGGAGACCGTGCCATCCCTGGGGTCCCACGTGTCATGGTCGGGATACCCGTCCGTGTTGTCGTTCGCTGCCGCCATGTCGTAACTCGAGGGGACCAGGTCGGGGGACAGGTTGTACCGGTTGGACTGGTTCCCGCTATG
>JBDHHA010000470.1:0-2263 GCA_039589615.1 Gemmatimonadota bacterium
CGGCTGACGTTGAACAGGCTGAACCTCTTCTCCGTCAGACCGTAGGTGCGCTGGACCTTCTGGCCCCACCACTCACCGAAGTGCCGCCCGGGGCCGAGGAGCTCGATCAGCTCTGCGGCGTTCGTTTCGACCCACCGCCCGAAGCCGAAGTTGTCCTTGGCGGGGGTGCAGAACTTGGTGCGCTGGCCCGCCCAGATGGCGAGCTTCTTGACGCTACCGTCCTCGACGCTCTCGGACTCCACGACCTTCAGGGGCTCGTCGGTCGTGACCTCACCGTCCATCAGGTCGCGGATGAGGATCTGGGCGTTGGTCCCGTCGATCTTCTCCGTGATCACGATGTCTCGGTTGAGATCTGAGGCCGCTGTTGCGGCCTGGTAGTACAACTTCTTGATCCCGTTCATGTGCTTGTCGAACTCGCTCATCCTTCTTCTCCTCTCAGACTCGGTATCCTACGCCAATCCGTCCCCAAAGTCAAGTGAAATCGTACTACATCCATCCTCGCCAGCACGGAGCGCCATCCGTCCCAGGATGGCAGGCCAGGCTGTCCTCTGGGTCCTGGTTGATTTCGAGGTTCTTGTGGACCCAAATGGTGAGCTGCGCCCCTTTCGGCCCGTTGTGATAGACCCCCAGAGGCAGTAGCTTGGCCCACAACTCCTTGGTGACGGAGCCGTTGTAGACCACGATCTCTTCGTAACCGCTGCTCACGCCGACCCGTCCTTCCACCCTTCGTAGTAGGCTTGCCTTGGCCTCCTGCCAGTCCAGGTAGATGGCGACGCCGACGGCGGTGAGGAAGAGCCCGCCACTCAGTATGGCGGCCAGCTGACCGGGGCTCAATTGCGGACCTTCCCGTCGTGTCCGAGGTTCTCGCCCAGGACCAGAGGTCCGCTGGACGAGCCCTCTCCCCACTGCCAACCGCCGGCCTGTGGGCCGTGCTCCTCGGGGTCACCATGGCACGTGGGCCAGTCCCCGAGGTAGACCTCACCACCGCAGTCCTCGCAGATGCGAGGCTTCCTCTGGCGCCGCCAGTGATGGTCAGCTCGTGGACGATGATGTTCTTCGGCTCTCCCGCATGAGTCATCGGGCTCACTTGCGCCTGGGCCCTGGACTTGAGCTCGAGTCTCTTCCGCAGGATCCGGTTCTCCCGCTCCGTCTGCTCCAGGTCGTACTTGAGGTCATCGACCTCCGCTTCCGCTTCCTCGAGCTCCTTGAACCGCTCCTCTGAAATCAGGGTCATCTTCATCGTCATTCCTCCTTCAGCATGTCCGACCATTCGGCCATGGTAAGTCTTGCGTCCTCACCCTTTCTCTGCAGGGCCTTGAGGATCTGGTGGTCAACCGTCTTCTGCCCCTTCGGCCCCGTCGCCAGGATCTCGAAGTAGGACACCGGGAACGTCTGCCCCGGGCGGTGAACCCTCTCCTCAGACTGCGACCGGATCCGAGCGGACCAGTCGTTACTGAGATAGACAACATCGTGCGCAGCCGCCAGGTTCAGGCCCATGGCCCCCGTTTGAACGGTCCCAACCACGAAGGCTGGCCCAGCGGGTGCGTGGCGCGGGTCGAGGAGCGAGATGCTCTCAGACCGCTCGGTCCCCTTCTGCCCTCCCCAGATCGCTCCGATCTGGACCTTGGGGTAGATGGTCCTGAGCTCCACCAGCGTCCGCTCGACCTCCGCCCGGAAGCGGGACCAGATCAGCAGCTTGAGGTTCGGTTCCTCGTGCATGCGCTGCTCCAGCCACTCAAGCATGACCTTGAGCTTCTCCCGTCCGACCTCCCGGGGAGGGAGCTCCTTCTCGGTCTCCAGGTCTACGACGCCACCCACGAACCCGGAGGTCATCTGCGCCAGACGCATGATTCGAACACCTGCCTGAGCAGCGGTGGCGTAGGTGTTGTCGTCAAACCACGCGACCGTCTCCTCACGCATCTCCTTGTAGAGCTTCCAAGTGTCCGGCTTCATCGCTGCGCTCATTGACACCGGTGGCAGCTTCGGTGGGAGGTCCAGGCAGTCCTTCTTCATGTGGCGCACGACGTAGGGTGCCGTGCGCTTGCTGAGATCGTCGAGGTTCGTCCACTTGACGATCTGCTTGCCCTGCCACCCACCCAGGATGGCGTAGCGAGCCCTGAAGTGCCACCAATTCTTACAGGCCAGGATGGACGGGTGCATGAGCCTGAACTGAGCGTATGCGTGCCCCGGCGACTCGTCGACCGGAGTACCGTTCATCAGCAGCACCCGCTTGCTCACCGCCCGGAGGTGGGCGCACGCCTTT
>JBDHHA010000471.1:0-2061 GCA_039589615.1 Gemmatimonadota bacterium
GGCTAACCCGCCAGGAAGCTAGCACCCGCCAACCAGACCAGAGGATCACGTGGCTGATAGTACCCGCTCGGGCTCCACTCGAAGTGCAGATGAACCTTGCCCCCTTTTGGGGAGGCGCCGGGCATTGCTATTGGATCCCCTAACTCCACCTCACTGCCCTTCGCTACAAGTAGAGACCGGCAGTGGAAATACCCGGTTCTGGTGCCGTCTCTGTGATCCACCCATACCCTGTGTCCCGTACCTGTTTCGCCAGCTATGGTCACTTCCCCTGCGGCAGCCGCAACAATAGCCACGTCCGTGGGGTACCACCACCGGCGCTTGCCCCGCTTGGTGATGTGGTAGAGGGCAGGCACGTCCGGGTCGTCGTCGTGGTAGCGGTAGAAGAAGTCCGAGCCGCAGTGCGTGGGCCTGCTCGGGTTGCGCGTCTTGTACGCGCTGGTTTCCACCGGCTTGCGCCCGTCCTGCAGGCACCGGAGCGGGTAGCAGCGACGCGCGGTCTGCGTCTTGTCGATGGCCGCCCTGGTCTTGGGGCCGGCGCATCCGTCCACGTGCAAGCCCTTGAGCCGCTGGAAGGTGCGGATCTCCGACTCGAGGTCCAAGCGGGTCTCGGCGAAGATGGCTGAGAGGTGCTCGGCGGTGAGGTCGCCGTTGCGGATTTCGCGCGCGTTGTAGCTGCGTGGGTCCATCACTTGCGCTCAGTCAGGTACACCGCCAGTAGGCAGAGCACGAGCAGTATCGCTGTCAGGAGGGGGGTCATTGTCCGCGCACAGCGTGTAAGCGTCCTCGGCGTAGTCCCGGAGCGCCGAGAGGTACATGGCCAGCCGCTGCGCGTGCAGCAGCGTGTAGCAGGCGCCCCACTTACACGGGGTCGTCGTCCGAATCTCCCCCGCCGGGGTCGGTGGTGACCCAATCCGGCACCGGACCAGGATGGGTAGCGTCTCCGTCCTCGTCACCGTCCGGGTCCTGCAGCAGGTCGTCAAGGTAGCGACGCACAGCAGCAGGGTCACCCACCCTAATCCAGTATTCTTGTAATTCACGTAGCCTCCTCTTGCCCCTGGCAACGGCCTTCGCCAGACGCGCTCTCTGCTCCTCTGAGGCCCTGAGCTTGCCCCCCACCTCGGTGGCGCTGGAAACGGCTTCCGCCGCTCTCACGCGCTCTGAGGCCCCCTGTCGCACTGCTCGTGCGTATAGCACTGCTAGGGTGAGCAGTGTGGGGATGGCGAGCGCCAGGGGTATGGCGAGCAGGTACGTCATTCCGGGGGTTTGGACGCCTTCTTCACGGCGCCCCGCGTCACGGTGTAGCCGAGGCCAGCCAGGACAGCGGCGCACAACACCAGCATGGCGGCCAGCGTCAGCCAGAACTCGGTTGTCTTGAATCCGGGTTTGTCCATCTCATCCTCCAATCATCTTGATTAGGTAGCTGCCCAGCGTTACGACGATCCCGGACCCCACGCCCGCAATCACCGCCAGCCGGGCATGCCCTACCTCTAGCTTTCGTATGCGCATCTCGTGATCCTTCTTGACTTTGGTTTCCAGCCCCTCCCCGTTGCTGCCGAACACGATGGTTTCCAGCTTGGTGATCCGCTGGCCTTCCAGAACGCTGGGGAGTGGGGTCTCGTCGGCCATCAGTCCAACTCGAACAGGCTCACACAGTAGATTTTCACTGTGTCTGTAATCGCGTTGCCCGCATGGATATCGACTTTGAGGTCATCCGTGGCTGGCAAGGTCCCGGTCGCCGTGTACCAGGTGTTCGCGGTGTCATTGATGCCGGTGATCTCGATGTGGTTGGTGCCGTCGGTGCATCGCACCTTGTTGAAGCTGGTCACCCCCGCCCCAGCTGTGCGCCTTGCGTACACGGCCATCTTGACGGGCACTGTCGTTGCCGAGGCGCTGTTGTGGTACTGCAGAGCGATGCGGTGCCCGGGGCTGTTGGCGTCTACGGTGGTAACCGTGGAATCGAACAGGTTGGCGTAACTCCCCCCCGCGTTGGCGCTGGGCGCACGCTCGGGGGCCTCCGGGATGAAGTTGAAGATATGCGCCCCGTTCTTCCGCCAGAGGTCG
>JBDHHA010000472.1:0-2186 GCA_039589615.1 Gemmatimonadota bacterium
GATTGTGGTGTAGTGGACCGTCCCTGCTGTCCCCGCCGCTGTCACCTCGAGCAAGAGATAGGTCGGGATGATGTTCTTCTCCCCATT
The DNA here is from genome assembly GCA_039589615.1 of Gemmatimonadota bacterium. GTDB lineage: Bacteria > Gemmatimonadota > Gemmatimonadetes > Gemmatimonadales > GWC2-71-9 > B3T1B10. The sequence goes on from JBDHHA010000472.1 coordinate 88, forward strand.
GTTGAACAGGTGCAGGAGCGCCTTGGTGACGCCATCCGCGACGACCGGCGCCGCATGTCCGGCGATGCCCGTTGCCAGGGTCGCGTTCGATGCGTGGAAGTAAGACCCCTCGTCGGCGAAACCGTAGTCGCCGCCGCCAAGGGGTAGAGTGTACGCCTCGAGGTACGGCCCGGTGCGGCTGGGCAGTACGGTGGCGGCACTGTCGACTTCCCTAGTCGGGAGTACACGCTTGACTGCCATGGTTCATCCCTCCTAGGCGATGGCGCCGGCGATGGCGGTGGTGGTGCCGCTGATGGCGGCGCCGCAGATGGAGTGCCAGAGCGAGTTCACCGCAACGAACTCGAACGACGCCGGAGCGGTGGCGTTGATGGTGACTACGTCGTAGCCGGAGCCGGCACCACTGAGCCCACCCGTGAAAGTCAGGAGATGCTGAGCAACACCGTTGCTCGAGATGAGCAGGCGGGTGCCGGTCATGTCTGCGGTTGGAACGGGAATGGTGAGGGTGTCAGCGGTGGTCCCGTTGAGAATCACATGGATGTTCTCTCCAGCTGTCGGCAGAACTAGGGTGTTGGCGGCGCCCGTGTAGCTGATCTGCTTCCACGGACGAACCGTCGGATGCGAGGTAAACGCCTGAGCCCCGGGAGTCTGGAAGTCGGCCGCGTCGCCGTGAGTGATGGTGGACGTGATGGTGTGTGCGGCCGCAACCGTTCCGCCCACGCCGCGAAGCACGGGAACGGTGGTTGCCGCTACGACGTAGCCCTTGGTGACCTGCATCATCTCTTGGTCGATGAGAAGCAGCCGGCCAGCGGCAAGACTGGTGGCAGAAGCGACAGTGAGCTCCTTCGCGTCTGCGGTGATGGCCGCGGGAAGGGTAGTTGTGGCGAGTGCCATGGTGTCCTCCCTATCCCTGGGCCCGGCAGGCCAGACGGGCCTGGACGGTAGCCGCACCAATCAAGATGTCGAGTCTCGAGGGGTTCTGATCGGTGGCGATCTGGTATTGCTCGACCATGCGTATGGCGAGACCCCACTGCTTGGACCGAACCGTGGTAGCCCGAGCGCCAGCGCCCGGTTGAATGAGATCCGCCATGACGAAGGCGAAGGCGTCCGGGTGGAACATCGGTCCCGCCCGCAGCGACCGCAGACCAAACGGTGATGACCGCATCGTTCGCGGGGGAATTGCTCACGGTCTGAAGGGCGCCTGACGTGATGATCGAAGGCGAGATGGCGATGGTCATGTCCCCGGTCGTGTCCGAGATGTCAGCGGTCACGGTGAACTGCTGCAGCCGTCCCGTGCTCTGGTAGGACAAGGGGTTGACACTGTAGACGCCCGCAACGGTGAAGATGTCGCCCTTCTTGAGCGAGGTCGCACCGGAGGCCCAGCCGTTCGTGATGAGGCTCGAGCCGGTCTGACTCGCACCGTTGACGAGCGGCGTCGAGGCGGTGAAAGTCCCCGTGGTGTGAGCCGGGCAGTTGGGATCTTGCAGCCACTCATCGAAGCCGAGCTGATTCCGCCCGAACTGACCCCGACGGTAGTTCTCGCTGATCGCTGCCGAGGGGTTGAATAGCGTCGAAGACGTGTTGGCCAAGGTGGCCATGGCCAGCGGGTCCAGAACGGCAACTCGGCCGACCTTGGGGGTGGACAGGTCGGTCATCTTCACCCCGGCCTGGAGATAGGTCAGGGTTGTGGATGGGGTGGTCCCGGGGGTGCCGACCGAACTGTACACGTCTGCGTAAACGTCTTGGAAGGCCAGAACGTCCGCCGCATTGGCCAGAGATTCGGCGGCAGGCTGCACGTAGCGGTCACGGATGTTGTCCAGCTCCGTGGTGGCCTGGGCCGAGGAGTAGCCGAAAGCGACGTTCTTCTGGTTTGTGAGGGTGATGGGGACCGTCTGGTCGTAGAGGTTCTGAAGCTGCAACGCCTGGCCGTCGGTGACGACGAAGCGCTGCGGCAGACGTGCGTTGACGGTGTTCCCGACCCTCGCGCCCGCTTGCTTGTATTGATCGTCATACGTGCGGTTGACGTTCGCAACAAACGTGATTTCGTTGAGGAAGTAGCGAGCAACTTCCTTGGTCACCCACGAAGGGGTGGCTAGGGTGTT
>JBDHHA010000473.1:0-3461 GCA_039589615.1 Gemmatimonadota bacterium
CCCCCGGAACGTCCGCCTACAACAACGTGACGCTCACTCTCGGCAACGGGGGGCAGATTCTGACTCTGGGCTCGGCGCTGGACCTGGACGGCAACCTGACGATCAACAACGGAGGGCTGAACGTCTCCGCGTCGAACTACGCCATCACCGTGGCGGGCGACTTCACCAACCGGGACATCTTCACGGCCCGAAACGGCACGGTGACCCTGGACGGCACCGGCCAGACGATCAACGGCTCGACGACCTTCTTCAACCTCACCAAGTCGGTGGCGGCGGCCGACACCCTGACCTTCGAGTCCGGCTCGACCACGGGGATCGACGGTACGGTCACCCTGAACGGAGCGGCCGGGAACCTGCTCAGCCTGCGCTCCTCCAGCCCGGGATCCCGCTGGAACATCGGCGTCAGTGCCGGAGCGACCAAGGCGATCGACTACGTCGACGTCCAGGACTCGAGCGCCAACGCTTCCCACGGGAGCCAGCAACCGATCGCTCCGACCAACTCCATCAACAGCGGCAATAACATCCTCTGGTTCGACAGAACGATCACGGGGACCGTCTATCTCGACGAGGGGGTCACCGACGCGGGGAACGGCCTGACGGTGCGACTGATCGTGAACGGCGTCGATGCCGGCTCGGACGCGACCGACTCGAGCGGTTTCTACTCCATCGATGCTGAGCTCAATGCCGGGGACGCGATCTTGGTTTACCTCGACAATGAGGGGATCGACGCCACCACCGTGACCGTCTCGGACGGAAACGATCTCTCCGGGTTTGACATCTGGGTCGACCACGTCATCACCCGGCACGACAACGGCGGCTCGCTCACCAACGCCGACATGGACACGGCCAAGGGGGGCTTCAGCGACCCCGATATCGAGTACTCGGTCTCCGCGGGGGCCCTGACCATTCCCTCCCTCAACGAGCTCTACGTGCCGGCCGGTCACACCTTTGCCCCCGGAGGCGACGTCACGACCTACGACGTCAAGATCCTCGGCACCCTGGACGGCGGCGCGAACACGATCACCGCCCGCCACCTTCACCCCCGGACCGTCCGCCTACAACAACGTTATGGTGGATCTCACCAACGGCGAGACGCTCACCCTGGGCTCGGCGCTGGACGCGAACGGCAACCTGACGATCAACAACGGAGGGCTGGACGTCTCCGCGTCGAACTATGCCATCTCCGTGGCGGGCAACTTCACCAACCTGGACACCTTCACGGCCCGAAGCGGCACCGTGACCCTGGACGGCACCGGCCAGACGATCTCCGGCTCGAACACCTTCTTCAATCTCACCAAGTCGGTGGCGGCGGCCGACACCCTGACCTTCGGGGCCGGCCAGACCACGACGATCGGCGGCACGGTCACCCTGAACGGAGCGGCCGGGAACCTGCTCAGCCTGCGCTCCTCCAGCCCGGGAACCCGCTGGAACTTCACCGTCAATGCCGGAGCCAGCAAGTGCCGGAGCCAGCAAGGCGCTCGACTACCTCGACGTCCAGGACTCGGATGCCTCCGGATCCGATCTATCGCATGTGCCAATCCGACCGACCAATTCCGTCGACAGCGGCAACAACATCCTCTGGTTCGAAGACTTCATCTCGGGAACGGTCTACACCGACGAGGGGGTCACCAGCGCGGGGGCCGGCCTCACTGTGCGGCTGATCGTGAACGGCGTCGACGTGGGCACGGACGTGACCGATGCTGGTGGCGCCTACTCCATTATCGCCGTCACGAACCCCGGGGACGCGATGCTGGTTTACGTCGACAATGGGGTGCTCGACGGCACCACCGTGACCGTTGCGGACGGGGCCGATCTCGCCGGGTTCGACATCTGGGCCGACCATGTCATCACCCGGCACGACAACGGCGGCTCGCTCACCAACGCCGACATGGACACCGCCAAGGGGGCCGTCGGCGACAACGAGATCGAGTACTCGGTCAGCGCCGGGGCCCTGACCATTCCCACACCCAACGAGCTGTACGTGCCGGCCGGCGTCACCTTCGTTCCCGGAGGGGACGTCACGACCTACGACGTCAAGATCCTGGGCACCCTGGACGCCGGTGCGAACACGATCACCGCCGGGGCCAACTGGGACGCCTCCGCCGGCACCTTCACCGCCGGGACGTCGACGGTCACCTTCACCCTGCTCAATGCCACCTTCACCCCCGGAGCGTCCGTCTACAACGACGTCGAGGTGAATGTCAACAACGGTCAAACGCTCACACTGGGAGCGGCGCTGGACGCGAACGGCAACCTCACGATCAGCAATGGAGAGCTGGATGTCTCCGCATCGAACTACGCCATCACCCTGGCGGGCGACTTCACCAACCTGGACACGTTCACGGCCCGAAGCGGCACCGTGACCCTGGACGGCACCGGCCAGACGATCTCCGGCTCGAACACCTTCTTCAACCTCACCAAGTCGGTGGCGGCGGCCGACACCCTGACGTTCGGGGCCGGCGAGACGACGACGATCGGCGGCACGGTCACCCTGAACGGAGCGGCCGGGAACCTGATCTATCGCATCTGCCGATCCGGCCGACCAACTCCGTCGACAACGGCAACAACATCCTCTGGTTCGAAGACCTGATCTCGGGAACCGTCTACACCGACGAGGGGGTCACCAGCGCGGGGGCCGGCCTCACGGTGCGTCTGATCATGAACGGCGTCGACATGGGCGCCGACGTGACCGATGCCGCTGGCGCCTACTCCATTATCGCCCTCACGGATCCCGGGGACGCGATGCTGGTTTACCTCGACCAAGAGGCGATCGACGCCACCACCGTGACCGTCACGGACGGGGCCGATCTCGCCGGGTTCGACATCTGGGCCAGCCACGTCATCACCCGGCACGACAACGGCGGCTCACTCACCAACGCCGACATGGCCACCGCCAAGGGGGCCATCGGCGACAACGAGATCGAGTACTCGGTCAGCGCCGGGGCCCTGACGATCCCCACAGGCAACGAGCTGTACGTGCCCGCCGGCGTCACCTTCGCCCCCGGAGGGGACGTCACGACCTACGACGTCAAGATCCTGGGCACCCTGGACGCCGGTGCGAACACGATCACCGTCGAGGGCGACTGGGACGCCTCCGCCGGCACCTTCACCGCCGGGACGTCGACCGTCACCTTCACGCTGCTCAATGCCACCTTCACCCCCGGAGCGTCCGTCTACAACGACGTCGAGGTGAATGTCAACAACGGTCAAACGCTCACCCTGGGCTCGGCGCTGGACGTGAACGGCAACCTGACGATCAACAACGGAGGGCTGGACGTCTCCGCGTCGAACCACGCGATCTCCGTAGCGGGCGACTTCACCAACCTGGACACCTTCACGGCCCGAAGCGGCACCGTGACCCTGGACGGCACCGGCCAGACGATCTCCGGCTCGAACACCTTCTTCAACCTCACCAAGTCGGTGGCGGCGGCCGACACCCTGACCTTCGGGGCCGGCGAGAC
>JBDHHA010000474.1:0-2430 GCA_039589615.1 Gemmatimonadota bacterium
TCGACGACGACGATCCGGTGCGGGCGGCGGACCCCGTTCCGTTCACGCTGATGTGGGATGAGGAGAAAGAGCGGTTCGCCTTGTACGAGTGCATGGTCGACGAGGACGACGTCGAGACCTGCAAGTTCTACAGGGACGAGCCCGAATAGGCGATCGCTGACGAGGCGGGCGGCGGGAGTCGAACCCGCGTCCGGGAGCGATCCAATCGGGCCCTTCAGGGCGGTATAGCCGGCTTCCGGCCAAAGGAGGTGTTGACGATGCTCACGGCCCCGGGGCGACGCATGACGGCTGTCACGCCGGCGGCCGAGCTACGACATGGTCTGTTCGCCATCGGACGGAAGAGGAACAGGAGCCGGCGGCCCCGGCGTCGCGCAACGCACTGAGGGGCGAGGGGCAACGGCCTTCGGGAGCATATCGGCGCGGTTCGTGCTCGGCCCCGGGGCATGGCCGACGCCTATGCCGGACCGGCCGCATATCTCCCGCGACGGCCGCGGGACTCCCCCCTGTATCGGCTTCCCGAAACCTACTGCGAGGGGTTCAAGCAAGTGTACGACGAGCGTTTCGCGTCGCGCTACGGCGCCTGGCGGGGGGTGGTGGAGCGCACGCTGTTCGCTTTTCTGGATTGTGGCATCGAGGGGCATGGCTTCGCCCGGGTGCGCTGCGACGCCTGTCGGCGGGAGTTCCGAGTGGCGCTGTCGTGCAAGAAGCGCGGCTTCTGCCCGTCGTGTCATAGCAGGCGCGCGGTGCTGTGGGCCGAGTGGCTGAGCTCCGAGGTACTGGCGGCGGTACCGCACCACCAGTGGGTGTTCACGGTGCCGAAGCGTCTGCGGCTGTTCTTCCTCTACGACCGGCGGCTCCTCGGTGCGCTGTCGCGCTGCGCCTGGCGGACGGTGCGGGATCTGTACCGCGCCGGCCTCGAGGATCGGCACGTTGTGCCCAGGATGGCGGTGTCGATCCAGACCTACGGGGATCTGGCGAACTGGCAGCCTCATCTGCACGCGCTGGTGAGCGCGGGCCCGCTGCCGCCGGTCGGCGTGGCGGAGGCGGCTCGAGGAGGACGCGGCCGCGGGCTTGCTGTCGTGGAGACACTCCGGCTTCTCGGTGCACCACGCCATCCGGGTGGAGCCTGACGACACGGCGGGGGTCGAGCGGCTCTGCCGGTACCTGGTGCATCCGCCGATCGCGCTGGGACGGCTGACCTATGACGGGGTCCGGGCCGGCTACCGCGGCCGGCGCGTGCATCCGGTCAGCGGCGCGCAGAGCGTCACCCTCGACCCTCTGGAAATGCTGGCGCGGTTGTGCCAGCACATCCCCCCGCCGGGATTCCATCTCACCCGGCTGTACGGCATCTACGCCAACCGCACGCGGGGCGCACGGGCTCGCCTGGGAGCCGCGGCAGGGGAGAGGCCATCCCCGGGCGACAGCGAGCCGGACACCCCGACGCCGTCGCAGCGCGAGCGCCGGCGTGAGTGGGCAAGGCTCATCGCCAGGGTGTTCGAGGTCGACCCGCTGCGCTGTCGTTGTGGCGGGACCATGCGGGTCGTCGCGTTCATCCTCGACCCCACGGGCTTGAGGCGCGGGCCCACGCGCCGCCGCGTGGCTGAACGGCGCCTCCTTCATCGACACCGGCAGCTGAGCGTGGGCCCTCGTGGGCTGGGATCTGTCCAGCGTCAGGGTGTTCGTGCCGCGACAGCCCGTAAGGGCACCTCAGCGGACCGCGACGATCGGGCCCGCGCAGCCATCTTCGGTGCGACGATGCCATTCCGAGCGGGGCGCGCGACCGGCGGCACGCCTTTCACCCCGGTCCTGGGATAGAATTCCCTAGACTTCGAACTGGACCCGGCGGGGTGAGATGCGCCGCCGGCTCTGCGAGCAGAAGAGCGGGTCGTCCGGCTGCAACCCCTCGCGCCGTGTGGCCTTGTGTCGCCAGAACTTCCGGAGCTTGATCACAAGGGCGTCCGGCAGGAACACGTCGCCACTCCGGCCACCCTTGGCGATCTCGGGCCGTAATCTTAGGCGATTCTTCGGTTTCCCGCCCTGGCCGTATACATCCCCCACGTTCAGGCCTACAATTTCGGCCAGACGCAGCCCCGTTCCGAGCGCCAGGGAGTAGATGAGGTGGTCCCGCGGATTCCGGGCTGTGGCGCGCAAGATTGCTCGCTGTTCAGCTTGGGTCAGCGATTGCGGGCTGAGGTGGGGCATTGGCATCCTCTCTGAGCCAATTGTCCCTCTGTGGGTGTGCAAGTCAAGGTGAATCCATATGGCCGAGGGATGTTGTGGTACTGCGGCACTCCCAGCATGAAGAGTTTCCGGAAGGAATGCGAGAAGGATACATCCGGAAGTAGGGTAACTACTTGCAGGAGAATGAGCTGCGGGCGGGAAGTCGGAACAGAAGATTCGGTGGACCACCACACCTCTTGGCGTGGAGTC
>JBDHHA010000475.1:0-2461 GCA_039589615.1 Gemmatimonadota bacterium
GAGCTCCGGGGCTAGCACCACGCTCAAGCGCGTGGGCTTCTCCAGGTACACCATCATCGAGTTGGCAGCCGACGTCTCGTTCAGGTCGTTGATGATGCTGTCCTCGAACGCATCCCCCAGGCAGTCCCACGGGATGCCCGCTCCGAACTGTGAGCCCCAGTCGGTTTCATCGTAGGTGGCGTGGTTGTAGCCACTGCTCGCGCCCGTGGTAGCGAAGAGGCGAGGCACGATGCTCTCGAACTCCCCATTGATGAGCACGATCTGCCGCACTTCCAGATCGCCGTCCATGTCTGCGCGGATCTCCGTATCGAGTTCGCCCCGCTCGCCGAATAGCTTGAATAGCTTGGTGAGGTGGTGGTCGCGCGTCAGTGCGATATCGGTGAAGTTGGTATCCGTGTCGTGCTTGGCCAGCACAACCACGCTGCCGCCGATCTGCAAAAGCCCCCAGTCCTCACTGGTGCCGATGTGGTCGCGCAGGTTCTCAGGCAACCAATCCGCATTGTTGAACCACGAGCCGGTGGACGAGTCGAGTTGCAGTTGGGACTCGGTGATTTGAAACGCCTTCGCGCGGATGTACGCCATCGGCCCGGTGATGGACGGGTCGCCGGATGTCAGGTTGGAATAGAGCTTGTCCGTACGGTGGTCCCAATCGATCATGCCCAGATCGTAGAGGCCGTCATCATCGTTCCAGATGGCGAAGCCACGGGGCGCAGTGGTCCCCGCTGCTGGCTCCCACGTAATCACCACGCGGTCGTCGTCGTTGATGATGACGCTCCAGCCGTCGGTGATAGCCGCACGTAGGCATCGAAGCGACGCGCGCCCTGGTTGATGTAGAGTCCCTCCTTCACCCGGCCGCGGAATTGGTCCCGCATGAGCACGCAATCGCGAACCATGCACCGGAGATCCTCGCACACCACGGCCGTCTCGCCGCTGCTCGTGTCGGCGATGTCTTTGATGCGCCCGGTGAAGATACGCTGCGCTTGCGCGCGCACGTCCAGGACGCCGGCCACTACGCGATGGACGTAGAGGGCCACGATGCGCCCGATCCAAGTCGTACTGCGGTAGGTTATGCTCCTGCCCGAATACGTCCGAGGCGCTGCTGGTGCCCACCGGGCTCAGGGAGCCGCGTGTGCAGCCGGTGAACGTATCGGGGCTCGTGGTCTTGCCCGCGTACTCGATGCGCTCGGTGCCGATGTAGATGGTTCCGCTGGACGCGAAAGCCCCGGTGCTCACCACGCTGATCGTGGTGTCGTTGGGCGTGAGGTCCTCATCGAGGTAGGTCTCATTGCCCGCGGCGGCTTTGTGCGTATCGATCCCGAAGGTGTCACTGTCATCGCCGCTGTCATCGCTCACGTAGAACGTGAGGCGCCCCACGTCCAGCTTGTCGCTCCACGGGGTGATGGACTGCGAGAACCGCCCATCGATGCGCAGGCCGCTGAGCGCTGCGCTCCAGTCGGTGCCGGCCCATGCGGTCACGGCTGCGGACGCATCGCCATCCGTCAGGATGTACTCGTACCCAGCTATAGCCAGCGTAAACGCAAGCCCAACGCCGTCGTCGCTTTGCAGCGCTGTAAGGGTTGTGCCCATGTCACGGCACCTTCACCAGCCGGGGAAGGCTGATCCTCCACACGCCGATGTAACCGTCCTCGATCTGCTCGGGCTTGGGTACGTGTCCGCTCACGCGGTACGTGGTGTAGGTGGCGTCGGTATCGGCGTCCGGGTAGACAGTGGGTGATGTTGCCCCACTCGATGGACTGCACCGTCTTGCGCTGGTACACCAGCGACTTGACGTGCCCCGCCGGGCTCTCCGTGCTCGTCCAGTCAGGCTCATCGTCCCCGTCGTCGTCCAGGCCGTAGGGCGATACCGGCGCACCATCGGGCAGCCAGAGCGCCTCTACGTGATCAGGGCTCAGGTAGGAGGTCGCACCGGAGAGGTTGCCGGTGTACCCGCACATGTCGCGGAACGTGGTGTCATTCCACGTCACCGTGCAGGTCGAGCCGTCGTTAGCGATGGTAAGCGTACCCGCCTCGCCCTCGGCCGCCTGCACTGTAACCACCCACACGCGCTGGACCAGTAGTAATCCCCGGCTGCGATGGTGGCCGCGTGTGGCCCGTCGTCGTCGTCCGTCACAGTGGCGAATTGCACGCCTCCTGTGGGGATTGTCACCCTGCCTTCGAGCTTTCCGTTCGTGATGGCCACTAGTTGTAGTCCACGGCGCTGCCTGAGCCGTTCTCCTGCTCGTAGCGGTCGAGCGCCTTCTTGGCTCGCGCCGCGGATGAATACTTGTCGTCAGCGTAGTCGCTGCTGAGCACCATGACGAGCGGGCGCTGCGTTGCCTGGACGCCACCTGCGCCTACGGAGCCCACGCCTGCGGTCTTGCCCACCCCTCCCTGACCGGCGACCTTGCCGCTAAAGCCCAGCTTGCGCGCCATAGCCCCGAGGAGAAGTGCTTTACCCCCC